>JBCBIS010000001.1:0-73469 GCA_038524325.1 Pseudomonadota bacterium
GTCACCGAGGCCGAACAGGAAACCGATGCCCTGTTCGAGCTCGACGACGTGGTCTGCCGCGCCGCGCAATATGACATCAAGATCAAGAAAGAAGACGGCAAGCACTATGTCTTCAGCATGATCTATGACGGCCCGCTCGAGGCAGGCGAAGGCGCCCCGACCGCCGACCAGATCGCGAAGATCAACGCGATGTTGGCCGAGATGCAATGCGAGATGGACGATGACGATATCGAGTTGGAAGATGGCGGAGGCTTCGAACTCGACGATGTGATCTGTGCCGAAGGCGGGCAATTCGACATTGACCTCGACGCTGATTTCAACGTCATCGGTCGTCGCGCCGAGTGACACGATGAAGGGGGTGCGATGAAGCATCTTGTGCTGGCCAGCTTGATCGCCGCCCCCGCCTTTGCGCATGAGTCGGCCACCGAGGCGGAGCAGGTGGAGATCCTGAAGGCGTTGCAGGCGGAAGGCTGCGATGCCGCGGCGGAGGATATCGTCGAGCATGACGGCGGCTTCGAGGTGCTGGAGGCGACTTGCGCCGATGGCCTCTATTTCGTCGTCTTGGATGGCGCCTTCACCGTCACCAAGAAAATCAAGCAGTGACAGCGCTTTCGGTCCGCGCCGTCAGTCACAGTTTCGGGCAGAGGATGGCACTGTCCGACGTTTCGCTCGAGGTGGCTGAGGGGTCTTTCACCGCACTTCTCGGCGTGAACGGGGCCGGTAAGTCGACCCTGTTCAACCTGATCACCCGGCTTTACGACAATGTCACCGGTGCCATCGAGGTTTGTGGCCATGATGTCCGCCGCCAGCCGCGAGACGCCCTCTCGCGCCTCGGCGTGGTGTTTCAGTCCCGTGCCCTCGACGCCAATCTGACGGTGGCGCAGAACCTCGTCTATCACGGAGCGCTCCACGGTCTGACCCGGCGCGCGTGCTTGGCCAAGGGAGAGGCGCTGCTGGCTCGGGTCGGCCTTGCGGACCGGATGGGAGAGAAGGTGCGCGCCCTCTCTGGCGGGCAGGCAAGGCGGGCGGAGATTGCCCGCGCCCTGCTCCACGGCCCCCGGCTGCTGCTCTGCGACGAGGCGACCGTCGGGCTGGATGTCCAATCCCGCCGCGACATCGTGGCGGAGGTCCATGCCCTGGCCGCCGATCAGGGGGTTGGCGTGCTCTGGGCCAGCCATCTGATCGACGAGGTGGCGCTCGAGGATGATGTGGTCGTGATCCATCTCGGCCGCATCCTCGCCTCGGGAAAGGCGGCGGAGGTGGCCGGGGACCAGCCCTTATCCGAGGCGTTTCTCGCGCTCACCGGGGCCGCCGCATGACCGGCTGGGCAACCTGTGCCTGGGGGATCATCTGGCGCGAAGCGCTGCGCTTCACCCAGCAGAAGGAGCGATTTCTCTCCGCCCTGGTCCGCCCGCTGGTCTGGCTGTTCATCTTTGCCGCCGGGTTTCGCGCGGTGCTGGGCCTGTCGATCACCGAGCCCTATCAGACCTATGTCCTCTACGAGACCTATGTGGTCCCGGGCCTCTGCGCCATGATCCAGCTGTTCAACGGCATGCAGTCGAGCCTGAGCATGGTCTATGACCGCGAGACAGGGGCGATGCGCACCCTGCTGGTCAGCCCCTATCCGCGCTGGTTCCTGCTGAGCGCAAAGCTGGTCGCCTCGGTCGCCGTCAGCCTGTTCCAGGTCTATGCGTTTCTGGCGATTGCGTATTTTTGGGGGATCGAGCCGCCGATCTGGGGCTATCTGGCCGTCCTTCCCGCGCTGATCCTCAGCGGCTTTCTGCTGGGCGCCATCGGGTTGTTCCTGTCCTCGGCGATCAAGCAGCTCGAGAACTTCGCGGGGGTGATGAACTTCGTCATCTTCCCGATGTTCTTCGCCTCCTCAGCGCTCTACCCGCTGTGGCGGCTGAACGAGAGCTCGCCGCTCTTGCATGACATCGCGTTCTTCAACCCGTTCACCCATTGTGTCGAGCTGATCCGCTTCGCCCTCTATCTACAGGTCAACGGGCTGGCGCTGGCCGTGGTCGTCGGCGGCACCTTGTTGTTTATGGGGGCCGCAATCTTTGCCTATGACCCCTCCAAGGGCATGATCACGCGCAAAGGAGGGGCACGATGAGGCCAGGATCAGCGTCTCGCCTCGGCCACCCGGTCGCGGCCGCAGCGCCATTCGACGATGCGCCAGCCCGGATGGCCCTCGCGCCAGCGGGCAAGTTCTCCTTGCGCGCCGATCAGGCAGGCCATGGGCGACATCTCTTCATAGATGGGCAGTTCGCGCTTCTTGCAATCGATCGGCGAGGCGATCAGACATGTGACAAAGACGAGGGTAATCATAGGCACGCTCCTCAAGAGTTGGAGCCGCTTTGCGGCCCGGACCCGGTCTCCACTTCCGGTGTCTCCATCCCTTGAATCGGCTTTATTGCAATGCAGCATAGGCGTGCCGATCGCGCCCGTACAAGAACCAATGAGCAGTGGAAAGGATAAGATATCATTATGAAACACAAATCCGTTTCGTTTTTATACTTAATTCCGATGGTCGCATTGGGGGTGTCTGCTCAGCCCGCCCTGGCCTTCAACGACCCGAACTGGCCCTGCGCGCAGCGCAAGGTGATCCAGCTTTCGATCGGCCAGGTCTGGGCCGGACCGCTTCCGGAGGAAGGGGTGACATGGCGCGACGACCGCAAGATCTCGGCGCTTGCCCCGATCCTGGCAGCCCGAAGAACCTCGATGGAGGAAGTGGAGAGCCGCGTCTCCGAATTCGCGGCCGTTGAGAAGGACCGCCTGCCCCTCCTCTTCTCCGCCGTTTTCGATCTGATCGAGCGCGACCGGCGCCGTCTGATCGGCGGGATTGAACGCTATGCTGAGCGGCAGCGCGGCCTCGCCGAACAAATCGACGCGGATCAATCAGAGTTGGCCAGCCTGAAGGCGCAGACGGCCGAGGATGATTTCGACGCGCTCGATGCGATCGAGGAACGTGAGGACAAGCTGCTCTGGGACACCAGGATCTATCAAGACCGGAACAAATCTCTCACCTATGTCTGCGAGAGCCCTGTGATTATTGAAAAACGCGCTTTTGCGATTGGTAAGGTAATCCAGGCAGCGATGGAGTGACGCCTTGACCAAAATCGTTTCAACCTGAATCAGGTTGAAAAAGACTTTTGGTTCAGACCCAGAGCTTTGAGCAAAAACCTAGGATCTGACTGGTTCAGTCAGATCCGTTTTTGCTCTAGTGCGGCGCCCGCTCTACCGGTTCCAGAGGATACGCGGCAAAGTCCCACCCGTCGCTGCCATCCGGGTACCAGAAGACCCGTGTATAACCGTATTCCAGCGCGCGTTTCGCAGCGTTCCAGGACATCCAGCACCCGGCCAGACAAAAGAACAATACCGGATGGCCACGATCCCCCGCCGTCGCTTCCCTGAGATGGTGCCGGAAATAGGCGTCCGTCTCGGACGCGATGGCGCCATATCCCACATTCGGCAACCAGATCGCGCCCGGGATCGAGAACCGCTTCTTCTCGCGCCAGATTGTCCCCGCCGGAAGGTTGGTCGGCTTCGGCGCGCGGGGCAGAACGTCGATGAACACCACGCGATCGGTGCGCCAGAGGGCATAGGCAGCCGCATCATCCACCACGGTGGCGCCGGAGAGGGTTTCCGGCACCGGGCCGCGATAGGCGTCCATCCGGTACTCCGTCGGCTCCGCTGCAAATTCACCCGAGGTTTGCGCGCTGACCGAGGCCGCCGTAAGCAGGAGCGCGGCGAGGGCGCGTATCACTCGACGGCTGCCTTGCCATAGGTGTCGATCAGGGGCACGCCGTACTCGGACAGAACGGCATCGATCTCGGCCTTGTTCCGGCGCAGCAGAGAGTTCAGCTTGCGCTTCCATCGGATCTCACCCTGACGCACGCCGAGGGTGACGCGATAGAACATCCGAGGGGCGCCTTCCTCTTTCAGAAGCGGTGTGAGCGTCAGGGCCGCCTCGGCCTTTTGAGCCAGATAGCCGCCGATGGGGCCCCAAATCACGGCCGCATCGGTCTCTCCACTGACCACGTCCTCGATCATCTTCTCGGTCGTGCTGTCATGGCGGCTATCCACCATCAGAGGATAGGGCCGCGCCGCGCCGATCAGCCCGTTGCGCGCCATATGGGTCGCAGGTGGCGAGCCCGCGACGACCCCGATCACCCGGCCTTTCAGCCGAGGATCCGACAAAGCCTCGATCTCCGCCAACTCGGTGTCCGCGCGGGTCACCAGAACATAGGAGCTGACATAGTAGTGGTTGGTGTTCAGCACCAATTCATGGCCCTGGGCATAGCCCATGATCACATCGCACCGGTTCGCGCGGAGCGTCTGACGCACGAAGCCGATCGCCTGCGGGAACCAAGTATACTGTACCGGAAGCTCCAGTTTGGCGGCCAAAAGCTCCGCCAGCTTATTCTCGAACCCCTCACCTGCTTTGTTGGAGAAAGGCAGGTTTGCCGGGTCGGCACAGACGCGAAACGCGCTGTTCGACACCAGATCCGAGGTATCCGTCGCCGCAGCCGGCCCCGCAAGCAGGGCCAACACGGCACCAAGCCTAACCCATGCAATCATTCTCGAACTGCCGCGCTGTTTCGGATTTCGGCGCTTTCTTCGCCGGGCGGCCACGCGCCACCGCGTCGGTCCCCCGGGCCTTCAGATAAACATAGATGTCGTCGAGATAGCACATCACGTTCGCATTGGTCCCGAAGGCCGGCATCACCGAATTGCCGCCGGCCCCATCGACCTTGCGACCATTGGTGATGACGTCGACGAAATCGTAATAGTCCATGGTAATCGCCGACTCCTTCAGAGCAGGCGCATAGGTCGACCCCTCGCCATCTGGGCCATGGCAGACATGGCACTCGGCGTGATAGCGGCGAAAGCCGGAGAAAGTGTACCAGTCGACGGTGCCGTCCTCGGCAACCTGGAAGGTAGGGATATCATCGGCGGTGAAGAATTTGCCGTCTTCCTCGTAGCTTATCGCAATGTTCTGATCTGCTGCGGCCGGCAGGGCCAGGGCCAGCGCGACCAAGGCAATCGCCCCTGTTCTCATCGTCTCGCTCCCGTCAATTTTTCGCTTTCGTCTACGATCAGCTTAGGCTGTCGCGATGTGGTGGCAAAGAAAATCCGGCGCCCGTGGCGATCACAGACGCCGGATGAGAGAAGTCTGAGAGGCGACGCAGGCGCCGCCTCTGCGCGTGACTTAGTCGGGCAGGGCGAAAACGGTCAGCTGACCGCCGAGCGCAGTGTAGTTGTTGAGGCCGGCATAGCCGCCCACGGCACCCAGACCATCGTTCGGGTTGACCAGACCGGCCGCGAGCCCGATGCCAGCCCAGCCCCCGATGCCCGAGTAAACGGCGACATATTGCTTGCCGCGGTGGCTATAGGTCATCACGTTGCCGATGATGCCCGACGGGGTTTTGAACTGATACAGTTTCTCGCCGGTATTGGCGTCGACCGCTTTCAGATACCCCTCGAGCGTGCCGTAGAACACCACATCACCCGCGGTGGCCAGGGCGCCCGACCAGACCGAGAACTCCTCGGGCAGCGACCATTTGATCTTACCCTCGGTTGCATCCCAGGCGATGAAGTTCCCCATGCCGCCATGGCTGTTCATAGCGGGATACATCGACAGGGTCGCGCCGACATAGGGCTGACCTGCGGTGTAGCTCACACGGAACGGCTCGTAGTCCATGCAGACGTGGTTGGTCGGCACATAGTGCAGACCGGTTTTCGGCGAGAACGAGGCCGGCTGCTGGTCCTTGGTGCCAAGGGCCGCGGGGCAGATCTCGGTGGTGTTGACGTCCTCGCCATTCTGCAGGGTCGAATAGCGGGCCACGACCTCGGGACGGCCATAGGTCTCGCTTTCAGGGTCCATATCGACGCCTGTGGTCCAGTTGACCACCGGATCGAACTTCTCGGCCACCAGCAGCTCACCGGACACGCGGTCCATCGTATAGGCCAGACCGTTGCGGTCAAAGTGGACCAGAAGCTTGCGCATCTCGCCGTCGATTTCCTGATCCGAGAGGATCATTTCATTGACGCCGTCATAGTCCCACTCGTCATGCGGGGTCATCTGATAGACCCATTTCGCCATCCCGTCATCCGGGTCGCGGGCGAAGATGGTCATCGACCATTTGTTGTCGCCCGGGCGCTGCGCCGGGTTCCAGGTCGAGGGGTTGCCCGAGCCGTAATAGAAGAGATCGGCTTCCGGATCATAGGAATACCAGCCCCAGGTGGTGCCGCCGCCGATTTTCCACTGATCGCCTTCCCAGCTGTCGAGCGAGCTGTTGGCTGGAACCGGCTTGCCATGCTCCATGGTGTTCTCATCGAACAGGATCTGGTCGTCTGGGCCAACGGAGTAGGCGCGCCATTCCTGCTCACCGGTTTCCATGTTGTAGGCGGTCACGTGACCTTGCACGCCGAATTCACCGCCCGAGATGCCGACGATGACCTTGTCTTTCACCGGCAGCACGGTGGCGGTGTTGGTCTCGCCCTTGCTCGGGTCGCCGTTCAGGACCGACCACTTCACTTTGCCGGTCTTGGCATCCAGCGCGACGACCGTGGTGTCGGCCTGGTGGAGGAAAAGCATGCCATTGGCATAGGCCGGGCCACGGTTGACCGTGTCACAGCACATCACCGGGATGACATCCGGGTCTTGCTTCGGCTCATATTTCCAGATGATCCGGCCTTCGGCATTCAGATCGAGCGCATAGACCTTGTTCGGGAACGGCGTGTGGACATACATGATGTCGCCGATCACCAGGGGGCCACCCTCGTGGCCACGCAGCACACCGGTCGAGAAGCTCCAGGCAACTTGCAGGTCGCCAACATTCTCGTTGTTGATCTGGCTGAGTTTCGAGTACCGTTGGTTGGCATAGTCGCCGGTCTGAATGACCCAGTCGTTCGGGTTCGATTGCAGCGACAACACCGAGTCATTGGCGAGCGCGGCACCGGCCACAAACGTGCTGGCCATAAGGCCAAGTACGATGCTTCTCATGTTTCCTCCGACATTTCGCGGGACGGTTTGGACCTAACCACCCCTTTTGTCCGTCGAGCGGTCGCTCGACCCCTCCGGACACAATGTTTGTTCGACAGCTCTTGCTGCCAGGGCTCGCGGGTCAATCGTCACACGCGAAATTTTGCTTCCCGCTTACCCATGATCAGCGTTGCGCATCCTCATACGCGTTTCAAGATCCTCTCAAAGTTTTCTTAGGAAATTTTGTGAAAAAAGATCCCACGCTTCGGCGATAAACTGCGCATCACGCAACTGCAGCACGAGATTTTGTGCGGGCGCGAGACAATACGCGCATTATTATTCCCACTCGAGCTCCTTATAGGCGGCCGTGACGTTTCTGGGATGGAAAACGTCGAACAACAGCCAATCCGCTCGCGACTCGATTCCAACGGTTCGAATCGCCTCCAACATCGGGGTTCCGGCCGCGATGGCCTCGCGCGTATCGGCCACCAATCGCGTGAGGTAGCTGTGGGTTGGCGTGAAGGCTGTCTCGGATGGCAGGGCGACCGGGCCGTGGCCCGGGACGACGCGAGCGATCTCCGGCTGCCCCATCAGTGTCTCCAGCACCGCGATCCAGCCGAGGATCGATCCGTCGAGCGCCGGCAGATGATCGTGAAAGACCAGATCGCCGGCGAAGAAGGTCCCGGTCGCGCGGTCGAGAACACTCAGATCATTGTCGGTATGCGCCGTCGCGTGTGGTGTCAGCCGCAGCACCCGGTCGCCGCCGAGCGATAGATCCTGGGGCGCGGAGAGGCCGGTCCGCGGCAAGACAATTTCAGTGCCCTGGAAGGCCGGCCCCAGAAAGCGCGCCATGGCGGTGAGATAGGCCTCTCTCCGCGCCTCCAGGGCATCCGCCATGCGGTGATGGGCGATGATATGCTCGGCCTCGGTCAGCGCCGCCGTGCCGAGGCTGTGATCCGGATGCATATGCGTGAGGATCACATAGCGGATCGGCAGCTCCGTCTCGGCCCGGATCGCGCCAAGGAGCGCGGCCCCGATCGCTCGGGTGGAGCCGGTATCGATAACCGCGACCGCCTCCGGCCCGATGACAAAGCTCAGATTGGCGAGATCACCGCGGTTCTCCAGCGTCGGCTCGGCATGGACCGCCTTGTGCACGAAGACCCCCGGGGCGATCTCGCTGACCGGGAAATCGGGGGAGGTGCCCTCAGCAACGCAGGGATAGCTCTGCACCTCGAAGGCGGGCGGGAAGCCGCGCGCCCCGATCCGGGCCACCTCGCGGCAGGCGGCCAGAGTCTCGCCGCCCGGCAGGCGTTCGGTCCGGCACTCCCCCGGCTGGCCCGCGAGGCAGGCGGTCAGCAACAGCTCGAACATCAGAGCCGGTCTGCGTGCCAGGCGATATGGTCCTCCATGAAACTCGCCACGAAGAAATAGGAATGGTCATAGCCGGGCTGCATGCGAAAGACGCTGGAGGTCCGGGTCTCCGCCAGCGCGGCGGACAGCGCCTCGGGCTTCAGCAGGTCGAGGAACTGATCGGCTGCTCCTTGATCGATCAGCAAATCGCGGTTCCACCCGGCATTCCTCACCAGAAGGGTCGCATCGCTCATCGCCCAGCTTTCCTCATTGGCGCCCAGATAGGCCGAAAGCTGCTTGCGCCCCCAATCGCTGGCCGTGGGATGCGCAATTGGCGCAAAGGCGGAAAGCGAGCGGTAGAGGCTGGGGTTCTGCAACGCCAGGGTGATCGCCCCATGCCCGCCCATCGAGTGCCCGGTGATCCCCTGCCGGTCGCGGTCGATCGGGAAATTGCCGATCACCAGCTTTTGCAGCTCGTCGGTGATGTAGGAATACATCTGGAAATGCGGCGCCCAAGGGTCCTCGGTGGCATCGACATAGAACCCCGCGCCCTGCCCCAGATCATACGCCTCGTCATTCGCCACACCCTCGCCGCGGGGCGAGGTGTCCGGGAACACGACCGCGATACCATAATCCGCGGCGAAGGCCTGCGCCATCGACTTGGTCATCGCATTCTCGTGGGTGCAGGTGAGGCCCGAGAGATACCACAGGCATGGCACCGTCTGGCTCTCCACCAGGGGCGGCAGATAGACGGCGAAGGTCATCTCGCAATCGGTGGTCTCGGCCTGATGCTTATAGACGCCTTGAACCCCTCCAAAGCAGGCATTCTCTGACACGGTTTCCATGGGCTTCTCCCTCAGCGTTTTTCGATTGTCCCCTCGCAGCGAATGGGGAAAGTGACGGAACGGGCGATGAAGCAGACTTCATGCGCCTTGTGGTGGACCTTGTCGGCAACCGACGGATCACCGGACGAGATGATAACATTTGGATGGAGCGTTGCTTGAGTGAATTGGCCCGACCCGTCAGGGTTCATCGCCATCTCGGCTGTCGCGTTGTCCTCGTATGCTTCAATCACCAGCCCCGCCTGCATGCCGAGGTGAAGAAACCACAGCATATGGCAGGATGAGACCGCGCTGAGCAGCGCTTGCTCCGGATTCATCCGGCTTGCATCCCCTTGGAAGGCGGGGTCAGAGGAGCCATGGATCATCGGCGCGCCGGGAAACAGGATGTCATGGTCTCGCGAATAGCCATTATAGCTTGCGGTCCCGGCCCCCTGGTTCCCGGTCCAACGGATCGTGGCCGCATAGCTGTGCATCAGTAGCTGTACTCCCGATACACGCGCTTCAGGTCGCCGCCCCAATCGCCGTGATAATGGGCAAGGAGTTCGTCGGCAGGGGTCTGGCCGCTCTCGACCGTTTCCTCGAGAGCATTGAGGAAATGGGTCTCGTCCGGGATCATTCCGCCAGCACCAGGGCGGGCGCGGGATTTGAGGCCGGCTTGGGCGATGGTGAGCACCTCACCCGCAATCTCCTGCATCCGCCGCCCGCGCAGGGTGGCGTCGAGGCCATGGACCGAGGCGTCGATGCGGAGTTGCTCGCGCTCCTCCACCGTCCAGTCGCGGCAGAGATCCCAGGCGGCATCCAGCGCGCCCTGGTCATAGGTCAGCCCCACCCAGAAGGCCGGGAGCGCGCAGAGCCGGCGCCACGGCCCCCCATCGGCGCCGCGCATCTCGATGAACTTCTTGATCCGCGCTTCGGGAAAGATCGTGGTCAGGTGGTCGGCCCAATCGCTCAGCGTGGGCACCTCGCCGGGCAGCGCGGGCAGCCGCCCTTTCAGGAAATCCCGAAAGGACTGCCCCAGCGCGTCGATATAGACCCCGTCGCGATAGACGAAATACATCGGCACATCGAGCGCGTATTGCACCCAGGCTTCGAACCCGAACCCGTCATCGAAGACAAAGGGCAGCATGCCGGTCCGGTCCGCGTCCAGATCGCGCCAGATGCGGCTGCGCCAGGACTTGTGCCCGTTCGGCGCCCCCTCGAAAAACGGCGAGTTGGCAAAAAGCGCGGTGGCCACCGGCTGCAGCGCCAGGGCGACGCGGAGCTTTTGCACCATGTCCGCTTCGGAGGCGAAGTCGAGATTCACCTGCACCGTGCAGGTGCGATACATCATCTGCGTGCCATGGGTGCCGACCTCGCCCATATAACGGGTCATCAGGGCATAGCGGCCCTTGGGCATCACATCCATGTCCTCGTGCCGCCAGACCGGCGCGGCGCCGAGGCCGATGAAGCCGACACCGATCTGGTCGGCCACAGATTTCACCTCGGCCAGATGGGCATTCACCTCGTCGCAGGTCTCGTGGATGGTCTCGAGCGGCGCGCCGGACAGCTCCAACTGACCGCCGGGTTCCAGGCTGACATTGGCGCCGTCCTTGGTGAGGCCGATGATGTGCCCCCCTTCCTCCAGCGGTGCCCAGCCATAGCGATCGCGCAACCCCTCCAGCACCGCGCGGACCGAGCGGTCGCCTTCATAGGGCAAGGGTTTCAGCGTATCGGTGCAATAACCAAATTTCTCATGCTCGGTGCCGATGCGCCAAGCCTCCTTCGGCTTACAGCCCGAAGCGAGATAGGCTGCCAGATCGTCTTGGCTTTCGATGGGGCCGCCGCCCTGTTGCGGGATAGACATGCTGAGACCGATGCTGTGATGTGGAGACTGTTGACCCGCCCTGTTTAATCAGGTTCCGGGCCCGCCTCCTAGGATCAACTTCGCACGGTCTGGCATTATTCTGGCCGCAACCCGCCTTTGGTCAGAGCGACCACCGGGTTTTGCGCGGTTTCCTTTGGGCAGAAAAACGCATCCACAGCAATTCACTGTGCGTGAAAATTCATACGCAACACATCCTGGTGATGGCGCGAACCACAGTTTTGCGAATGCCGCAAGAGTTGAAGACTGTTTAATTTCGAGACATAATCTTGTCGCTGCGGGTCTCCGGGGGGTTGCCTCAGCCTCGCGTGACCGTCGCAGTCAAGCGCTTGGCCGGTACCGGCCGGCGACCCCAAGTCTTCCAGAGCGGGGCTGGTTATGGGCGCTGAGATACACGGACAGTCTTGCAGAGCAACCGGCACGGGCCGGGTTGAGGGGTCGGAGATCGTAGGCTCCGCCCCAGGGTTTCGCCGCGCCCTCTCGGCCGCACGCAAGGCGGCGAGCTGTTCCGCACCGGTTGTTGTCGGCGGCGAGACCGGCACGGGGAAAGAGCTGATCGCCCGCCTGATCCACCGGCTCAGCGACCGGGCGCGGCGCAGTTTCGTGCCGGTCAATTGCGGCTGCCTGCCCAGCGATCTGGTCGAGAACGAACTGTTTGGGCACGAGGCAGGCGCGTTCACCGGGGCGACCTCGGCCGCCACCGGGTTGGTGCACCTGGCCGATCGCGGCACCCTCTTTCTAGATGAAATCGATGCGCTGGTCCCGCGGGCGCAGGTGACCTTGCTGCGGTTCTTGCAGCAGGGCGAGGTGCGGCCGGTGGGGGGCGGTCCGACCTCTCGGGTCGATTGCCGCATCCTCGTCGCCTCCAACCGCCCATTGTTCGATCTGGTCGAGCAGGGGCTGTTCCGCGAGGATCTCTATTTTCGGCTGAACGTGTTGGAGGTGCATCTGCCGCCGCTGCGCGAGCGGCGCGAGGACCTCCCCGCCCTGGCGCGCCATTTCCTGACGAAGTTCGGCAACGCCTATCGCCGTCGGGGACTGCGCCTCGAGGCCGAAGCGCTCGCCTGGATCGCGGCACAGGATTGGCCGGGGAATGTCCGCGAGCTGGAAAACCTGCTGCACCGCGCCGTCCTGATGGCGGAGGGGACCGAGATCACCCGCGATCTCCTCGCCCCCGACCCCTGCCATGTGCAGCACCTCGGCAAGACGCCCTGTCGGGCCCGGCCCTCCTCCGACCCGATCGAGCCCTTTGCCGACGCGAAGGCCAAGGCGATCGCAGCGTGGGAGCGGGGCTATCTGACCCGGCTGATGGACGTGGCCGGCGGCAATGTCACCGCCGCTGCCGCCCGCGCCGGCAAAGAGCGTCGGGCGCTGGGCAAGCTGCTTAAGAAACACGGGCTAGAGACCGGCAGCTCAGGGCCCGGGGCTTGATTTGGTCGGGCATTTGAGCGTGTAAGCCGCACAGCCGAGCTCGTCATCCGCCTCGATCTCCTCCGAGTGGCCAATCGGCGTCCCTGGGCAATCCACACTGACGAAGCTGTATTCGTGCAGCTTTTGCAGATATTTGCAGAAATCGGCTTTGAACTGCTTGATCTCCGCATCCACCGTGGCTTGCGAGATCGGCTTTGCCTTGGTTCCCTTCTGGCTGAAATCGGGCAG
The DNA here is from genome assembly GCA_038524325.1 of Pseudomonadota bacterium. Lineage (GTDB taxonomy): Bacteria > Pseudomonadota > Alphaproteobacteria > Rhodobacterales > Rhodobacteraceae > Thermohalobaculum. The sequence continues at coordinate 12,704 of JBCBIS010000001.1, forward strand.
CGGGTTGTTGCGCAGATAGCGCATGACCGCGAGGCCATGCTCGCCCTCGTGATGCCCGAGCGTGAGAGAACGCGAGATGGATTTGGCCCCCGCCTTGTCCTCCGCACTGGTGCCGCGACCATAGGCGGAACTGTCCGCCGCCTTCGCCTTCTTGCCGTAATGGGTGCGCAGCTTGAGCGAATAGCTGACCCGCAGATTGTACCGCTCGTCACCCGAGCAGCCCCGTTTGGCACAGCTATACTTGATATCCGGCTGGAGCAGATGCCGCGTGCTCGCGCCGGTCGCGGAGACCTTCTTGTCCTTGGTCTTGTCTTTGGCAATGCTCACCGAGACGCCTGCGACCTCGCCCTTATAACTGCCGCCCTTCTTGCGGAACCCCTCGGGGATCGGGGTCGAATATCCCGTCTTGACGCTGTGCTGGTGAGCCCAGGCCCAGGGGGGGATCCGTCCGCTGTTCGCGGCATAAAACTCCACCCCATCGACCCCATTGACCAAGGCATGGGCCGAGATCAGCGCCCCGACCGCCCCGTCATAGGCATCACGCAGGCGCTTTTTCAGCTTTTTGTCTTTCTTGAAATGGGTGTTCAGAACCCCTTCCTGGGCGGTGATCACCGTCAGCCATTTGTCCAGCAGGTCGCTAACCTGTTTGGCGGAGAGGCCCGGCTTGGCCTTCGCCGGTGCGGCTGTCTTTGCCGTCTTAGCCGTGGTGTCGGTGGCCTGGGCGACTGCGCGGGTCACGGTGGCCGAGGCCGCTGCGATGGGGCTGATCTCGGCCAGCACCTCCGAGATGATCTGGTCCCAGGGGATCGCAAGGTTGGTCAGCACCATCTCGGTGAATTTGTCGCCGGCTTTCTCGAGGGCGTCAATCGCCTCTTCGACGCCCTGCTTCAGCGCCTTCTTGTCCGATTTCAGCATCGGCGCGGCAGGGGCGGCCTGCGGCGCGTGGTTTTGCTGCACAACATGGGTCAATTCATGGGCCAGCAGATGCCGTCCCTTTTCGCTCGCCGGGTCGAAGCGGTCCTTGTTGAAGACGATATGCTTGCCATAGGTGAAGGCCTGCGCATGGACGGCGCGGGCCCGGTCGGCGGCCTCGGCCCCGTCATGGATTCGGACTTTCGAGAAATCGGCGCCCATGCGCGGCTCGAAATAGGCGCGGAGCGGGGCCGGCAGCGGTCTGCCGCCCGACAGCCCGCCGGTCGCGCGCCCGACGCCGCCTGTGCTTGCGGAGCCAGGGCTCTCGCGCCGTTGCAAGATGCCGGGGTCTGCCTTTGTTTGGAGCGCTTCCTCCTCCTCTTCCATCATCTGGAGGTGTTCTTCTTCGTCCTCCATCATCTGGAGCGGCTCTTCCTCCTCCATGGTCTGGATCGGTCCTTCTTCCTCCGACATCGTTTGGAGGGCGTGCTCCTCGCCCGGCATCCGTTGGAGGGTCGCGCCCGGCGCCGTGGCGGGTTCGGGCATCGAGAGGACGTGGCGCGCCACCGCCTCGGCCTCGCGCTCGGCCGGGTGGTCCGGTCCGGCGATGCCGCCCTGACAGCGCGCGCAGCCGCCGCCGCAGGCGCATCCCGATTTGGGTTGCAGCGGCGCCGGCCCCTGGGTCCGCGCTGGCGGTTTGGCGCGGATCGGCAGCGGTCTGGCGCTCCGCGCGCGGGCGCCCAAAGGCATCCTTGCGGCCATCATCGCTCCCATATGCCCCTCCCTTGCACCATTGCCTGGCCCGCCCTTGGGCAGGGCTTGCAGATCCGCCGCCCTTGGCCCGCTCTAGCGGCGCGGCGGCAGGGTCACGCTGGCCAGTGACACCCGGCTCTCCCGCACCAGCGGCGAGATCAGGCCGGCCGCCGCCGCCGGACGGGCTGTCGCCGAGAGTTCAGGCCGCACAAAGGGCTGCGCCACCACCGCATCGCGGAGCACCGTGGCGGTTCTTGTCCGCGCGGTAAAGTCCGTCACGCCGGTGACCCGTGTGTCGGGCAGGACAAGGCTCGCGCGGTCGAGGCTCAGTGGAACGCTCGCCTCCACCTGATCCGCCTCGTCGGCGCCGCGCAGCACCACGGTTGCCTGGCCATCGAGGCGTTCGCGCAGCGCCTCGGCCTGGTCCTCCGGCAGTCTCAGCACGAAGGCGCCGCTGGCATCGGTTCTGACCGGTTCGACCCCATCGATGGGTCGGCCTTGGGCATCGGCCAGCAGCACCTCGCTGTTGATCACGCCGATGCCCGCCGCATTGACCGCCCGGCCGGTGACCGTGAGCCCTTCATCGGGGCGGCGCAGCTCTGGCAGCGTCGAAACCACATCGCCGGCGGCGGTTAGCCGCTCGGCATCGCGGATCGTCTGCGCAAGACGGCCTTCGGCGGCCTGGAGCAGGTCGGCGCGGCTGGAGGCACGCTCGGCCAGCCGCGACACTTCGTTGTCGAGCACGGCGCCCAGGGCCGATTTGCTCGCCATCGCGTTCGCGAGTTGAGTGTTCTGGTACCCGCGCAACGCAACCACGCTGGGCTCGAGCGCGCCGTTATAGACCAGCGCCGTGCCATTGAGCTCCTGCACCTCGTCCAGCCGCGCGACCGAACGGTTCTCGAACCCTTTCAGCCCCAGCGGCGGCAGAAACGCGATCTGGTTCGCCGCCCCCTGGGCATCGCGGCAGATCGCGTCGTCGACGATCAGGTTCGGGCCGATCACCTGGCGCGGGTTCGGCTGGGTCAGATCGGCGGCAAAGATGCAGTGATCGGCCTCGTTCAGCGCAGTCATGTTCATCTGCGTGCTGAGCGAGAGGACCGAGACCTGAACACTTTGCCCGCCAAGCGTGCGCTCGGTGAACCGGTTCCCGGTGATCCGCAGGCTCTCGGCGAAGGCGAAGGTGTTCAGCATCAATTGCTGGCCGGGCTGCCCCTGCCCCGTCTGCAATGCCTCGACCTGGTTCGCGTCGAGGCCGAGATCCTCGCCCGCGATCAGGGCCAGACCGATGAAGGCCTCGGAGTCCGGGCCCAGCCGGATCTGATTGCCCTGCAGCATCGTCCCGCCGGAGGGGAGCGACGCCGTGCCCGCAAAGTTGATCACCAGCGCGGCACCGGCCAAAAGATCGGCCTGCTCGGTCCCGCTCCGCTCGGTCGTCAAATGGTTCGCGTTGATCGAGACGGGCCCGGCCGCGGCCACGGTCAGGGCCCGGCCCATCGGCTGGTGAATCACGTTGTCATGCAGTCTCAACGCCGGTTTCGAGACTGCCGGACTGCCATCCTGGCCAAACTCGTCGATGCCGATGGCCATGAAGATCCCGGCCACCCCGCCGCGCTGGCCACGTTCGACTTCTGCATCGACGGGCTCGAAGCGGCCATTGTCGCGGATCAGGTTGTCGGTGATCTCGACCTGCTCGCCCAGGGTGACGAAGATGCCGCAGACCGGATCGACATAGCGCCGGCCATTGCCCTCGATCCTGTTGCCCGCGATCGTCAGCGTCTCGACACTGCCGAGGCTTATCCCGCCCAGCCCGATCTGGCGGGCATAATCGCGCATCTCGGCGGTAAAGGGCGTCTGCAGATTGTTGGTGATCCGGTTGTTCAGGATTGTCAGATCCACCACCGGGTGCCCCAGAAGCGCGAACAGCGCATCGACCAGTGCCACCCGGGCCAGGTCGAACCGGCTGGCAGTGGCGCGCTCATCGGCGGAGATCTCACGGATCTCGAGCGCTTGGGGGGCGAGGCGGGCATTGCCGATCGCGTCGACCTCGCTGATATCGATGCTGTCGATATCGGGCGCTGTGTCGTTGCCGATCAACGTATCGGTCGGGGTGCCGGGGGTGCCGGGCTCGGAGGGTTCCTCCGGATCGATCCCGAGCAACGCCAGCGACGGAGTGGTGCCGATCCCGTTCAATCCCATCGCAGAGATGTCGTTGTCCTCGATCCGGATGCCATAGAGGAAGCCGAGTTGGGGTTGCGGCGCGGTCTGGGGCGCGGCCACCTGCACGCGCAAGGTCGGAAACAGATTGCCCTGATTGTTCTCGGCAACGCTGATCACCTCGACGCCCGTGACCCAGAGCCCTGGGTCGAGCACATCCACCAGATAGGGCCCCGGGATCGGCTCGCTGCCGGGGAACTTCATCTGGAAACGGCCCTCCGACCGGCTCCGGTCGCTGGCCGAGGTTGTCGTGCCGGCGGGTGTGATCTGGATGGTGACCCCCTCGATGGGCGCGCCGTCTTCGCCGACCGCGGTTCCCTGGAAGGCGACGGCGCTCTGGTCGAAACTGATCGATTGGGGGCCGCTTGATTCGACTTCCTGCTCTACGACCGGCGGTGGAGCCATGAGGTGCGAGCCGCCCAGCGTGATGCCATTGCCCGCCCCGCCCAGAATGCGATTGTCGACAATCGCCACGCGCTCGGCGCCTGCGCCGATCTGCAGCCCGCCCAGCGCCTGGAAGGGGGGCGGGGTGATCGAGGTCAGCGGATAGCCGAACGAGAAGGCAATGAAGAGGCGGTAGTAACCCGGATTGATCAGGATGCTGATCGGGTCGGCGCAGGGGTCGATCGGGTCGTCGGGCCCGTCGAAATCGTCCGGCCCGCCGGGCGGGACCGGGGTGACCCCGGCCGGGACGACGCCGATTTCGTTGTCCTCGATCCGCGCATCCTCGCCGGTCAGATAGATCGCGACCCCGGCACCGGGTTTGTCGATCATCCGGATGCGGTTGCCGCGGAGCACGGTCTCCGTGCCGCCCTCGACCTGGATCGCGCGGGCGCAGGCGAGGATGCGGGTGTCCTCGATGGTGAACTGGCGCAGCGCGTCGTCATCCGAGGAGGTGGCCAGCACCGCAACCCCGTCCAGCGCGATCATGTCGAGGTTCTCGATCCGGATACACTCGCTGTCTGCCACGGTGAAGATCGGCGCGTCCAACGCGTCGAGCCGCGGGATCACCTGACTCTGCTTGCCGCAGCCCGCGATGGTGATGTCGGCGCGGTTGGCGATCAGTGCGTTGGTCTCGTGCCGGCCGGGCAGCAGGCAGATCCGCCCGCCCGAGGCCGGCAGCCGGTCGATCGCCTCCTGGATGCTGTCGGTATCGCCATGGGTGCGAATGCCATCGCCGACCGTGATCGTACAGCAATGACAGGGATCGGTCAGCGGCGGGAACCCGTCGCGGCAATCCTCGATGGTCTCGGGCGCCTGGAGCGCATCCACAGGCCCATCGGTCCATTCCAGAATGGCCAGCGGCGCGCGGTGATAGAGGATCGCCTGCGGCGGCGCCAGATTGGGCCAGAGCGAGGGATCGAAGGAGGTCCCCGCCGCCCGGGCCTGGAACTGCCAGCGATCGCCCTCGCGATAGTTCACACCGTTGTCGGGGTCGAACTCCAACCGGATGCCATCGGCCAGATCGGTCGCGCCGCTGTCGAAATCGGCCACATCGCCAACCCCGTCCCAGAGGCGGAAGAACGCGGTCTCTCCCGCTGCGGCTGGCCAGGTGCCTTGCGGGTCATCGACGCTCAGGATGTCGTTCGAAAAGCTGACCGTGGCCTCGAACCTGACGCGCCATTCGCCGGTCTCCGGCTCGGGCGAGAGGGCCTGGAGGTGGAACCCCTCGACCCCCGCCGCCGCGATCATCGGCAGGTTATGGGTGATGGCAATCTCGCTGGAGACCGCATCGAAACGCCCGCGCCCGACCAGGCCGCCGCCATGGCGCGACCAGGCAAAGCGCGCGCCGGCGGGACCGGGGCGCAGCATCTCCACCGTCATCAGCACATGGCCATCGCCGGTATAGCCGCCGCCCGCCTCGACCGGGCAATCGCCGGTGATGGCGACGGTCGGGCTGGGCGTGGCGGTCAGCCGGCCCCGATCGCCCGGATCGTCCAGCAGGCTGGGGCCGATGGTGGCGCAATCCTCATCCTCGGCCAGACGGCGCAGGCGGAGGCGGTGAAAGACCTTGACCCGGGCCGTGGTATCGACCCCGCCAAGCGCGGGTTCCAGCAGGCTGTCGGGGTCTTGAAAGGCACTGACGCTGTCTTCCCACACCTCCAGGATCACGGCGTCGCGCACCCCCTCGGCAATGCTCTCGGGCGACACCGGATCTTGCAGCGGCGGGGTCAGATAGGTCGCTTCGGGGGTGATGATCTCCGGCAGGATCAGCGGAATGCCATCGACCCAGGCGCGGCCCGGCAGCAGCCTGACCGAAACCGTCGCGCCGTCCGAGGCCGCTGAGACGACCCGCAGACTGTCTGCCGCCTCGGCCGGCACCGCCACGCGGCCCGGCCCGAAAGCGTCACGGCCCATCAGGCTGCGCAGACCGCGCGCGATCTCCTCGGCCGCCAGCCCGTCACGGTCGAGGCGCACACGCCCCTGTTGCTCCAAAACGCCCGTATAGTTGTCGCGGGCCCGGTGGTCGAACCAGGAAAAGTCACCCTTCATCGCCCTTGCCCTCCCCTTCTAGGTGATGCTGGCCAGGATCGGCCTGATCCCGACCGGCGTGAATTCTCTCAGCCGGATGGCCAAGTTCTTCAGTCGATGCGTGTTTTGCAGGAAATTGAACGCGCCCATCTCATCGGCGCCCGGCCCGTCTTTGAGCAGTGCTGTCGCGGTGAGGCTGCGGTCCAACTGGCCATAGCCCGGCTCGCCCCAGCGGGTCGAGGTGAAGGCCACCGCGGCGCCGAACAGGCAGGCGGTATGCGGGGGCAGCCGGTTGCCCTCGGCGGGGAACCGGCATTGCCGCAGGCAGCCGCTCTGATGGTCGCGCACCCGCAGCGGGTGGACGAACACGCCGCCCTGCCCGTCCGCGCTGCGCAGCCGCGTGCGGCCCAGGATGGTCACCCCGTCAAAGATCGTCTGCGGACCCCAGCCATCGGCGGGATCGTCGGGATCCGAGATCGCAAACCGCCCGGTTTCGAACTCGGGACCGGAGGCGGCGTCGACGATGGTATCGGTCAGCTCAAGCCGGTAGTCCTGCGCGATGCCAACCGGGCCGGTCACACAGCGGCGCATGGAGATCCGGGGCAGTTCCTCGAAACTCTCCAACGCGGCCGCGTCGGAAAAGCCCAGATCCGAGGGCAGGTCAAAGGCCCGCTGCGAGAGCGCCCGTGTGCCGCCCGCCGTGCCGTCCAGCTCGACATGGCCCGCGGGGTCCAACGTCACGCCCTCCAGATGCAGCGAGTTCACCGCCGCCCGCTCGATGATCGCGCGGTTGATCGGGGCGTTGCGCAGGCTCAGCAGGACGCCCTCGATGCGGATGTCCAGCGCCCGGGTCAGCGCCGTGTCGCCTGGGTCGGCGGCGCGCATCCGCAGGGGCTGGCGCAACTCGACCAGCGGGCGCTGGCCGGTAGCGGCCCTGATCCAGAAGGGGCGCGCGAGGGCGAAGGTGGGGCCGTTCTCGGCCACTGCATCGGTGACTTGCAGCAGGTTCACCCGGTGGGTCATGGAGTCGGTGATCTCGATGATCCGGGGCGGACCATCGCTCGCCAGCCCGGTCAGCGCCGCGCGCAGCGAGGTGCCGCCGGGATGGGCCGAGACCTGGATCACCTCGGGCTCGGCCAGCCCCGGCCAGATCGTATCGGGGAATTGGCGCGAGACCGGATGCGCCCCCACCGGCCCCGCGAAGCCATAGGTCCCGCTGACCCGCAGCCGATTGCGCAGGGCCGGCCCCTCTGGCCCATTGTTGGGGATGCCGAACACCACGCGGCCATGCACCGGATCGACTACGATTTCCCGGGTACGGAGCGGGCGGCGCAGCCCCTCCTCCCAGGCGCAGAGATTGGCGCCGCGGGTGGTCCATTCGGTTCCTGCGAAGATGTTTTCGTTCAGATGAAACACCAGCCCGGGCGCTCCGGCGCCAGGATCGGGGGCCCGACTGCCCTGGTGGATATCCACAGCGATATACTCCGCCGCATTGCCCGTGGGCGGGTCCTCCTCCAACCGCGCGGCAGGCATCGGACCCGGCGTGCGGTCAGGCTCCGAGAACTCCGGCGGCTCTGCGCTGGGGTCATAGCGGAAGGTGTTGAACAGCCGCATCTGCCGCCCTTGCGGATCGATATGGAACCGCGCGGCAAAGGGGGCCTCGTCCCCCGCCGCGCCGGCCACCGCCACGGTTCCGGCGCTGCGTGGGCGGGCGACCGGCATCTGATAATCAGTCAGCCGCCATAGGAAGATCGCCAGGTTGGGCAGGTTGAGCCGCGGCTGGGTGCCCCCCGTCGGCTTCACATCCGCCGTGCGCGCAAAGGGATCGAAGGCGCCGCCCAGGAAGCTCAGCACCCCCGGGTCGCGCAAGGTGACCGTGCCGTGGCGCACCGGGTCGGCCAGATGGCGCGGCAGGCTCTGCGGCGGGATCCCGCCCGCATCGGGGCGCTGGTGGTTGAGATGCTGGGTCCAGAGCATCCGCTCGCGCATCTCGACCGCATGGGCCGCCCAGCCGGTCAGGCTGAAGGCCAGCTCCTCCATCGCGCCCAGCGTCCCCTTGCGCCGGGACAGCGCCACCGCACGGGCGGTCGAGGCGCGCAGCGTCCAGGGGTCGCCCTTCAGATGGGTCAGGCCCAGCAGATCGCCGATATAGGGCACCACCCAATCGTCGCAATGCTCGATAAAATGGTCATGGTAGAACTGTTCGACATGCTGGTCGAGCGCCTCCATCACCTCGTCGATCAGGCCGATAAACGCTTCGAACTGCCCGCCCTGCGCCTCCTCGGCATCGCGCAGGCGATAGATTTCGGGCAGGCGGTCGAACAGGCCGGGATGGCGGGTCATGTCGGGCACTCCTCGTCGGAGGTCACGGCCAGGGTTTCCAAGCGCAGATGCAGGGCGGAGAGGACCAGCACCTCATCGCCCGCCACCATCACCCGTTTGTGCAGAGGCTTGGCCTTGGGCAGCTTGATCTCGGCGGGGTCGTCGCCCAGCCCGGCCAGCAAGAAACTGGCGGTGCCCTCGACCCAGACCACGCCTTCGACCGCCTGCACCGCGGCGAGGATTTGGCTGAGATGCACATCCTGGCCAAAGCTGCGCTGGGGCAGCGCGAGCAGGCCCTCGGGCCACGCCCCGCCTTGCGGCAAGGCGCCCAGGGCATCCGAGACAGCGGCGCGGACATCGTCCTCGCGCAGCACCGGGTCGAGGCCCGCGCGCAGGCCCAATCCCAGCCAGCGGCGGCGCCCGCGCGAGACCCGCAGCACATGGCGCGCCGGGCCGCGGCAGCGATCGGCATGTCGCATCGATGCCTCGACCGCGGCGACGGCCTCGGGGCTCTCGTCTTCGGTCAGAACGGTGAGTTCGATGGCCGGCGCCGCGCCACCGCCAAACCGCGCATCGGCTTTCAGCACTCCGGGCAGGGCCAGCGCTTCGGCTCGGTAATCGCCGAGCACTAACAGCCGGCCCAGAGCCTGCATCCGGGCGGGCGCGGCCGCGCGGGTCTGCGCGGGGCCCTCGGGATCGGCGCCCTCGGTCGCGGGGCCGGGCATGGTGACGGCGGTCAGCGGTTTCAGCTTCTCCTTGGCCTTCGGCTCCGCCGCCTCGGCCAGATCGCCCCGCGCGCCGGTGCCGGTGCGCCAGGCGGCGGTGACATTGCCGCGGCCCGAGGGCAGCCGCGCACCGGTGATGCCATCACCGAACTGCACCGCGTCCTTGCCTTCGACATCCTGGCGGAGAATGTAGATCTCCGCCTCGGCTGGCTGGTCGAAGAACGTCTCCACCTCGCGCCAGAGACGCCCGGCCACCCGGATCTCCAATGCCGGCAGCCAGGGAGGGGTCGCGGCGCCATCGGCATGGCGGCTGACGGGTTTCGGCACGGCGAAGGTCTGGAAAATCAGGCGGCTGTCGCCCGAGCCGATCGGCGCCTCGGCCTGGCTTTCACCCTCGCTGGCCGCGACGAGATTGCCATAGACGGTGATGGTCGGATCGGTTTCGGCAAACCCCTCCGCCCCGCCTTGCGGGACTTGCAACAGCTGGATCGGCCACATCCGGTGATCGCCCGGCGCGCCGGGGGCGAGGCTCTCAAGCGCCGGTTGCTCGGGCGAGACCATGACCTCCTCGGGCGCCTCGGTGACGCCTTCCAGCAGCAGGCTGCGCCCGGCCAGGGCCTCGGCTTCGGCCCGGGTCCCGAAGAAATTGACCTTGCCATCGCTCGGCGCGCCCGGTTTCTGCACGGGAGGCGCGCGCAGCAGCATCTCGGGCCCCAGCGTCTCGTGCAGGCGCAGATGGCGGATGTCCTGCTGCAGGATGATTGTGGCGACGGCGGCGATCTGGGCGAGCTCTGCCGCGACCTTCTCAGCCGCGGCGACCTCTTGCAGAGAGGCGCTGAGCGTGAGGCCGGGGCCGGACCCATCGAGCTGGAAGGTCTCCTGCAGGCTGCCTGCGCCGCTCTGCCCCGCGCCAGTCGAGGGCGCAAGCCCGGTGTTCAGCGTCAACAGGCTGACCGCCGCCGAGGCATTGCCCCAGGTGACCGTCTGAGAGCCGACCCGGGCGATCTTGCGGACCAGTGCGAAATCCGCCGCGCCAAAGGTCTGGCGCCCGGTGCAGACGATCTGCGCCCCGGTTGGCAGGTCATCATACTCTGCGTCCAGCGGCATCTGTTGGGGCGTCAACAGGGTGTGATAGTCGTTCGACGGCCCATCGAAGCTCAGGGAGCGGTTAAACAAGGTCTGATGCTGCTGGGCCGCCGGCGGATCGGCCTGGAACGTGGTGAAGGTCGCCGGCAGATCGCTGCCATAATGGCGGAAGCTGCGGCCCAGGCGGAAGGCGGTGACCTCGGGTTTATGGGCCTGCTGCACGGCGCCTTCGAAATGCAGGGTGACACGGTCGAGATGCTCCTCGATGCGCTCCACCACCAGGATCTCATAGGGGTCGAACGGGCCGGAGAGGATCAGGATCCGGTCGCCGGGTGCGATTTCCTCCGCCGCGGCGCTGCGGGCGGCCAGGGTGATGTCGCCGCCGGCCAACGCGATGTCGAGCGATCGCATCGCAGGCCCGATCTGCGCCTTGCCCTTTCGGGGGCGGTAGAGGTGGAAGGCGTTGAACGCCTCCCAGGCGGTGGCGGGGGCGTCGGTCTCGAACAGCGCGGGCGCGTCGAACCCGTCGAGCTGCGCCTCGATGGGAAGGCCCGCGGGGATGGTCACCGGCCCCTCGCCTTCGACCTCCAGAGCAAAGCGGGTGCGGCCCGCCAGACCCGGCGCGGGGCGATAGCCAGTCAGGCGCACCAGATCGCGCAGGCTGTCGTCCCAGGCGGCTGTCGCCAGCTTCGTTTCGTTGGCATAGAGCTGCTGGTAGAAGCTGAGGATGTCGCCGACCAGCGCCGCCCCTTCCAACAGCGCGATGCCGGGCTCGTCCGGGCTCAGATGGCTCCAGCCTTGCAGCGGGTCCGATTTGACCAGCCGGTCGAGCATATGCGCCCGCATCCGCGCATAGGTCCCGATGCGATAGCGGAACGCGGCAAGGCCGGGGCGGTTCTCGATATCCAGCGGGAAGATGTCCGGGCGGTCGCAGTCATGCGCGCAGCTCATTGCCGGCCTCCCTCGGCGAAGATCTGGATCCGGCCCAGTTCCAGCGCGCTCGGGTCGTTGGCGACGCGGATGATCTGGTTGGGGGCCGGGCAGATGACGGCATTCTCGGCGGGTTTGGCCTCGTCCTCGGTCAGGGTGATGGTTTCGGTCGTCGGCCCGCCGGCCTGATCCCAGGGCGCCATTAAGAGCGCGCGCACCCGGTCGACCCCCTCGACCGCAAGGGCCCGTCCGATGATCTGGCTGGCATGGAGCTTTTGCCCGAAAGTCCAATTATCGGGGTGGAAGAACCCGCGCGCGCCTGTGGAGGTGTAACCTTCGGTGAACGCCTCTTGCAACTCGAACTCCAGATCCTCGGGCCAAAAGCGGGGATGGGCGCAGACGATCAGGCAGATATCGAGTGGGAGCAGATCCGGCGGGCGGATCTCGATATCCTCGCCGATCAGGCGCACCGGGTTCAGATGCGCCTGCGCCTCGGCCACCTGCTCGGGCAGGAGGTCGGTGGCGCCCAGCGGGTCTAGCGTGATCCGCACGGTGCGCCAGCTTCCGGTCCAGCCATAGGCCGCCGCCGCGCGCTGGACGAAGGGCAACTCCTCGGCGCGGTTGACATAGTCGGCCAGGGTAATCGCGCGTTGTTGCCGGGCGCGATAGGCCTCGGGGACTCGGCGGCGGATGATCTCGGCGCTCTCCGGCGCGCGGCCATTGGTGACGTCGAACGGGTTCCAGACGCGGGTGACCGTGGTGAAGGTCGCCGCGTCAAACGCCGCCACCCGGTCGGCGCCCACATTGCCGGCGCTGCCGATGCCGGTCTGATAGCGCGCGGCGACATAGGTGCCGGGGGGCGGCGCCGCCCCGTTCACCCCATTGCCAAAGCGCAGGCGGCTGCGGCCGGTCTCGTCGGTCTCGACCAGGAAATGTTCCGCATCTCCCCGGCTTTGGGTCAGATCCGACTGCTCCCCCCAGCCCGCGATGCCCTCGACCGTGACCGAAAGGCTGGAGCGGACGGGCGCCTCGCCCCCAGGGGCCGTGTCGCGATAGGCGACGGGGCTTTCGGGCAGCGGGCAGACGCGGCCCCATTTGGTCTCCTCATAGGTGACCTCGGTGATCCGCCCGAACGGGTGATCGGTCAGAAAACCCGTCCGCTCCGCCGCCAGGGCGTTGGCGAGATCGGTGTCGAGCGCCCGGTCCCGATCGGTCAAAAGCGTCAGGTTCGGCGCCCCATGGGTGGCGGGGAGGAGATTGCCGAAGAACAGGCTCACCGCCTCCTCGACGGGCTCATCGGGGCAGCGGGTGACAAAGCAGAAGCGGCTGGCCAGGGCATCCTCGGGCCGCCACTGGATGCGCACCATCCAGGCGCCAGCCACAGGGTCCAGCCGAGCCTCCGCCGTGCTGGTCAGGCGCAGGAGCTGCCGCCGACGCGGGTCACGGCCCGGGGCGCGGCCGGTTTCGGGGTTCAGGACCTCTTCCAGCAGCAACGGCCCGTCGAGCGCGTTCAGCGCGTCGCGCAGCGCCTCAGCGGCGGTTTCGTCCATCGGATCGCCCGGCAGGGTGATATCGGCTCCGGTCGCACCGGCCTCGAGCGCGCCAACCAGCCCGCCCCAGGTATAGAGCGCCATGCGGTTCAAGAGCGCCACCATGGGCCGCCCTGCCCCATCCAAATCCCGCGTGTCATGCAGGAAGACCTCGCCCGCCGCCACGCCCTGCCGCCCGGTCCACGCGGCAAAGCCGGGGCCGAGGAGCGTATCGGCGGCCACCTCCACCGCCAGCATGGTGCTGGCCTGATTGCCCTCGTGGATATGGTAATCCATCAACCGCGCATGGCGGGCCAGCGAGACGCGTTTGCGGGCGCGGGGGAAGAACGCCTCATTGGCCACCCGGTCCTGCTTATCGGCCAGCTCGTCGCCCTTGGCCGCCAGCAGATTGATGACCACGGCGTCGAGATCGGCCTCGGAGGTCGGCTGCCATCCCGGCACGCGTTCGCGCATCGCGTTGAGCAGCAGGTGCTTGAACGAGGCGTAGTCCCGCGCCTCGTAATCGATCCGCGGATTGCTCAGGGGCGCGGGCGGGGCCGCGCGGTCGTCGCAGTTCAGATTGAAACAGCCAGGGCGGAACTTGAACGGGATCTCGGCAAAGATCGGATCGAAATCGGGGCTTTCGGCCCGCAGGCGATAGGTGGAGTAATCGCCGATCGGGGTGACCTCGAGCTGGAAGGAGGTCGTGGTCAGCGCGGTGATCCCAGTCACCTGCACCTCGCCCGGCAGCGTGCCGGCCCGCACCCGGCGCCCGCCGGAGATGCTGAAGAGCTGGTTCGCGGGGGTCCCACCCGCCTGCGCGGCCAGGATTTCGACCAGCCCGACCTCGTTCAGAAATTCCGCCGTCAGCCGGGCGACGGGCGGGTCGGCGGCGGTGTCGAGTTCGACGAAGACCAGGTCAAAGCCGTTATGGCTGGTCAGGTCGCGGGCGCGGTCGCGCAGCTCCTCGGGGTTCAGGATCTCAGCCATCGCCGATTGCCCCCAGGTTATGCTCGAAGCGCAGGCGCTGCGGCTCGGCCCCCGGCGCGAGGCGATAGGCGAGATCGACCCGCAGCGTGCTCTCATCGGCGCGGGTGTCGAGGCTGACCAGCTCCAGCCGCTCGCCCAGCCAGAAGCTCAGCGCCCGGGTCAGCCGCGCGCGGGCCAAGCCTGCCGTCACATCGTCATTCGCCTCGAAGATCAGGCGCCGGAGGCCGCCGCCAAAGGTCGGCTGCATGTCCCGCTCGCCGGGGTTGGTCAGCAGAAGCTGCACCACCTCGCCCTTCACATGCTCGGGCAGATCGGCAGGCGTCTCGGGCCGACCATCAGCGCCGATGCGGAAGGGGAACTTCAGATGCCGCCCACTCATGACCCGCGCTCCCAGGAGAACTCCAACTGGTGATCGTGGGAGGAGCCGCTCACTCCGCCCGCCGTTTCGGTCGAGATGTCGAGTTGCCCCTTGTTCTCGGCCAGATAGCGTAGGGTGCCGACGGCAATGGCGACAAACATGATCCGCCGATCCTCGACCGAGGCCGGGTCGTCGGGCAGTTTCATGCCCTTGGTTGCCTCGAATAGAGTCTTGAACTCCTCATCCATCCGCCCGGCCAGCGTGTTGGCCTGGAAGTTCGACAGCGTTCCGGATTTCAGCACTCCCATGGCGCCCCCCTATCCAGTGGTCACACGGCGCGAGAGCAGCGCGGGCGTCGGCGGCGGCACCTGCGGCTGCGGCGGGGCGGGGGTGACCGGGATGCCGATCACCGTCTCGCCCAGATGCATGTGGCTGTTGAACATGGCGACGACCTGGTTGAGATAGGTCAGCAGATCATCGCCAAAGACCAACGGGTGGCCGCCGCGCTCGACCAGTTCGATCTGGCGGGCATCGATCACGACCTTGCCGGTGGCGGCGATCTCGATCTCGCCATCGCGGCTTTTCAGCGTGATCTTGTTCGCGCCGCCGCCATCCGAGACGACGATGGTCTCGCCATCATCGTCCAGGGTCATATTCAGCCCGGTCTCGGTTTTCAGCACCTTGGTGGCCTGTTTGCCCGCGCCGCCCTCCTCGCCCTGGGGCGCATCGCCTTCGGGCCACCAACCGCCGGACCAGATCGGGCGATCGACTTGGCCTTCCTCGAACTCGATCCAGACCCCGGCGCCGACGGGCGGCACGGTGAAGAGCCCAGCATCGGGGCCGGTATAGGGCGCGCAGGGCAACGCCCAAGCCGACACTTCCTCTTGCAGCACCCGGGGGATGATCGCGCGGATCCGGCCCATCTGCCGCGGGTCGCTCACATCCGCCACGGTGGCCGCGTATTTGCCGAGTTTCTTGGCCTGGAACTCCTCGACAAACCCGGCCACCAGCCGCTGGAACGAGAGTGCGCGCATCAGAACACCCCCCCCAGCAATCCGCCGCCGCCGCCGCCCGACTGGGCATTGCGGCGCAGGACGAAGCTCTGTTTATAGCCCTGATCAGTCAGGTGGTGGCTGACCTCCGAGATCAGGTAATCCCCGCTCAGCCGGCTGCCCGCCCCCGCCACCGCGATGCGGCGATAGGGGGAGAGGACGGCGGGGTAGATCTGCGCATCCACCTCGCCCTCGCCGGAATAGGCCCAGGCGCCGCGGTCGACGGCGGCCTGCACGCCGGCGGCCAGCTCGGCCGGATCGGCGGCGAAATGGCTGCTGAGGATTTTGGCGGGGTCCGAGACATCCCCCGTGGGCGTGTCGCCCAGGGTCTCGGTGCTCGGCTCGGTGCTCTCGGCCGTCAGGGTGGCCAGGGTCGCGTGATCGATCATCTGCGAGGAGGCCGCCACCGGCGCCAACGCATCCAGCTCCAGCACCAGCTTATTCACATTGCGGTCGGTGCCGGTGATCAAAAGCTCGGGCAGCCCGTCCGAGGCGGTCGGCAGATGCCGGAACCGGCCGATCGAGCCGCCAGCATTCGCCTCGACGCTCACCACCATATTCGCCTGCCGGGCCAGTTTGCGCAGCAGCGCGTAATCGGTGCCGGATTGGGTCACGACCCGCTCCAGCGAGGGCGCGCCGATGCCGCTGGCCTCGACCTCGGCCGCCAGCCCGTATTCCGAGAAGATCTGGGCGGCGATATCCTCGGGCGCCATGTCCTCCCACAGGCGGGTCTGCTCGGCCCGGTTCATCATCGCGCTGTCGTCATGGACGACGATCACCGCCTGGCTCTCGTTCGGGCCGCCTGCCATCTCGAAGCGTTGCGCCACGACCTGGCCATCGATCAGCGGTGTGAAGCTGCTTCCCTCGATGGCCACCTCGACCCGGATGCGGGTCAAAGGGGCGAAATCATCCTCCAGCACCTCGGGCCATTCGCCGCCCTCGTCGCGACCGATGGGCAGGATGATCTGCGCCTCGGTCACCATATCGATCGCCTGATCGACCCGGATCTCGGCGATCTGGGCCAGCCGCTCGTCCCCGGCGGGCTGTCCGTTGAAAACCAGGCGGTATTCGGTGAAGGCCACGGTCGGGCTCCCTTATCTTTCCGGCACTTTGATCTCGCGCCCGGGCTCCAGCAGGTCGCGGGCATCCAGCTCGGTATTGGCGTCGGCGATGTGCCAGAACTGGGTCGGGTCGCCGAAGCATTGCTCGGCAATCACATCCAGCCGGTCCGAGGGCTGCACCATCACCGGCGCGCCCGGGGTCTGGCCGAGGGGGCGCAGTTTCACCGCCGTCACCTCGCGCCCCTCGGCATCCTTGGCCGGGACCGTCGGCACCTCGGCATAGCGGCTGTCGCGTGTGAACATCTCGGCCTCCTCAGAACGGAATCACGTCGCCTGCGCCCTCGACCGCGTCGGCGAGATTCAGGATCGATTGCGTGTCCTTCAGGATCTGCATGTATTCGATGGCGCCCGCGCCGATCAGATCGGTCGAGGCCGGGATCAGCGTGATCACCTCGAGCCCGATGGTCACCTCGGCGCGGATCACCTGGAGGCCGCGGTTGAACAGCGTCTCCTTGATGGAAAAGCTCTTGACCTCGACCGGCAGCACCCTTGTCGCGCCGCCGACAAAGATCAGACGCGGCAAGCGTTCGGGCGGGACCGAGCGGGTCGCACCGCTGTCGCCACCGCCCAGCAGATCGCCCACGGCATCGATCACCGCGCCCAAGAGAGCCGATTGGGCCGACGGTTTGATCATCTTCTCCAGCGCCGCCAGCCGCGGCCCCACCCCGAACAGCTCCGCCGTGGCCGAGCCCTGGTCGAGATCGTCGGCGGCGTCGAATTTCAGCGTGAGGGTAAAGCTCTCCACCGGGGCGGAATGGGCGTGGAACACCTCGGTCTGGCGCGCGGGCACGTTGTTGTCATGGCTCTGACGCTGGATCTGGAACTGCCGGTTCAGCTCCTCGGGATTGTATTGGAACAGCACGATATTGGGGATCGGGCCGAGGAAATCCGAGCCATATTCGATCAACGCGCCGCGGACGAGCTTCTTCATGGCGCTTCCTCCCCGCTGGGCACGCGGGCGCGTTCATCGGTCAGGCCGGCGACGATCTGCCGGGCGATGGCCTCGCGCAGGGCCGTGACATCGCGCGGATCGGCCATATCGGCGCCGTCCAACCGGATGCGGAACACATCCCCCGTGGGCAGGGTCGAGACCGGCAGGCGGGCGAGATGGCGGCCCAGTTCCTCGCCCATCCCGTCCAGAGCGGCCTCGGCCACCACGCGGCTGACACCGCGCAGGCGGATCGAGAGCTGGTCGAGGCGGATATGGACGGAGGTCATGCGCGCAGCTCCTCGATCTCGTCCCAGTACCGTCCGAACACATCACGGCCCGATTGGCGCGACAGCTTGTCGAGCTCGCGCCGGGCAGCGACCAGCACGTCCTTCATGGTGACTTTCGGCTCCGGCCCCCGCGCGGCAGCCTGCAAAGCCGCGTTCAGGGCGATCGAGCGGATATGCCCGCCGGTCATCTGCAATTGCCGTGCGAGGAAACTCAGATCCAGATCGCTCAGATCCACGGCATCTGGGAAGACCCGCGCCCAGATCTCGCGCCGCTCGGCTGCGCCGGGCACCGGGAACTCGATCACATAGCGCAGGCGTCGGGCGAACGCATCGTCCAGATCCTTGCGCCGGTTGGTGGCCAGGATCGCGACGCCCGAGAACCGCTCCATCCGTTGCAAGAGATACCCGGTCTCGACATTGGCAAAGCGGTCATTGGCATCCTTCACCTCGGTGCGTTTGCCGAACAGCGCCTCGGCCTCGTCGAAAAACAGGATCAGCCGCATCTTCTCGGCGGTGTCGAAGACCCGCGCGAGGTTCTTTTCGGTCTCGCCGATATACTTGTTGATGATCTGGCTGAGATCGATGCGATAAAGTGGCAGGCCGGTGACATTGGCGATCACCTCGGCCCCCATGGTCTTGCCCGTCCCCGGTGGACCGGCAAAGAGGAGCCCGATGCCGAACGGGCTCCGCTCGCCCCATGCGGCCCTCACCCGGTCAGCCCCGCCGATCGCGGCCATGGCCTCGCGGAACTGATCCGCGACGACCGGCGGCAATACGATGTCCTCCGGCCGGTGGCGCGGCGTGATCGGCTCCGCCAGGCCCTGGAAATCGACTGCGCATTCCACCTGGCAGGCCCGGCGCAGCGCCGCCGCATCCACCGAGATTTTTGCGGCGGCGAAGCCTGCGGTAAGCCGGGCGATCTCCCCCGCCTCCAACCGGAAATCCCGGGCGATCGGGGCAATCTCGCTCTGAGATGTGACCGCGCTGCCCAGACCGGTCTCGAAATGCCGCAGCCGCTCGGCCAGCGGCGGTGCTGGCAGCGGGATCACCGGGGCGAGACAGGCGGCCGGCAGGGAGCTCAGCAGATCGCGGTCGGAGACATGGAGGTAGAGCCGCAGGTCGAGGCCCTGCGCATGGGACGCCGCCTCGGCAACACGCCCCATCTGAGCCGCCGTCGTGACTGGCGCGCGCAGCAGCAGATCCGCATCCGCAAGCCAACACAGCAGCATCGCCTGGCGCAGAGCCGCATCGCCGCCATGCGCGAGAGCCAGAACCCGGCGCGCGCCCGACCCGGAGAGCCGGGCCAGAAACCCCTCGGCATCGCGCGCGGGCGGGCCTTTGAGCGGGACGATCTCGAACCCATCCGGTTGCGCGGCAAAGCGCGCCGCGAGCAACGCTTCCCCGGCGGTTGCCAGATCCTCGGTTTGAACGCGGGACAGGCCGAACCGGCCAATTCCCCCGGCCTCGGCGAAATAGCGCGCGAGCCCCGGGGCCGGCAGCAAAGCCTCCCCCGCACTCACCGGGTCGATCAGCCCCAGGGACAGCAACGGACGGCCCGGATCCGCCGCTGCCAAGACGGCCAACGGGTCCTCCCACAGCGCCTGCGCCAAGGCGAGCGTCGGATAGGGTTTCGCCGCATCCCCCTGGCAGGCGCTCATCACCGGCGCCAAGGCCGCGTCGATCTCGCCCGCCAAGGCGAGGCCGAGGACGAATTGCTCGGCCGGGTCCAGCCCTGCACGGCGCGAGAGAGCCTCGAACGCCCCCTCACGCGGGGCCTCGGCAGCGATCTCCGCACCCAGATAGATGCAGGCCGGGTCCGAGGCGAAGAAGGCCCGGCGCGCCTGATCGTGCCGGGTCAGGTCCAGGGCTGCCTGGGCGGGATTGGCGAAACCCTCCGCCAGCGTTCTCCGCCAGGCGATCTCGCGGCGTAGGCGCAAGATTGCCTGGCCCACCCACCAGCCCGCCGCCGGATCCGCGATCTCGATCGACGGGTGCATCCGCTCCGGCCCCGGGCGGGCGCGGGTTTGGGCGAGCGCGCTCATGTCCAGCTCACCTCCGGCGCGTCCTCGGCCTGCTCGCCGTTGACGCGCAAGAGGATCCGATAGGGACCGGGCGGCAGGGCCTGCTCCTCCGGCAGGGTGACGGTCAGGCTGGTCTGCGCCGCGGTGCCGGTCGCCTCCAGCAGCCGCTGCACCTGACCGGAGCCATAGAACCCGACGAAGACGCTGTCATCGACCCCGCCCAGCCGGTTGCCGGTGAGCGTCACCGGGCCATGCAGGTTCGGACCGTCGGGCAGCAGAGCCCCGGGCGTCGCCGTCGCAACCACCGGACGCAGCCGCCCCAGAGCCGCGTTCGATGACGAACGCCGCCCGCTGGGCAGCACCCGCACCACCGTCATCGCCTGAGCCCCCGCCGGGATATCCTGCGCCGGCGGGCTGGGCACCGTCACACTCACCGCCGCGCTCGAGATATCGGCGGGCGCGACCGGGATACAGATATCGCCGAAACAGACCTCGACCGTGTCGCCGCCCAGGTCTCCGCCGGACAGGGTGATCCGGTCGCCCAGCACGAAGGAGGCCGGCTCGACCCGGTCGAGCCGCGGGCCCAGGCTGGGGATCACCAGCACCCCCGGATCGGCCGGCGGTCCGACCGAGCGGACCAGTGGCGCCCCGCCCCCGGCCTCGACCCGGGTCAACATCAGGGGCCGGACATCGAAAGCCGCCGAGAGCCGATAGCGCTCATCGGTGCCCTGCATGACGGTCGAGAGCAGCTCCAGCGTGCTCTGATCGAAACTGAGTTTCAGCGGTTCGGGATTATCCGCCAGCGCCGGGCTCGCGGGGCGTTGGAAATCGATCTGGCGCAGCGCCAGCATCCCCTGCCCCAACAGATCCAGCGCGGCCGAGGTGTCGGTCTCGCGCTCGACATCCATCGCCGTCAGCAGGAATTTCAGGCAGAGCCAGATCGGCGCCTCCTGCCCGCGGTCGAGCGGGATGTTGCGCATCGCCGCGTCGTGCTGCAGCGCATAGCAGAACAGGTTCAGCTTTGGCCCCGGGGCGCCGCTGGTGGCGGCCAGCTCGGGGCGGCCGACATCCACGGTGGTGGCATCGGTCCGCGCCGTCAGCTGCTGGGCGAGGTGCCGGGCGACCTCTCCAATCGCGTTGCGGGATTGCAGCAACGGCATCGCTCAGCGCCCCCGCAGATAGTGGCGCGAGAGGTCGCGGTTGCCGCTCCAGATCCCGCTGTTCGGGCGCGTGGGTGCGGGAGGTGGCGGCATAAGGCGCGGCGCGGCCTCGACCGGGGCGGGTGGTGCCTCGATATCGACGGTCACCTCGCCAATCGTCACCTCGACCTTCGGCGGCGGAGGGCTGGGCAAATCGGGCACGCGGATCGCTTCCTCAGCCCCGGGGCGGGGGGAAGGGGGGCGCAGCGGTTGAGATCCGGTCACAGGTCCCGGAGATGTGGTCAGCCCGCTGATCTGTTCCGGCGGCGATACGGGCCCTTCACTCGCGGGGTGGTCGATGGCTGGCTGAGGAGCAGCCTGCCAGTCCGGTTCCTTGCCGTGTTCAGATATGTTGGCGCGCGCAATTGCACGGTCGGGAGATGGCTCAGCCCGATCCAGAGGCTGGCGGCTCTCAGGCCGGCTCTGGGGCTCCGCGGGTGTCGAAGGCTGAGTGGCCGGATCCGAAGGGCGCGGTTCCCTCGGAGATGTCGGCCTCAAGACTGGCTTCGGACGGTCTCGTTCCGGCGCGCTCACCGGTCGGGGCCGAGGCTCTGCGTGAGGCTTCGCCTGACCCTCAACCCTTGGCGTTGCGGTGGCGTCTCGACGGGTCTCCCCGATCGGGGCCTTCGCCGCAACAAAGCTCGATATGGGCCGGGTTGACGCGGTTTGGGCCCGGCCGTCGGCCATCGGGGCCGGAGGGGGTTGCGTTCGCTCCGGCGCGCCTTGCGCCGCCGTCGAGGCTGTCTGGGCCGGAATTTGCTGTGATGCGACGGATGGGGAGGGATCGCCCATGCCCATGCTCATGCCAGTGCCCGCCTCAGCCGCGTGGCGGATGCGCATCCGCTGCGTCATGATCCGGGGCCGCACCGGGCCATGGCCGGCGATCTGGCGGATGCGCGAGAGATAGCTCATGCCGCCCAAGCCTCTCGGATCCGGTCGAGATAATGCTGTCGCCGGGCGGGCGGCAAGGCGATGATCTCGGCCTCGGACCAGTGATAGGCCATGGCGAGAACGTGGATCTCGTCCATCAGCGCCTGCGCCTCACCGGCGAGTTCCGCGACCAACCCGGGTTCCAGCGTATAGGGGTGCAAAATGGGGCCGCCACAGTCCGGACAGCGCGCTTCGAGGATCATGTCGCCCAGAGGATCGGCATTGGCCAGAGCCTCCTCGGCATCCGGCCGCCAATCGCCCGCGGGCGGGGCGCCATCGAGGAGATGGAGCAGAAGATCATCGCCCGCCGCGGCCAGATCCACCGGCGATGGCAGGCGGAGGGCGCCGCCACCCGGCAGCGGGGCCCGCACTTCTCGCCAATCCTGCGCCAAAGCCCAGAGATCGAGCGACAGATCCAGCCGGGCGCCGCACCCTTCGGCCGGGCAGGTCACCGTCACGTCCCGAGCCGGGCCATGGGTGGCCACCGCAATCGCCATCAGGCCCTGGCGGCGTTTGGCGTAGGTCCAGGTCTCGACCTCCGCCGCGCCTACCCCGTCGACACAGGCCACCAGCAGGCGGGTGATCGCTGCCTGCAGGGGCACGGCCAGATCGACGCCCAGATCGCTGCCCAAGCTGCCGAAGGCGCGGGCGGTCAGCCCCGCCTCGGCCGGGGCATCGGGGGCCGGGGACCAGAGGAGATGCGTCACGGCGTGGCCTCCGCTCAGGCGCTCTCGTCCGGCTCGCCGACATCCGGGTCGCGCTGCCACCATTCGATCTCGAGCGTCAGGTTCTCGATCAGCACCCCGTTCTGCCCGGCATCGAGATCCGACATCGCCTGGTACTTGGACGGCCATGCCTTGTAGATCTTGTAGCTGAGCGCCACCTGGTTGCGCAGGTTCATGACGTTGACGATCATGTCCTTCTTGTAGTTGCGCAGGTCGGTGATCGAGCTTCCCTCCTGGCCGTGCACCTGGCTCGCCCACATCTCGAATTCGGGGTCATGGGTGACCCCGCGCTCCAGCGTGATCGAGTCGTATTTGGTGCGGCCCGGCGATTTGAACTCGAAGGTGTTGCCCCCGCCCGAGCGGTAATTGACCACCTCGGTCGTGCGGCTGAGCGCGCCCATTTTCGAGACCCCCAGGACCAGCCGATTGTCGACATAGACCTGGAACTTGAAGTTCTTATAGGGGTCGAAGCGATGCGCGTTGACGTTGAATTGAGGCATCTGGATCTCCCTCAGGTCTGGACGTCGCCGGTGATCTGGCGGAACCGGATCACGACGAATTCGGCGGGTTTGAGCGGTGCGAAGCCGACCTCGATATTGACGATCCCGGCGTCGATATCGTTCTGCGTGGTCGTCTCGCTGTCGCACTTGACGTAATAGGCCTCGCTGGGCGTTGCGCCCTGGAAGGCCCCCTGCTGGAAGAGCCCGTTCATGAAGGCCCCGACATTCAGCCGGATATTGGCCCAGAGCGGTTCGTCATTGGGCTCGAACACCACCCATTGGGTGCCGCGGAACAGGCTCTCCTGCAGCATCAGGGCGGTGCGGCGGACCGAGATGTACTGGTTTTCCGAGGCCAGTTGGTCGGCCCCTTCGGCGGTCCGTCCACCCCAGGCCACCGTGCCGATCACCGGGAAGGTCCGCAGCGCGTTTATGGCGAGCGGGTTGAGCACGCCGTTCTGGCCATCGTTCAGCGTCGCCTCCAACCGGCTGACGCCTTCGAGCGTGGTGTCGATGCCGGCGGGCGCCTTCCACACCCCACGGGTCGTGTCGGTTCGCGCCCAGACCCCGCCCATCGTGCCCGAGGCGCCAACCGCGCGCAGGCGGAAATCGTTGGTCGGGTCGGGGATCATCACGCGGGGGTAGTAGATCGCCGCATTGGCCGAGCGATAGCCTGCCGTCTCCAGCTCAGCCATCAGGTCGGTCATGTCCTGCAACGTGGTGATCCCCGCTGGCAGGTCGATGACGACCATGGCGCGGCGATCCTCGGCATAGGAAATCGCTTGCGAGTAGACCGCATCCCGGTTGGCGGCGTTCAGGGCCGCGGCGCGGGGCACCATCAGGATGTTGAACAGATCCACATTGTCGAGTGCGAACATGCCGGTCGGCGGCTCCAGGGCATTCGAGCCGATCAGGTCGCCCGCGCCCGGCTGGCCGCCATTGCCGCCGCCCCCCAGGGCGAATTGCGTGGCGCTCTCGGTTGCCGTGCCGGTGGCGATGTTCATCGTCGCCGCCGAGGGGTCGGCCGCGAAGACCACCGTGTCTGTCGGCGCATACCCCGCCCCGCTCTGCCCCGAGACCACGCGGAAGGCGCCGCGCTCCAGGAACACGCGCGCGCCGGAGAAGGCCGGGTTGCCCACGGCGGCGGCGCGGATGGCGGCCTCGAGCCGGGCGCGAAGCTGGCCGAGGCTGGTCACCGCCTGATCGGGCGCGGCGGTCGGCCAGGAGAGCGTCGCCGTCTCGGTCACCCCGCCGATGGTCACGTCGATGGTGGTGCCGCCGCCGATCGTGTCGAAATCGCCCTGGGTCAGCCCCGAGATATCGGTGCCCAGCGTCCCGCTGGCCGGTGGCAGGCCGGCGCCGGTGGCCTGGACCGTCACCATCTGCGATCCGTCATTGACGATGGTCTCGACAAAGCGTGCATCGGTGGCGGTCATCGAGAGGTCGAGGAAGGTCTCGCTCAGCAGCCCCTGCGCGTTCCCATCGGTCGAGGCGAAGCGGATGACCCGCATGTTGAACCGGCCCGCCGTGGCGGTGTTGTGGTCGATCTCGACCCGCAGCGTATCGCCCCAGAGGCCCGGATTGGCGGCGGTGACCGTGAGGTCTCCGATCGCGATGGCCGAGTTGCTGTCGGTGCCATCGGTGACGCGCACCACCCAGGCCTCGGTGCCGCCGTTCAGGAAGAATTGCGGGATCTGAAAACTCGACTCAGAGAGCGTGTCATAGCCCCCGAAAATCCGCTCGAAATCGCCGGTTCCAAAGATCCGGACCGGTTCGTTAACGGGCCCCTCGCGGAAGTAATCGACAAAGGCGCCGATACTGGTCGCGACCGAGCGGATCACCCGCCGCCCGCTGGGGATCTCCTCGATATAGACGCCGGGCGCGCCAAGTTGCTGTGGCATCCCAAATCACCTCCCTGGTGCCTTGGGGCGCAAGGGCGCGCCCCGCCGTAGATAGGGCACAGCAAGAGCTGTGCCAGACGCTCACAACCCGTCTAAGCCATTGATGATGTGTAATTTTCAGATTCTGCGCCTGACAGGCTGCCCGGGTTTGACCCACCCGCAGCGGGTCGCGGACGACCCACCCAAAGCGGAGAGCATCGGAAGTCGCGAAGAAAATCGTGCTAATATTTCCGATTTCATCTGAATATAGTCTGCGGTATTTACTCCTATATTTTTCTATATTGAAAACACTCTCAAATCCACCCTTTTAAGGATGTTTATTTACGCTGTTTTTGAACTGGTTATTCAAGCAAGAAAAATAAAACGCTTTCAAATTCTTTGTGAGAGCAAACGGGGAAAACCATGTCTTCATCACAGAAGAAGAGCAGTGCAGACCTCACCGAAACCCTCGAAACCGATGACGCGATCGCTCCGGGGGCCGATGAAAGCCAACTTGCCTCGTTGCACGCCGAGATCGCCGATTGGAACCAGGCGATCTGGGAGACATCGGTTGATGCCGAGACCGATGCGAACGGCGCGGTCTCTGACCCCGCCACGGGCCCCTGCCCCAAGACCGGCGATCCCATCTGCCTGTGTGTGACGCATGAGAACCACGAGGACGAGGACGCGCTCGACAACCTGCTGCTCGACACCGAGGAAGGCGTCCTGCCCATGTCGGACACGGACAGCGAAGTCGAGGGAGACCTGCCCTCCGCCGCAGTCGATCCGGTCGATCCGGTCGATCCCGGCGAGGATGCCCCGGTCGAGGTTGCCGCCGCGGAGGACAGCGCCGAACATCTCCACCAGCACGACGCGCAAGACAATATCGTGTCGCAGAGCGATAACGACGCGCCTCATCAGCACCACCACGAGGACGACGCGGATGGGGATGACGATCATGACCATCATGGCCATGGCGATCACGACGAGATGGACGCCCATGAGCCCGGCGAAGATTTCGTCTATGACGACCCCCATGCGCCGCATCACGGCCATGGCGATGACGCCCATGCGCATCACACCGGCCCGATCCAGGCGCTGGTCAGCGCCGAGGACGCCACCCATTTCGCGATTGCCGATGGCGATTGGTTCGACCCAGGCATCTGGGCCAATGGCGAGGTGCCGGGCGACGATGCCCGCGTGATCGTGATCGAAGGGGTCGAGGTCACCTATGCGGGCGAGTCGGATGCGCGGTTGGCCACGGTGCGCGTCGACGGCGTGCTCGACTTCCCGGGCGACGAGACCTCCAGCATGACCGTCGACACGCTTGTCGTTAGCCGCGATGCCAGCCTGACCATCGGGCGCGAGGACGACCCGGCCTCGGCCAAGACCACGATCACCTTCGCCAATATCGATCAGCAGGACGACCCGAAGGCCATCGGCCTCGGCCTGTTGGCCGAACCCGGCGCGAAGGTCGCGATCCATGGCGAGGAAAAGACCGGGCGCGCCGTCACTGCAGGCAATCAGGAGGCCGGCGACGAGTTGCTCACCTTCAAGGGCGGCGTCCCGGAGGATTGGGAGGTCGGCGACACCCTGGTCCTGGCCGGGACGCAGCATAACTCCTGGGCGACGGTCAATATGAACAAGCGCTTCGAAGATGAAGTGCTGACCATTACCGAGATCACCGAGGACGGGGTCCGCTTTGTCAATCAGGACACCGGCGAGACCGGCCTGCGCTATGACCATGTCACGCCGCCGGGCTTCGATTTCGACATCCATGTCGCCAACCTGACCCGGTCGGTCACCTTCCAATCCGAAGATGGCGTCAATGCCAGCATCGAAGACCGCGGCCATATCATGGTCCATGACCATGACAGCACGGTCAAGAACGCCGCGATGATCGGGCTTGGCCGCACGGATAAATCGATCGAGCTGGATCCGCACCCGACCACGTTCGACATCAATGGCGTCGAGACCTCGATCGATGGCGAGGGGACGAATGTTCCCGGCCGCTACGCGCTGCATGTCCACCGGGCCTTTGACAATGGCGATGATGGCGGTGCGGTCGACTTCTCGGGCAATGCGATCTGGGGCACCCCGGGCTGGGGCCTGGTGATCCATGGCAGCCGCGCCGAGGTGCATGACAACGTGGTCTTCGGCACAGTCGGCGCGGCCATCGTGACCGAGGACGGCGACGAGGAAGCCTATTTCACCGGCAACACGGTGATCCAGGTGGCCGGGCGCGAAGGCGTGCGCGACAGTCCGAACGACATCGTCTCGCTGATGACGAAGGAAGGGCTGCCGATCGACTATGGCTTCCACGGCAACGGGTTCTGGTTCGACACCGGATACTCGGTGCGCGAGGCGACGGACAATGTGGTCGCCTCGGCCGAACATGCGGGCATGTTCATCTATGGCCATAACGACAACGAGATTAACCGCTATGTCGATCCGGACAATGCTCCCGGGCATCTGCATAAATACATCCAGAACGGCGTGATCGACCCGCTGCGGGTGCCGACCGGAGTGATCGAGGGCAACCAGATCTACAATGCCGAATACGGCATGTTCCTGGCCGGGCTGCTGCGAGACGATCAATACAAGGGCGGCAATGCCTCGAAACATGGTGGCATGTCGCTGGAGCATAACGAGCGCAATGTCTTCGAGGATTTCGACATCTGGGGGGCGCGGAAATCCGGGGTGGTCACAGCCTATGCCCAGGGTTTCGAGTTCCGCGACATGACCATTGTCGGCGATCCCGAGAACCCGAATCTCGGCAGCTATTCCCGCGGCAAGGATTCAGGGATCCTGATCCACAAGGCGAACCACAACGTGATCATGGACGGCATCCATGTGGAAGGCTTCCATACCGGTTTGAATGTCGGCCAAGGTGGCAGCCAAGGCTATCACGATGTCGATCCGCTCGACACGTTCTCCTTCGCCAATCTGACCCTGCGCAACAATGTCGAGAACTTCACCCCCAGCGCCGGACGCACCGGGCCGGTCCCGCGTGAGAACAACGTGCTGATCAACGAGAAGCCGTTCAATCCCTATGCCATCCTGACCGGCACCCTGGATGTCGATATCGACCCCGACAATCTCGACCCCGTGGCACAGGCCGTCGCGACCAGGATCGACGACAAGGCCTGGCTGCTGGATGCGAGCGCCTCGTTCGACCCCGACTATCAGCAGGACGCCCAGCGCCAGAACCGCGAGGTTATCGAGAACTCGATCGCGTTCTACCAGTGGGACACGGATGGCGACCTGGTCGCCGACGAATTTGGCCGCGACGTGGTGGTGTTCTTCGACGACGATTATGACGGCCCCCGCTATGTCAATCTGATCGTGACCGACGAACAAGGGGCGCGCGGCTTCACCTCGGTCGAGCTGGGCGTCGAGCCGGCCGAGAGCCGCAACGCCCTGGGAGATGGCGGCTTCGACATCGCGGACAATATCGAGAAAGGCGGCTCGGATATCCGCGATGCGCGCGAGGTGACGGGCTATCTCCACAAGGATTGGGGCGCCGGGCCCGAATTCAACGCGCCCCGTTGGGTGCAGGAGGAAGGCTATGCCCAGATTGCAGGCGCCTCGAAATTCGCCCAGATCCTGAACCAGCTGGTCATCAACCGCGCCGAACATCGCGGCGAGGGCAGCTTCAGCTTCGACGTGAAATACTTCGAAGCCGACGACCGGCCGAGCAGCCTGACCGTCAAGGTCTGGGGCATCAACGGCGCGCCCGAAATCGACAGCACCGTCAGCCGAAAGCCGAAGCCGATCTATAACCGCGAGGAGTTCGAGGCAAAGCTCCTGTACCGCGACAACGGCCTGCTCGATGATGGCCCGTTCGATTGGAAGACGATCACCGCCGATATCGATTTCGGCGATGGCTACGAGTATCTCTATGTCGAGTTTACGGGCTCGCGGGTGGCCGCCCTCGCCGGAGACATCGTCGCCATCGACAATGTCGAACTCAAGGCAACTGTCGACACGCCCGAATTCGACGAGCAGGAAGAAGAACTGCTGGTCAGCTGAGACCGCGTCAGGTCTCGACAGATCCCGAGGTCGCCCGGGCCGGTGTCATGCCGGTCCGAGCGTCTTTTATGGCAACCCAACCCGCCAAGGCCCAGGCGGCGATGCAGACCAGGGCCAGCAGATCCGCCGCTCCGACCAGACCACCGAGCAACCGGGCGGGGTTCTGCAGGAGGACGAGGATCCCCCCCGCCGCCAGCACGATCAGCCAGATCGACCCGAACCGCCAAGCCGCCCAAGCGACCGCCATCGCAGCGGGCAGCACAAAGACCATGTAATGCACCCAGGAATTTGGCGCCACGAGCACCACGAGGCAGAGATAGGCGCCGAACTCCGCAAGCGATGGCGCCTCCGCCCCGGCCCTCCGCCGCCAGAGCGAGATGCCGCAGGTTGCCAGCAGCAGCGTGAGGGTGGCCGCGAGGCGCAGCCCCTCCGCCACCCCCTCCGGCGCCCAGCGCAGGATCACGCCCGAAAGGGCAAGGTTCCGGGGCGAGGCGAGATCGAACTGTCCGGCCAGCGCCGCGGCATCCCGGCTCGGCAGCAGAACAAAGTCGAGCCAGGCGGCCCAGCTGCCCGCCGGCACAACGCCGAGCGAGACGATCGAGATCGCGCCGAGCCATGCCAAACTGGTCAGAACCGCCCGCCACTGGCCATGCAGCAGCAGGCAGAGCAGCACCAGGCCGAAATAAAGCTTCAAGAGGATCGCCAGGGCCAGAAACAGCCCCGTGGTCACCGGCGAGAGCCGCGCCCGCACCGCCGCCAGCCCGGCGAGCAGACCGAGCACGACCGCGAGGTTCACCTGCCCATGCCCGATCGTCTGCCGTGTCGCCTGCGCCGCGAGCACGAAGACCACGCCGGCCACGATCAGAGCCGCCGGCGTGACCTGTCCCTCGCGGCTGACCAGCCGCGCCAGCAAGACGCCAATCGCCGGGGCGCAGAGCAGGTTGACCGCCAGCATCGCCGTCCCCGCATCGGTGAGCGACAGGGCGCTCAGCGGCGCCAGCAACACCAGGGTCGCGGGCGGATAGAGAAACGGATGCACATAACCGGGCGCCAGCGACGCCGCAGCCTCGCCAAAAGCGGGGCCATAGGGCGGCTGCGCCTGGGCGAACGCCATCTTGGCGCCGACCCAGAACGAGGGCAGATCGATGAACTCCGCCCCGATCAGACGCCAGCCATAGAGATAGGCATAGGCCGCGCAAAACAGGCCGAGACCGGCGAACATCGCAAGAGTGGCTCTGGTGCTGTGCTCCGGCTCAGTCATCGCCGCGCTCCCAGGCAAGAGAGGTGGTTTCGGTGATCCGCAGCCGCGGGCCGAGGCTCAGCACCGCGCCCTTGATCTGGCCGAGCCGCTGCATCTTCTGCGCCAGGATCTGGCCGGTGTCGAGTGCCGCGTCGATCTCGGCCAGGGTCAGATCGCCGACCCCGACGGTCACGGCCCGATCCCCCAGATCGCTGTCCGGAGAAAGCTGCCGCGCCGGGCGGCGGGCGATCTGCGGATGACCCGGCAGATCGACGGCATTCGCGATCAGGGTCGCCGCAACATCCGCCGCGGCGGCGGACTCTGCCAGCACCGTGACGAAATCGGCGATGCCGAGCGCGTGACTCCGCCCCCGCCAGCCGGAGGTGGCGAGGCCCCCCCGGTGAAGACCCGCCGTCTCGACCACGCCAAAGCCCGGGATGGCGGCGCGGAACCGGTCGGCGATGCCGCAGAACGCGATATCCCCGCCATTGTTCACCCAGAGCCACAGGCCGGGCGCCTCGGCGCGCATCACGCTGGCGATCTCGTCGGCCACCGCACCGGCGACCGCGGCCATCGGGGTGACGAAACGGGGCAGATGCGGTGCGATCGCCACCTGCATCCGGGCGGCAACCGGGCCCTGAAAACGGCGCTCCGCCGTGCCCGGCTGGCGGAGCGTGGTCAACTCGCCCACCAATTCCGTCAGGACGGTGCGGAAGCGTCGCTCGCCAGCCGCATAGGCGCGCCCTGCCCCGGTCCCCTCGGCTTTTACGATCAGATCAATCGGCCCATGCTGCAGATGCAGCCGCTCCCCCGAAAGCCACCGTGACGCGGCCGCCTGCATCTAGCTGGCCTCGCTCGGCCGGATCAGGCGGATCTCGGCCCCATAGGTCCCACCCGTCGCGCAGATATCCTCGAGGCTGCGCGCCGCCCCCGTGTGACCGCCCAGCGCTGCATAGAGCGTCTGCGGCAGGCTGAACTCCAGCGGGGCGACCAGGGCGGGCGTCGGGACATACCCAAACGCGCCGGGCGGCAGGCGGCGCACATCGACCATCACGGTGATCCCGCCGCCCGGCCAGACATAGGCCGCGGCCCCGCCCAGGCTGACCCGGGTCTCACCGCCTTGGACCGATCGGGTCAGGGCGACCGGGTTGCGCGTCACGCCTGCGCGGAGCGAGCCGCCCGCCCCACCGACGAACAGAACGGTGCAGAGGGCGGGTTCGCAATTCTCGGCAATCAGATCGACCGTCGCCTGCAACGCGCCCGGCATCGGCGCGGGCTGCGGCACCAGCGCGTCGTCGAGGATGAAATGCGCGGCATGTTCCCCCGTGGTCGAGACCATCAGGAGCGAGAGGCCGGGCCGCGCCCCTTTCTCTGGGCGCCAGGGGCCGAGAATGCCGAGCGGATCCGCGATATCCGTGCCGCCCCAGCCAAGCCCCGGCTCTGCCACCTGAAAATACCGCCCGGGGGTGGAGCGGCGGCCCTTGATGCGGATGCCGGTGTCGGGCCAGCCGATCACCTTGCCCGCCTGATGCTCCGAAACGACGCCGGTGATGTGGTCGTCCACCACCACCACCTCATCCACCAGCCCCTGCCATTGATCGGCGAACATGCCGATGGTGGCCGAGCCGCAGCCGACCCGCATCCGCTCCTCGCGCTGCCCGTCGACGATGGGCGCAGCGCCCGCCTGGACCACCACGGTCGAACCGCCATCTATGGTCAACTCCACCGCCTCGCAATTGCAGAGGCTGAGCAGCGCGTCGCAGGTCGCCCGCCCCTCGGCCTTGGACCCGCCGGTCAGGTGATCGACCCCGCCCAGCGACAGCATCTGCGAGCCGTATTCCGAGGTCATCACATGGCCGACCGCCTCGCCCCCTGCGCGCACCGTCGCGGCCTCGGCGCCCAGATGGCGGTCGGTATCGATCTTCACCTTGACGCCGCAATACGAGAAGATCGCCTCGGTCACCACGGTGACGGTGTCGACCCCGTCAATCTCTTGACTGACGATAAACGGGGCTGGTTTGTAGTCGGGATAGGTGGTGCCAGAGCCGATGGCCGTCACCTGCATATCGCCCGAGACGCTCTCGCCATCCCACTCCGCCGTCAGGAACGGCTTCACCGGGTCCCCCGCCGCCACGCGATTGGCGAGGATGGTCAGGGGATCGCAGCGGATAATCTGGCCCGCGTGATTGGCATAGCGATCGCAGGCACCGGTCTGGCCCTCGGCGACATAGCACATCACCGGGCAGGCATCACAGCGGATCTTTTCCGAAGGAGACATGGGGCGGAGCCTAGCAGCGCACCCGGGGCGGCTCAATCGCCGAGCATCGAGGGCCGCGTTCCCGGTCCGAAAGCAGGGTCAGTGGTCGCAGGAGGCAAAGTGGGGTCACCGGTCCTCCGGGTCCTCCGCCAGCTGCCGCAACGCGTCGACATCGAGGATCACGAGGCGCCCCTCCTCACGCCGGACCACGCCCATCCGTGCCAGCGTGCTCAACTGGCGCGACACGGCCTCCCGGTGCGAGCTGATCCTGTCGGCCAGTGTCTGATGGGTCGGCGACGGATAAAGCACGGCTGTGTTCTCGGCAACGCCCGCGACCTCGACCATGCGCATCAACTCGCGGTGGAGGCGCAGCGCTCCGGGGAGGATTGAAAACTCCAGCACACGTTCGGTCAGATCCCGCACCAGCCGCGTCAGGCGCTTTAGGAGCATGCGGTTCAGGTCGGGCATATCCTCGATCAGATGCCAGACATCGCTGGGATTGATCCGCCCGACCAGCGCCTCGGTCTCGGCCACGACCGAGGCCGAACGCTCTCCACCATCGATCAGAGCGACCTCTCCGAACATGTCGCCGGGGCCGAGGCTGCGGAAATCGACGACGCGGCCGGTCTCGGAGTAGATCTTCACCCGCGCCCTTCCTTTCAGCAGAAAGTAGAGATCCCGGTCCGGCGCCTGATAGGCCACGATCTGTTCGGCCGAGGCGAAACGCCGGACGGTCAGCGCGGCTTCGAGACGCCGCCGGGTCGCAGGATCGAGTTGATCGAGGAAGGGCGTCGGCAAAGGCGGCTCCAAGGCAGGCAATATCACGACTTGTCTTCTCGCGCGGAACGGGCCCGCCGCCAAGCATGGCGGTCCGTCCCGCATGCGGCCTTAGGTGTTGGGTGGGCTTTTCGCAACAGGCGGTGCACCCGCATCACGCAGCTGTTTCCACCAGCCTCTTCTCATTCCGTCGGCCAGCGTGAATACTGGGCGCATGCCAAGAAGCCTGCCACCGGTCCTCGCCGCCCTATTGCTCTGTCTCTGCCTTCTGCCGATCCCGGTCGAGGCGCAGGTGCCGTTCGGCGTGGTCGAGAGCGAGAGCACGGCCGAACCCGTGCTTCCCATGGATCTGACGCCGGATCAGGTCGACGGCCTGCTCGCCCGGCTCACCGATGCCGAGATCAGGGCGCTTTTGGCGAACGAGCTGCATCGCAGGGCCGAGGAGGCCGCGGTCGAGGATATGTCGGGCGGCGAGGCGCTGGCCTATATCACCACGCGCTTGCAGGAGATGAGCGCGCGGATCGGCGAGCGTGTGCCGCGCTGGACCCGCGCGATCCTCAACCTCGGCGACCGCAGCGAGGTGGTGACCGAGCGTCTGGCGCAGGCCGAGCGTGGGGTCTCCGGCATGCTGATCGCTGCCCTGGTGGTGGTGACCTCGGGCCTGGCGGCGGGCGCGCTGGCGGGTTGGGCGATCGGCGGCTGGCGGCGCTGGCTGATGGCGCCGCAGCGGGGCAGCTATTGGGACAAGGTGATCCGCACGCTGGTGTTGGGCGCCTTGGATTGCGTGCCGATCCTGGCGTTCTGGCTGGTCACGGCGCCGGTCATCAGCCTGTCCTCGGCGGCGCTGGGGCCGCTGAGCAACCTCAATTGGATCTACACGGTCGGCGTGATCTATAGCTGGGGCGGGCTGGTGATCGCCCGGCGCCTGTTCGCCCCCGATGCGCCCGAGATCCGGATCGCACCGCTCGACGATGCGCTGGCGCGGCGGCTCTATCGCACGATCCGGCCTGCGGCGATGGTCGCGGCGCTGGCCTGGATCGGCGGCGGGGTCTGGCTGCATCTCGGCTATGGCTTTCCGCCGGCGCTGACCACCGTGGCCCTGGGCGGGACCGTGGTGGGCGCGATCCTGCTCTATGCGGTGCTCAGCAATATCGACCGGATCCGCGACGCGACGCGGGCGGTGTTCGGGGCCGAGAGCGGCGCCCTCTCGCGCATCGCGGTCGGAACGGCGCCCTGGCTGCTGACGCTCTATGTCGGGGTCGCCTATCTCTTTTGGCTGGCCCATTGGCTCGAGCGGGGGCAGCATCAACTGTTGGGCCCGGCGGGAACACTGATCGTCTATGTCACCCTGCCCGTCTTCGACCGGCTGGGCCGCGAGATCATCCGCTCGATCGTCTCCGGCTCCTCCGCGCTGACCGAGCGGTTCCGCGGGGTGTTCTTCCGGGCGTGGCGGGTCGCCCTGGGGATCGCCGCGCTGGTGCTGGTGCTGGCGCTCTGGGGGCTCGACCTGCCCCGGTTCCTCGCTGGGCCGCTCGCACCCGGTTGGATCGGCACCGCGATCGATGTGGCCGTCACGCTGCTGATCACATGGCTGATCTGGGAGCTGATCAAGGCCGCGCTCCACTCCGACAAGAAATTCATCGCCGCCGGAGAAGATGTCGACCCGGCCACGGCGCCGAAGGCGACCCGGCTCGACACGCTGACACCGCTGTTTCGCAATGTCCTGCTGGCCTTCGTTCTCGCCATCGGCGCAATGTTCATGCTCAGCACCGCCGGGGTCGATATCGGGCCGCTGCTCGCCTCGGCCGGGATCCTCGGGATCGCGGTCGGGTTCGGCGCGCAGGCCCTGGTGCGCGACATCTTCTCGGGCATGTTCTTCCTGATCGACGATGCCTTCCGTGTCGGCGAGTATATCGAGCTCTCCGAGGAGTTGCGCGGCGATGTCGAGAGCATCTCGATCCGCTCGCTGCAATTGCGCCACCATCGCGGGCCGGTGATCACCATCCCGTTCGGCGAGATGAAGAACATCATCAATCACACCCGCGACTGGGTGCTCTACAAAATGTCGTTCCGGATGGAGCCCGAGACCGACCCCAAACAGTTCAAGAAACTGGTCAAACGGGTCGGCGCCGAGTTCATGGAACACCCCGATCATGGCCACAAATTCTTCGAGCCACTCAAGAGCCAGGGGGTCTATTACGTCGATGACGACAGCGCCCTGGTCTTCCGGGTCAAATTCAAATGCAAGCCGCGGGCGCAATTCGTCCTGCGCCGCGAGATCAACCATCGCCTCCGCGAGGTGTTCGAAGCGAACGGGCTGAAACTGGCACGGCGGAAGGTCGAAATCGTCTCGGGCGACGAACCGGCGACCGAGGGCCCCCGCCTGCCCGGCGTCTCGGACGAGGTGCTCGAGGTCACATCCGCCGGGCCATAGGGCCGCGCTTTATCCTGTGGTTCTCCAGAGACTGGCTGCCCCAAGACCACCCAATCGGACAACGCCAATAACCAAAGAAAAAGCGCCCCCGGACCGGGGGCGCTTTGATCTTGTTGACGTGATCGAGGTCAGTTGACCTCGGATCAGTCGGTGAATTCCTGGTTGACGACTTCGATCGTGATGATCGCGGTGTCGGTGGCGCCAGTGTCGTCGACGATCTCGTACTCGACCTGGGTGAAGACCGACTGACCGATCTCCAGCGCCGGGAACTCGCCGCTGATGCCCAGGAAGTCGCCGTCGATGTCGCGGAACTCGATCTGACCGGTGGTGCTGACCCGGACCTCACCGCCGCGCGAGGCGTCGACAAAGCCGAAGAAGCCTTCCGCATCAGGCGTGGTGTCGTTGCCGACCCGGCTGACTTGGAAGTTGTCGCCATCCGGGTCGAAATCGATCCCGCCGAGCGAGGCTAGGGTGCCGTCCTGCTCGGTGCCGGCGAGGGCGTTGCCGAGTTGGAAGATCACCGGCTGGAACTCG
Source organism: Pseudomonadota bacterium (assembly GCA_038524325.1). Lineage (GTDB taxonomy): Bacteria > Pseudomonadota > Alphaproteobacteria > Rhodobacterales > Rhodobacteraceae > Thermohalobaculum. The sequence goes on from JBCBIS010000001.1 coordinate 48,912, forward strand.
TCATCGAACAGCGTGAGCACCTGGATCGGGCCACGATTGTCGTCGACGGCCACGACGGTCGAGGGGATCTCGATCTCGACGCCGGCATCGACATCGGTGACATCGGCGCCATCCACGACGATGATGTCGGTCCGGCCTTCGCCTTCGTCCTGTTCGATGATGACATCCGAGTCGATATCGTCGGCCGAGTTGATCCCGTTCGGGCCCACATTCGGGTCGACGAAGTTCAGGTTCGCCCCGGGTGCGCCGAACTCGACGATGTAGTTGCCGTTCTCGACATCCTCGAAGACATAGGAGCCGTCCGACATTGTCTGGACCGTGTCGAGCACCGTGACCTCGTCATCGCCATCGATCAGCAGAACCGTGCGATCATCGAGACCCGGCTCGGCTTCGCCGACATCCAGATTGTCGCCATCGGTGTCCTCGAAATACCGGCCCGAGATCGTGAACGTATCGGTCAGCCCGGTGACGGTGACGACCGCGGTCGAGGGGTTAGTCGCCCCGGCCGCATCCTGCACGACATAGTTGACCGAGGTGACCTCGGACTGACCGTCGTTCAGATCCTCGAACTCACCATTCGGATCGAAGGTGACGCCGCCGTCCTGGTCGATAATGAACAGACCGCCATTCGAGCCCGCGACGATGATCGGCGCGTTCTCGTCTGTCGGCGTGCCCTCGACGCTGAGGACGATCGGATCGCCCGCTTCGGGGTCGACCGTGTTGTCCAGCAGGTTGTCGAGCGCGATGGCGGTGTCCTCATCGGTCTCGCCGCTCTCATCGAGATCGTCGAGATCGTTCACGCCGACCACGGTCACGGTCGAAGTCGACTCGACCGTCGCCCCATCCTGATCTTCGACCGAGTAGGTGACGGTGGTCTCGAGCAGCTGACCCTCGGCCAGGAACTCAAACTCGCCATTGGTGTCGAAGGTCTGGGTGCCGTCTTCGCCGATGGTGAAGATGCCGCCATTCGAGCCCGCGGCCGACACCGGCATCGACATCGAGAGGGCGACGCCCGCCACCACGGTGACGAACGGATCGCCCGCCTCGGGATCTTGGGTATTGGCCAGCACGTTGTCGATGCTGTTGACGCCCGAGTCCTCGCCGACCGTCGCGAACTCGTCGCCATCGGCCAGTTCGTTCTCGCCGGTCACGGTCACGGTGATGGTCGAGACATTGGTGTCGCCGGCATCGTCCTGGACGGTGTAGCTCAGGGTCACCGTGGCGCTGTCATCGGGGCCGAGCCCGTCGAACTCGCCATTCGGGTCGAAGCTCGCCGTGCCATCCGCGTTGATCGTGAACAGCCCGCCGCCGACGCCCGGCACGGTCACCGAGCCGCCCGGAGCGATCGGCTCGCCGCCCGCATCGATCACGGTCGGGTCGCCCGCCTCGGGATCGAACGTGTTGGCCAGCAGGTTGTCGATATCGACCGGCGTGTCCTGGTCGGTCGTCGCGCTCTCGTCCAGATCGTCGAGATCGTTGACCCCGATCACGGTGACCGTGCTGGTCGAGACATCGGTCAGACCATCGGCATCGGTGACGGTGTAGGTCACCGAGGTGACGGCTTCCTCACCCTCGGCCAGCGCCTCGAACTCGCCATTGGTGTCGAAGGTCGCGGTGCCGTCCGCGGCAATGGTGAAGACACCGCCGCCCGAGCCCGCCACGGCATCGCCCGGCGCGTTGCCCGCCACATCGGTGACGGTCGGCACCCCGGCCTCCGGATCAACCGTGTTGGCCAGTACGTTGTCGATGGCGTTGACGCCCGAGTCCTCGCCGACCGTCGCGAACTCGTCGCCATCGGCCAGTTCGTTCTCGCCGGTCACGGTCACGGTGATGGTCGAGACATTGGTGTCGCCGGCATCGTCCTGGACGGTGTAGCTCAGGGTCACCGTGGCGCTGTCATCGGGGCCGAGCCCGTCGAACTCGCCATTCGGGTCGAAGCTCGCCGTGCCATCCGCGTTGATCGTGAACAGCCCGCCGCCGACGCCCGGCACGGTCACCGAGCCGCCCGGAGCGATCGGCTCGCCGCCCGCATCGATCACGGTCGGGTCGCCCGCCTCGGGATCGAACGTGTTGGCCAGCAGGTTGTCGATATCGACCGGCGTGTCCTGGTCGGTCGTCGCGCTCTCGTCCAGATCGTCGAGATCGTTGACCCCGATCACGGTGACCGTGCTGGTCGAGACATCGGTCAGACCATCGGCATCGGTGACGGTGTAGGTCACCGAGGTGACGGCTTCCTCACCCTCGGCCAGCGCCTCGAACTCGCCATTGGTGTCGAAGGTCGCGGTGCCGTCCGCGGCAATGGTGAAGACACCGCCGCCCGAGCCCGCCACGGCATCGCCCGGCGCGTTGCCCGCCACATCGGTGACGGTCGGCACCCCGGCCTCCGGATCAACCGTGTTGGCCAGCACGTTGTCGATGCTGTTGACGCCCGAGTCCTCGCCGACCGTCGCGAACTCGTCGCCATCGGCAAGCGTGTTCGCGGCCTGACCCGGCACGAAGCAGAGGTCATCGATGGCGCCCGAGCCGTTCAGGTCGATCTCGAGGCTGACGATGTCGTCCAGCTCGATCATCACCTGGGCCACGCCGCCATTGGCGATGCGCGGGATCTCGATGGTGGTGACGACGCCGTCGGCGTCGGTCGCGGTGATGGTGCCGCCTTCTTCAGTGTCGATCACCTTGATGTCGAACACTTCCGAGGGATTGTCGAAGGTGAAGGTCAGCGCGCCGCCGATGGCGTCATCCGGGTCGGAACTGTCGCCGTCTTCCGACACGATCAACACGTTGCCGAGCTGAGTCACCTGGGTCTCGAGGTCGCCATCGCCGCCGGTCGGGTTCTGGCTGTCGAAGATCATCGCTTCGCCCGAGCCGCCGGTGGCCGAGATGGTCACGCCATCGACCTGGTCGGTGATAACATCGCCCGCCTGGAACTGGCTGAAATCGATTTTGACGGCGTCCGGGTCATCGCATTCTTCGAACTCGACTTTGTCGAAGGTGATCTTGTCGATCCGGATGAACTCTCCGTCATCCTTGCGGCCCTTGAAGGTGATTTCGGCGCCAGCCGGGATCTCGACGCCGCTCAACGTGACCTCGGAGAACTGGGTGATATGCCCGCCACTGCCGTCGGTGTTCTTGTTGAGCTCGAAGCAGCCGACAAATTCGCCATCGACGAAGATGTCGATAAAGCCTTCGCCGTCGTTCTCATCAACCACTGTCAGGGTGATGTCATAGACGCAGCTTTCGCCCGGGAATTCCTTCAAGGTGGCGTAGCCGGTCTCCTCTTTCAGCTTGATCAACTCGCGGCCCGAGGCTGCGTCGACATGCGAGGTGCCATAGCCGTTGAGGTGCAGGTCCTCGGCCTCGATGCAGATGGAGTCGCCATTCGGCGGCACTTCCACATCCTTGAGGCCTGCATCGACATCGTGGATGGCAACGCCGCTTTTCACAGTGATTACGTCGGTCAGACCGCTGGCGTCAGCATCCGAGTCGTAGTGATCATCGACCCCTGAGTCCTTCGCCGAAAACTCTTTGCCTTCGAGCAGGGGGAATTTCACCCGATAGTCGCCCGGGGGAACATCGAACTGATAATTGCCATAGCCGTCGGTCACCGATGTAGCGACAACATTGCCCTGCAAGTCCAGCAGTTCGACGGTCGCGCCTTCGATGCCTTCATCCCATTGACCCGTCTGGTCGTTCCACTCGTTGTCGTTGCAGTCCGCATCGTGGGTCAGGCGTCCTTTTACCCAACCCGGCTCTTCGACTTTGTCGCCTGCCGAGATATCCTCGAATTTGATTTCGTTTTTCGTAGTGACGTTCTTGCAGCTTACAACATCCAGCCGCGCGCCCGCCGGGGGAACATCGCCCACGAAAGAGAAGAAGTCCGCGCCGGAGCCCGGACGCTCGATCTCAACGAGGGTGTAGTGGTGGCCGTTCTGATCGACGACGGTAAAGGTTTTCTCGGCATAGATGCTGACATGGCTGTCGATGACCTGGCCGTCCTTGACGATCTCGGCGGTTTGGCCGTGCTTGTCATTCGACTGTTCGTTCTTTATCGAGTCTCCGGACAGTTTGTTGTCATTGTCCTTGACGGTGAAACACACGGTCGGCTCGCCGGGCATGGTGAAATGCGACCCGACTTTGATATTGCCCGCGTTGAGGTCTTTCTCCTCATACGCCGTGAATTCGAATGTTTTATTGGTCATTCCCCAGTCCCTCTACTCTTGATGCCGAGTGCCGCTCCCAGCCGCTCGACCCACCACAACCACGTCGCCGCGCCGTTCTGAGCGCATGTAAACGACAGACGCCTTCAGGCGATCCGCTCTCAAAGGGATCCTGTACCGAGTTCGCGTCAAGTTCGTGATGAAATTTACACGAAATTGGGCCAAAAACCAGCGGCGGCGCAGCTGTGCCAGAATTCTTTCCCCGCTGCGCGAAACTGCGACAAGGTTATGTCCTGTTTCGACACATTCACAGCTTCGTGAGCACGTTGCGGTTGTGCAATAGAACCTTCCGGACCGCAAAGTTCCAAAAAACACCAATCGAGCACCGGTAAGGTCGCTGGACCAACACCACCGGCCACAGGCGATCACACACGAATCACTTTTGGTTAATCAATGAAATCCGCCGGATTTCACCGCGCAGGAATTCCCCGCGACGGGCACAAAAAAACCCTGGCAGACGGCTCTGCCAGGGCGCGGATTTCGGGTGTTTCCGGCTTAGAAGGTCACGACGGCACGGATCGACTCGCCGGCATGCATCAGGTCGAAACCCTTGTTGATATCGTCCAGCGGCATGGTGTGGGTGATCATCGGATCGATCTCGATTTTGCCGTCCATGTACCAATCGACGATCTTCGGCACATCGGTCCGGCCCCGGGCGCCGCCGAATGCGGTGCCGCGCCAGACCCGCCCGGTCACCAGCTGGAAGGGGCGGGTTGCGATCTCGGCACCTGCCGGAGCCACGCCGATGATGACGCTCTCGCCCCAGCCCTTATGCGCGCATTCCAGCGCGGCGCGCATCACGTTGACATTGCCTGTGGCATCGAACGAGTAATCGGCCCCGCCCTTGGTCAGATCGACCAGATAGGGAACGAGATCACCCTCGACCTCGGCCGGGTTGACGAAATCGGTCATGCCGAACCGCTCGGCCATCTCGCGCTTCGCCGGGTTCAGATCGACGCCGACAATCTGATCGCAGCCCGCCAGCCGCAGGCCCTGGATCACGTTCAGACCGATCCCGCCCAGGCCGAAGACCACACAGCGCGAGCCGATCTCGACCTTGGCGGTGTTGATGACCGCGCCGATCCCGGTGGTGACGCCGCAACCGATATAGCAAATCTTGTCGAACGGAGCGTCCTCGCGGACCTTGGCGAGCGCGATCTCCGGCAGCACCGTGTGGTTCGCGAATGTCGAGCACCCCATATAGTGCAGGATCGGCGTGCCATCCTCCATCGAGAACCGCGAAGTCCCGTCAGGCATCAGTCCCTGCCCCTGCGTCACCCGGATCGCCTGGCACAGATTGGTCTTTGGATGCGCGCAGTAATCGCAGTTGCGGCATTCCGGTGTGTAGAGCGGGATCACATGGTCGCCGGGCTTCAGCGAGGTGACGCCCGGGCCGACCTCCAGCACCACACCGGCGCCCTCATGGCCCAGGATCGCGGGGAACATCCCCTCCGGGTCCGCGCCCGACCGGGTGAACTCGTCTGTGTGGCAAATCCCTGTCGCCTTGATTTCGACCAGAACCTCGCCGGCTTTCGGGCCTTCCAGGTTCACTTCCATGACCTCCAGCGGCTTGCCCGCTTCGATCGCGACGGCTGCGCGCGTCTTCATCTTTTGTCCTCCCAATCCGTCCTGATGGCCTGTTCGCCATGCGTATCGGCGAAAAGCGTACCACGGCGATCGGCTTCCGAAAGCGCCGAGGCCTTTAAAATATTTTATCGCAAGCGGCGTTTCGTGAAAAAAATCAGATCTGCTCTTCCAGGCCGACCAAGGCGCAGCGCCAGGATTTAACCTTCCATTTGCGATGCATGACCTGCCAGCGGGCGACCCGGGGCGGCGAGGAATACATACATTGCCCGGCATCCCCGCCCGAGAGGGTCAGGCGGAGCCGGTGCTCGCGGCACTCCTCCGGCACCGAGAGCAGACAGGCGATCACGATCAGTTCCATTTCCGGACCCTCCAACTTGCCTTGCGTCTGTTTATGGATAGGTTGCAGGCGAGACCGGTCAAATATCCGGCGGGAGGAAAAAATGCTGTTACGGACCTGCGTGAGCGCAATGCTCTCGGCCGCCCTCGTTGTGCTGGCCGCACCGTCGCATGCGGCGGACCCGGTCGACCTGCTGTTCTACACGCCCCATCTGGCCGAGACCGATCCCACGCTGCAGCTGCGCTATCGCCATACCCGCGAGGGTGCCATCGATGCCGTGCTCGGACCCCGGGTGGATCAGGCGATCCTGCTGCGCCAGGAGGCCGCGGGCGATGACTTCGAGACCGTGGTCACCCTGGATGCAGATGGCGCCGGGCGGCAGTTGGACCGGTTCCGCGGGGTACCCGGCAATCCGATCCTGATGGTGTTCCTGGAGACCATCGTCACCTCGATCAGCCGGGCCACCGGGGGCAGCCCATTCTATATCCGCAACCGGTTGAAGGAGGCGTTTGCCAATGGCTCGGTCACCGCGGGCGAGGCCGGCGACACCATTCGCCTCGCCCCGTTTGCAGACGACCGCAACCGCCACCGCATGGGGCCTTTCGCCGATCTCGAAATCGAGATGACCCTGGCAAAGTCCCGCCCGGGCATGTTCGGCGCCCTGACCGCACGGGCACAGGATGCCGCCAACCCGGCCTTGCTGCATTATCTGGAGGAGGTGCGGTATGTGGAAGCGAACTAGCCTCGCCCTCGCCCTGCTCTGCGCACCGGTCGGCGCGCAGGAGGTGCCGAATGATTACCCCACCGTGGCGCGCGCCGATTACGTCTTCGCCTGCATGGCCTCGAACGGCCAGACAAGACGGGTGCTGGAACAATGCGCCTGCTCGATCGACGTGATCGCCAGCATCCTGCCCTATGAGGCCTATGTGAAGGCGGAGACCTTTCTGCGCACGGTACAGGTCACGGGCGAGCGGGTCGCCGCCTTCCGCGGGTCTGCCCGGCACAAGAGGATGGTCTCAGACCTGCGCCGCGCGCAGGCCGAAGCGGACGTCGTCTGTTTCTGAGCCTTCAGCGGGCGCCGGGCGCGGCGGCCAGCCTCAGCTTGCGATGTCCACCGGGAACGACCGGATGTACTCGTCGCCATCGGTGTCATGCGCGCGCACCTCGATCGGGCCCGCACCGTTGGGCGTGAAGTGGAAGCGGATGGCCGGGTCCTCGGAGATCGAGATGCCCCCTTCCATGCGGAACAGAGTCTCGCCGCCTTGGGTCACTTCAAGGTCATCGACGAAATAGGCCGGGATGAACAGCCGGGTGACCTGGTTCATCTGGAACCCCGAATAGTTCGGGTGGCGCACCATCACCTGGGCCTCGCGCATGCCGGGCGCGGGTGCCGTACCCTTGGCCTTGGCCACCACCTCGTCGAACAGGCGCACCTTCATCTTGCCGACATTGGCCAGCGCCGCCTCGGCATCCTTCAGCGAGGGCGCCGAGCAGCCGCCCGATGCTTTTACGAAATTCGCGGTCTGCCACAGGCTGCCATCATCCAGCTCGGCCACCACCCGCACATTCGTGTAGGCGTCGACCCGGACCCGGGTCGAGAGTCGGATCACCTCGCCCATCGCCGCGCCGGGGGTGAACGTCGCGGCGACAGGGGCGGGGTTTTCCTCGACAATCAGCGAGAACTTGGCCACCCGGCGTCCCTCGGGCGGGGCGATCTCGATCGCCACCGGCACGATCGCCGCGTCATGGGCGCGATAGGGGGTGTCGAGCGAAATCACATCGCTGCCATCGGCAATCTCGGCGCCGTCCTCATAGATCATCGCGCGAAGCTCGGCCCAGGTCCCGTTCTCGACCTCGGCATTCCGCTCCGCCGCCCAGGCCGGCATGGCCAGCGAGACCGCCGAGGCCAGAATCGCCGCGCGCAGTGCTGTGCTCATCATCGCGTTTCCTTCCTTGATCGGGCGCGAGAAGGTCGAAACCGGCCTGCGCAGCGCCGTTCTGAGCGGCTGATCCGCTTCATCATCTCAGGTTGTAAGAAAACACCACTGGAACCGCCGCTGTCAAATCCGCCCGGCTTGACGCATGAAATCGGCGCGATAGTGTGACCATGACGAAACCAACCAGTGGAGGAAAAGATGGCTTGGACCCGTCCGGAAATCGAAGAAACCACCTGCGGCATGGAAATCAACATGTATTTCCCGGCTGAGGATGACGGCGAGCTGTTCTGAGCTCACCGCAACGTGATCTTGACGGGGGCGCGTGAGGGATGACTTTACGCGCCCTTATTCTTGGCGCTGCAGCCGGCGGGGGCCTGCCCCAGTGGAATTGCAACGCGCCGAACTCCGCCAGCTTTTGGCGCGGGACGCCTCTGACCCCGGCCACGCAGTCTTCGCTGGCGGTGGGCGGGGGTGAGGGCTGGGCGCTCCTGAACTGCTCCCCCGACATCCGCCAGCAGATCATCGCGACCCCGGCGCTGCACCCTCGCGTTGGCGCGCTGCGCGACACGCCGATCCACTCGATCCTGCTGACTAATGGCGACGTCGATCACATCGCGGGCCTTCTTACCCTGCGCGAAGGCACGCCGTTCCGGCTGCTTGCGACAAACGAAATCCTCAACGTGATCGCCGAGAACCCGATCTTCAACGCCCTCGACCCCGCCTTCGTGACCCGCGAGGTGGTGGCGTTGGAGACCCCGTTCGCGCTGGTCCCAGGCGTCACCGCCACCCTGTTCGCCGTGCCGGGCAAGGTGCCGCTGTTCATGGAGGGCGACGTGGTCGAGACCGATCTGATGGGGGAACAGACTGTCGGTGTCGAACTGACCTCCGACGGCAAGACCGCCTTCTACATCCCCGGCTGTGCCCGCATGGTCCCCAGCTTGGAGGACCGGATCCGAGGCGCGGCGCTGCTGTTCTTCGACGGCACGGTCTGGACCGATGACGAGATGATCCGCGAGGGTGTGGGCCAGAAGACCGGCGCCCGGATGGGCCATATGTATATGTCCGGCCCCGGCGGCTCGATCGAGGCGCTGGCGCCTTTGGACATTGCCCGCAAGATCTATGTCCATATCAACAACACCAACCCCGTCTGGCGCCACGGCCCCGAACGCGCCGAGGCCGAGGCGCAAGGGTGGGAGATCGGCTATGACAGTATGGAGGTGACGCTGTGATGACCCCTGACAGAATGCCCCCCGATCAACTCGAGGCGGACCTGCGCCATATCGGCGAGACCCGCTATCACCATCTCCACCCATTCCACAAACGCATGTATACGGGCGGCTGTTCCATTGACGAGCTGCGCGCCTGGGCGCTGAACCGCTATTGCTATCAGCGGATCATCCCGCACAAAGACAGCATCATTCTCTCGCGGCTCGAGAGCACCGAACTCCGTCGCATCTGGCGCCAGCGGGTCATCGACCATGACGGCGAGATCGGCGATGCGCCCGAGGGCGGCCTGCGCCGCTGGCTCGCGCTGACCGACGGGCTGGGGCTGGACCGGGATTACGTCGTGTCGATGGAGGGCGCCCTGCCCGCCGTACGCTTCGCCTGCGACGCCTATCTCGGCTATGTCGCCAAGGGCAACGATCTTGAGATGATCGCCTCGAGCCTGACCGAGATGTTCAGCCCGATGATCATCGGCCAGCGGGTGGCGGGCATGCTGGAGCATTACGATTTCATCACCCAGGACATCCTGCGCTATTTCAACAATCGCCTGACCGAGGCGCCCCGCGACGCCGATTTCGCGCTCGACTACGTCAAGGAGCACGCGACCACGGCGGAGACGCAGAAACAGGCGACCGATGCGCTGAAGTTCAAGATGGGGATGCTCTGGGCCCAGCTCGACGCGATCGAGCATGTCTATGTCAACGCCAATCCCATGCCGGGCGCCTGGGCACCGGGCGAGGGGCTGCGGGAAGCGGCATGACCGAGCTCGCCGACACGGATGTGCCCTTCCTGCCGCGCGGCGTGCGGCTGAAACACTGCAAGGTGCGCCAGGGCTGGTATCTGCTGGCGCCGGAACGGGCGGTGAAGCTGGATCAAATCGCCTCCGCCATCCTCGGCACCCTGGATGGAGAGCGGGATTTCGCAGGGATTGTCAGCCGGTTGGCCGAAGATTTCAATGCTCCGCGCGAGCAAATTGCCGGTGACGCCCGCGATTTCCTGATCGACATGATGAATCGCCGCATGGTGGAGGCGAGATGAACGAGACCCTGCGCGGCCAGATGCTCAAAGTGCCGGTGCCCATGGCGATGCTGGCCGAGCTGACCCATCGCTGCCCGCTGAAATGCCCCTATTGCTCGAACCCGCTGGAGCTGACCAAACGCTCCGGCGAGCTCTCGACCGAGGAATGGATCGACGCCTTCCATCAGGCGGCCGATCTGGGGGTGCTGCATGTGCATCTCTCGGGCGGGGAGCCGGCCTCGCGGCGCGATTTGCCGGAGATCACAACAGGGGCGATTGAAGCGGGGCTCTACACCAATTTGATCACGTCTGGCGTCGGGTTGACCGAAGCCACCTTCAAGGATCTCGCCGACCGGGGCCTGGACCATGTGCAGCTTTCGCTGCAAGGCGCGACAGCGGATGTGGCCAACCGGATCGGCGGCTATGCTCGCGGCTATGAGACCAAGATGCAGGTGGCAGAGTGGATCGCAGCGGAGGGGATCCCACTGACGATCAACGCCGTGATGCATCGCCAGAACCTCGACCAGTTGCCCGAGACGATTGATCTGGCTGTGAAACTCGGCGCCCGCAGGCTCGAGGTCGCCAACACGCAGTACCACGGCTGGGCCTATAAAAACCGCTTCGCCCTGATGCCGACGGAGGACCAAGTCAAACGCGGCGGCGAAGTGGTGGCGGAGGCGCGCGCGCGGCTGAAAGGCACCCTGGTGATCGACTATGTGACGCCGGATCACCTGGCGAAATACCCCAAGCCTTGTATGGGGGGTTGGGCGCGGGTCGGGCTCTGCATCACACCTTCGGGAAAGGTGCTGCCCTGCCATGCGGCGGAAACGATCACGACGCTGGAATTTGACACCATCCGCGACAAACCTCTGCGCGAGATCTGGGCCCGCGGAGCAGCCTTCACCGCCTATCGCGGCACCGATTGGATGCCCGAGCCCTGCCAAGGCTGCGAGCGGCAAGAAAAGGACTGGGGCGGCTGCCGCTGCCAGGCCTTTGCCTGGAACGGGGATGCGGGCACCACGGATCCCGCCTGCTCAAAGGCGCCCAACAATGCCGAAATGCGCCGCGCGGCGCTGGAGGAGGCGGGTCAGGCGACGGATGCGTTCGCCTATCGGGTGATGTAAGCGGCGGCTTGGCTCCAAGCATCGCTGCGCTCGCTTGCCCGCCCACCCTGCCGCACCTTGCTGGGTGCAGTGCCGCAGGTTTGGAAGCGGTGCGGGCCCAGAGCGGGCACGCCGGGGGGTCATGTGAGGCGTCTCAGCATTCCGGCTTGAGATAGGCCGTGCCATCGGCCACGCCTTTCAGGAGCAGCGTGCAGCCACCCAGCTCGACCTGGCCGCCAAAGATGCTGAGCTCGACCTTTTCGCCGCCGACTACCAGCCCGCGAACAAAGTCGTCGGTCACCTGGCTGATGAAGAAGCGGCCCTCGCCGACAATCGCGGTCTGGCCGGGGGAGAGGGCCATGCCATCCTCGCCGACCGCGTCGGCGAGCGTGGCCAGTTTGGGGTCTTCCGGCGCGGTGCTGGGGGCGGTCGCTTCAGCCTCTGCCGCGACGCTTTCAGGGGCAGCGCTTTCAGGAGCAGGCGCATCCTGGGCCGTCGCGGCGGCGGCCGCCTTTTTGGCCTGATGCGCGGCATGGCGGGCGGCATAGCCTGCGGCAACCGCCTCGGCCAGATCGTCCTTGCTGAGCCCGGCTTGAGCGAGCCCGTCGACCATATCCTCGATCGCGTCCATCCGGGCGTTCAGTTCGGACACTTTGACATCGATGGCGACCTGGCCTTCGCCGAGGATGCCGCGCTGTTCACCAGCCAGGGCGAGGGCCTCTCCGAGCTCGCCCGAGAGGCTGTCGAGCTTTGCGCCCATCTCGGCCGAACTAGCGGCCATGCTCTCCTCGACCGAGGTCAGCGAGGCGGTCATCTTGCGGGCGTCGTCATCGCCTCCGGCCCCGGCGGCATAGCCGATGAGGAGACCCAGAGCGCCGGCGCCGGCGGCGATGAAAAGCGGGGATTGCGAATCTGCCATGAGACTACTCCAATGTTCCTGAGGCGGGGTCAGTATAACCACGACGCGGCGGAGGAAGTTACTCCTTTATCGTTATGTTGCCGCAAACCGTATCGGGGGCGACCAGCATGAAACCGACGCCGCGGAGCGTGTCGATTCGCATGTCGAGCTCGCTTTCCCCCAGTTTTCGGCGGAGATAGCCGATATAGACATCGACGCTGTTCTCGGTCACGTCGACATCGCCGCCCCAGGCCGCCGCAAGCAGATCGGTGCGGCTGATGCCCTCTCCGCGCTGATCGAGCAGACGGCGGAACAGGGCGAGTTCCCGGCGGGTGAAGCGGATCTCGGTGCGGCCAACCCGGAAGACCCGGCTGACGAGATCGAGCACAGCCTCCTGCACGCGCGGCTGCGCGCGGCGCAACAGAACGCCGAGCCGGGCGACCAGTTCGTCGAATTCGAAGGGTTTCGTGAGGTAGTCATCCGCGCCGGCATCGAACCCGGCCAGCTTGTCGTCCAGCGCGTCGCGGGCGGTCAGCATGCAGACCGGCAGGGTCAGGCCGAATTTGCGGATGGCCGAGCAGAACGCCGCGCCATCACCATCCGGCAGCATACGGTCGAGCACGACCGCGTCATGCGCACCCTTTTTGACCTGTTCGATTGCGGTTTTCAGGTCGCGCACCCATTCGACCTCGAACCCTGTGCCGATGAGGCCGCGTTCGAGCAGCCGCCCGATCCCGGTATCGTCCTCGACCAGCAGAATGCGGGGGCTGGTCACAGCGGAACCTCGACCTGGAATTCGGCGCCGCCGGAGGCGCGATTGCTGCCGGAGATCCGGCCGCCATGCTGCTCGGCGATCCATTTCGCGATGGCGAGGCCGAGCCCGGTCCCGCCCGCCTGCCGCCCGGTGCTGTCCTGTGCGTAACGGTCGAAGAGCTGGCTCGGGTCGCCTTCGATCCCCGTCCCGGTATCGGCGACTGACAGCACCGCGGCATCCGGCGCTTTGGCCAGCGAGACCGAGACCACTCCGCCCGGGGGGGTGAATTTGATCGCGTTGTCGATCAGCGCCAGCAGCGCCTGGCGCAGCGCCTCGGCATCGCAGTTTGCCCAAAGCGGCGGGGACGGGAGATCGGCATCGAGGGTGATCTCGTTCGCCTCGGCATAGCTGGTGGCCATGGTGACCGCGCTCGCCGCGATCTCGGTCAGGTCGGCGGCGGCGAGCGTGAGGCTGAGCTGCCCGTCCTCGGACCGGGCGAGCCGCATCAGGTCGTCGAGACGGCGCCGCAGGAACCCGCCCGACGCGGCCACCCGCTCCAACGCCTCGCGAAGCGGCGCTTCGCCTTTGGCAGCGCGGGCGATCTGCGCCTCGCCCAGCAGGACGGTCACCGGAGTGCGCAGCTCGTGGCTGATATTGGCGAAGAACTCGCGGCGGCTGCGGTCGATCCGGGTGAGTTCGGCATTGGCGGTCTCGAGCTCGGCGGTACGCGCGGAGACCTGATCCTGCAGCCGGCTCTGTTCGCCCGCCAGCCGTGTCGCCATCTGGTTGAAACCATCGGCGAGCAGCGAGAACTCTCCCGGCATCCCGGCGGGCGCCCGGGCCGATTTATCCCCGGCGCCAAAGCTCTGCACCGAGCTCGCCAGGGCCCGGATCGGGCGCATCAGGCCGCGATGCAGCAGCAGCGCGAAGACGGCGACCGAGACGAGCAACAGCATGGCCAGCCCGAACCCGGCCCAGATCAACACCACCCGGGTTTCGGCCAGCCCGGCAAAGGCGGCTTCCGCCTCGCTGCGCTCATCGGCCAGAACCTCGAAGATCACGGCGCGGAAGGCATCGTCGCGCAGCGCCACGATCTCGTCGAGGAAGATCCGGGCCGCCTCGGTCGCGTCGAAGACCGGCCCGCGCGTGCGGTCGAGCATGGCCTGCGCCTCGATCGTCTCGAACAGGTCGGACAGCGCGGCGGCGCGGATCATCTCGCTGCGCTCGGCATCGCGTTCGGCATCGCTGGTGGCGGTGGCGATCTCGGCCCCGATCTGACGGCGATAGATCAGCAATGTGCCGCGCAGTTCGGCCGCCGCGACGCTCTCGGCCGGGTCGCCGCCGCCGCCGAGACGCCGGGCGATCTCGCCCAGAAGATATCGGTCGAAAGCCGCTTCGATCGTGCGCACCGTCTCCAATTGCACGAAGGATTGCTCGGACCGGCGCAGGTCGTCGCGAGAGCGTTGCAGCCCCCAGACCGCCAGAACCGCCGCTGCCGCCAGGACCAGAACGAGGAACGCGAAGCCGATCACCAGACGCGTGATGATCGAGGCGCGCGGTCGCATGTGAGGGATGGGCAGGCCGTTCATTCCCGGAGTTTAGGAGACCCGGCAGACCCTTGTCACGCGACCCCAGCTGTGATCTTTGGAAATTCTCAGAGTCGTTAAAAAAAACTTCACAATCCCGCCCCTCTCGGTAAGACAATCCTATGCCGCACCCGAAAGCGATCACCCTGAAACAGCTCCGCGCCCTGTCGGCGATTGTCGATACCGGGTCGATCACGGCCGCAGCGGGTAAGCTCCATGTCACGCCGCCCGCCGTCTCGACCCAGTTGAAGACGCTGGAGGATTCCGTCTGCGCCCAGGTCCTCAGCCGCGGGCCGGACGGCAAGACGGCGCTGACGCCGGTGGGGGAAGAACTGCTCGGCACGATCCAAAAGATCGAAACGGCCCTGGAGCAGAGTTTCGAGCGGATCCGCGCCATGAATGCCGGGCTGGCGGGGCATGTCTCGATCGGAGTGGTCTCGACGGGGAAGTATTTCGCGCCCGGTCTCGTGGCCGATCTGAAGAAGCGCCATCCCGAGATCGAGATCGGCCTGAAGGTCGGCAATCGCGACAGCATCGTCGAGATGCTGGCCCGCGGGGCCATCGAGATGTGCATCATGGGCCGCCCGCCGCAGGACCCGGAGGTCGATCACAAGATCCTGGGCGACCACCCCTATCTGATCGTCTGCGCGCCCGACAGCCCGCTGGCCGAGATGGAGGAGGTGAGCCCCGACGCCCTGTTGGAACAGACCTTCCTGACCCGCGAGGAAGGCTCTGGCACCCGGATCACCATGCGCCGCTATCTCGACCAGATCGGCGAGGGCCGGGCCTATCGCATGGTCGAGATGGGGACCAACGAGACGATCAAACAGGCGGTGATGGCAGGTCTGGGCGTCGCGATGATCTCGGCCCATACCATCGGGCCGGAATTGCGCGAGGCGCGCCTGAAACGGGTGCGGATGCCCGGCCTGCCGGTGGTGCGCTGGTGGTATCTGGTCAAGCTGAAGGGCGCGGAACTCTCGCCAACCGCCCGCGCCTTCGAGGATTTCCTGCTCGAGCTCGACGGCAGCTATCTGCCGAATGTCGAGAATTGAACGGCGTCTCGCCGCAGCCCCGGTAAAAACCAAAGCATTCCTGGAACGATCCGGTTAGAAGACCGCCAATCCTATCGCTGTGCTGCCGGAAGACCCATGCCCCCACTCTCCCACCCGACCCGCATCCTGTGCTGCGCCCTGGCGGTCATCACCGCCCCTGCCCTGTGGCCCGCCCCGGTCGAAGCCAAATCGGCCCGCGAGGAGGTGGCGGAGAAACTGGTTCTGGCGGGACGGCAGAGGATGCTGGCCGAGGGCATGGCCTTCAAGCTCTGCCTCACCCAATCGGGTGTCGCGGCGGAGCAGAGCCTGAACGAGCTCTATGTGATGTGGAACGTGTTTAGCTGGTACCATGCGGGACTGCGCTATGGGAATCTCCAGCTCGACCTCTCGACGGAGCGCGACCGGGGCGTGCTGGCCAGTTGGAGGGCGCTGGACACGGATTGGGCCGAGTTGAAGGCGATCTATGAACCGGCGATCGGCGGACAGGCCGTCTCCGAGGCAGATTTCGCGCGGGCGCAGGCGATCACCGAGACGGTCAGCACCCGGGCGACCGATCTGGTGGCCGCGCTGCGCTCTGCCTATGCCAGCGAACTGGGCGCCCGCGGTTTTGGCACGGCGCTGCTGCTGGACCTTTATGAACGCCAGCGGATGCTGGCCGAGCAGATCGCCAAGGAGGTCTGCCTGATTTATCGCGGGGATGTCACCGAGGCGCGGCGTCAAAGGCTCGCGGATGCCAGGCGGCTGTTCACCCTGTCGCTGGAGGCCTTCCAGAAGGGCCGCGCCGATGCCGGCGTCCCCAAACCGCCGAGCCCGGAGATCGAAGCGCATCTGCAGGACGTGCAGCGCCACTGGGTACCCGCCGACACTCTGTCCGAGGCCGCTGCGGGAGGGCGCCGCCCGGGCGCCGCCGAGATCAGCGCGTTCAACACCTCGGTCGATCTGACACTCTCGTCGATGACGGCGGCGATCAACGGTCTGATATCGATCCAACGGCGGGCGGCGGAGTAACCGCCCCCGGGCTCACCACTTGTAGAGCGGCGTCGCGGGAGCCTTCTCGGCGGGCGTGAAATAGAACCTCTCGCCGCCAAAGGCATTGCGTCCCTGTCGCGGCAGCGTCGGGTCGACCGGTGTCGGGAAGAACCCGCTGCGCCCGAAGCGGCGGAACCCAGTGGCTGGGCTGCCGAACTGCGCCTGCCCGGTCTCGTCGCGGACAAAGCTGGGGATCTCGGGCTCGGTCAGGAACAGCCCCTGCGGCGTGATCAGCAGACCGGCCTGCGCGGCGGGCGTGGCGAGGGTGATCGCCAGCGCAGCGGTAGGGACCACGTGGCGGATCAGGCGGGGGATGGGCATCGTCGCCTCCATCTGTCTGTTGCTCTGCAGCACAGATGGGGCGCGTACTGGGAAAGATCAAAGCACCCGGGCTCACATCCCCGAGAGAGGCCAGAGGGGCCCAGGGATCAGCCGAGCCGCTCGATCGCCGTGGCCAGGTCCAAGTCCTTTTGCGTCAAGCCACCCGCGTCATGGGTGGTCAGCCGCACCTCGACCCGGTTGTAGACATTGCGCCATTCCGGGTGGTGGTCGGCCGCCTCGGCCTCGAACGCCACCCGGGTCATCCAGGCCATCGCATCGCGGAAATTGGCGAAGCGGAAGACCTTGTCGATCGCCTTGCCATCCTCGGTGGTTTGCCATCCGGCCCCGGCCAGATCGTCAGTCATTGCCACGGTCATGGCGCTGCTCCCTTGTCGGTTGTCAGGTAACCTGCCCGCCGGCGGGGGTGCCGCCCCCCTCCCATCGGGTCGCGTTGGCGCGGATGGCCTTGGCCCGTTCCGCCACGGGCGGATGGCTGGCCAGCCAGCTTTTGCCATGCGCCTCGGCACCCGGCGTGATCTCGATCAGCTTCTCCAGCATGCGCGCCTGTGGTTCTGCACCAAAGCCCGCCTTGATCATCAGGGCGGTGGCATAGGCGTCCGCCTCGAACTCGTCCTTGCGGCTCAGCCGGGCGACGAATAACGAGCCGATCCAGCGGGCGAGATAGATGCCGACGAACGGGATCAGCCGCGCGATCAGCCCGCCGATGATCACCGTGATCAACTGCGCCGCCGCCACATCCCACATCCGCCGCTTGGTGTGGCCATTGGCCAGATGGCCCATCTCGTGGGCGATCACGCTGGCGAACTCGGCCAGTTTGATCCGGCCGCGCTGATACTGTTGGACAAGGCCGCGGGTGACATAGATCTCGCCCGATGGCGTGACCAGCCCGTTGACCATCTCCTGGTCCAGCACCCGCAGATCAATCTGATCGACCCCCGCCGCGTGAGACAGCCGGCGCAGCGCCATATCCACCTCGTCATTGCGCAAAGGCCGCGATTGCTGCCGCAGCGTCCGGCCCGACAGAACAGCCGAGACGCGCCAGATCACCATGACCATCAGAACGGGGAGGAGGAGAACGATCAGCTTTGCCATGTCCGGAATATAGAGAGTTTCATGGCCCGGTCACCCCCTGCCCCCTCGGTTCAGATGCGCCTTGGCGAAAGCCGGTTTCGGCTGGTAGAATCGTGGCGGGCTCAGCAGCGGAGCTTCAGCCATGTCGCGCCGCCACATTCTGTTCTTACTGCCTTTGATCGCCCTGGCGCTAATCGCCGGGCTGCAAGTGCTGCCGAGTGCCGAGGCCACGGCATGGCGCCGTCTGTCCGCCGATCTCACCTTCGGATCACAGCCGCCCGACTTCCTCGCCGGGGGGTATTGGACGCGCAGCGGCGAGGGGGCGCAGTGCGAGGGTTATTGGACGCGCTATCTGCCGGGCACCAAACTGGCCCGCTATGGCGCGGCGCCGGTGGAGCGCCCGGCGCTTTATCGCTCGGCTGAGGACTTCTTCGAGATCCGCTCCGGCCCGGCATCGGAGTTCCTGAAGCGCGCGGGCGATCGGTTGATCGTCTACAAAACCGGGTTCTCGCATCCCAGCCCGGGCCTGTCCGGGCCGATCCTCCAACGCCGATGCGAGGGGCCATGACAAAGCGCGGCCTGCCGGTCCTGACCGCAATCCCCATTCTCGGCGGGCTGATCGAGACCGGTCTGCTCTATCTCACGGCGCTGCGCTGGGCCTTCCGCCCCCATGCCGGGGCCGGGCCGTTCATCGCACGTCCTGATCTGCTGCCCTTCAGCCTGCGGCTGTTCGGGGCGGGGCTGACGTTCTACGCGCTGATCACGGGTGCCGCCGGTGTCCTGTTGCAGACGCCGGACCTGATCGAGGCACTGCAGGGCCCCCGGCGGCCGGGTCCCTTCGAGATCGCCGCCAGCTTCCTGCTGCATTACGGCTTTTTCGCCATGGTCCTCTATTACCTGCTCAGCCTTGCGATGTGGCGGATCCTTGACCCGACCGCCGCCTTCGCGCTGGTCTTTCTCGGAGCGGGTTTCCTGCTGCCTCTGCGCGGGATCGAGGGCGCCGCGCAGCTCTGGCTGCTCTCCGAGCTTTGGCCCGAGGGTGGCGCGGACCTGGATTTCCGGGCGGGAGGCGCGGTGCAGACCCTCTTCAGAATGCAGATTCTGATCGCCATCCTCGCCGCGCTGCCTGGTATGATGATCGGCTACACACTGTTCTATCAGTGGATGCGAGCGCATTACAGCGTGCATGGGCTGCTGATGCTGGGCGCCCTGGTCTTGGCGGCGGGGCTGTCGGTTCTGGCCCCGCTCTGGCTCTACCATGCCACGCTTCGCCTGCCCGATAGGCTGTTCGACCTGCTCGATCTGCTGACCTGAGCCCTATCTCTGCCAGGCGGCATAGGCGGGATGGGTCCGGGCCATGTCGTCATAGAGCCAGACCATCCGGTCACAAAACCACAGCTTCGGCCCCATCGTCAGCACGAGACCCAGCAGGAGCGGCCAGATCTCGAGCGCATAGAGCCCCCAGATCAGCGGCCCCAGCCCCGCCGCGGGCAGAGCGCTGAGCAACCCGGCCCAGACCGCATGGTGGCGCGGGATCGCCACCGTGCCGCGGTTCAACCACACCCGCTCGCCCATCACCGCGCGCGAGGCCCAGGCCCGTGTGGTCGCGGGCGGCGGGAAGGCGCGAGGGTTCACCCAGGTCCAGACCAGCAGCGCGGCGATGGGGATCAGGCACCCCCAGCCGATCCAGACCCGGGCCCAGATGGCGAGGCACAGCAGCGGCAGGATGGCCACTCGGGTCCAGCAGGACCAGGGGCTGGCATGGCGCTCCCAGGTTCTCTCATCCATGGCGAATGCGCGTGCGATGATCTGCATCCTTCGACCCTCCACCGTTCGAGCGTCCGCAAAAGTCTTTCCTCGGGGCGGGTCTCGCCGCCTGCCCCGCCCTTTGCATATGGTGGCTGCAAGAGATCAGGAGAAGGAGAGCCCCATGACCCCGACATCCCCGGCCGCCCAACCGGCCCCCGCGAAAGCCTGTATCGGCCATGTCCATCTGCGCGTGGCCGACCTGGACCGCGCGATTGGTTTTTACTCCGGCGTGCTGGGGTTCGACGTGATGCAGCGCGGCCCGCAAGCGGCGTTCCTGGCGGCCGGCGGCTATCACCATCACATCGGGCTGAACACTTGGGAGAGCCTGGGCGCCATGCCGCCGCCGCCGGGCCATACCGGACTCTATCACACCGCGTTTCTCTACCCGAGCCGCGCCGATCTGGCCGAGGCGGTCCGGCGCGTGCAGGCGGCGGGCATCCCAATCACCGGCAAGGCCGATCACGGCGTCTCCGAGGCTGTCTATCTCAGCGACCCGGATGGCAACGGGGTGGAGCTGTACCGGGACAAACCCGCCGAGGAATGGCCCGTGGATGCGCAAGACCGCCTCGCCATGGTCAACGCCCCCCTGGATCTGGAGGCGTTGACCGCGTCGTGAGCCTCAGCCCCGGTTGCCGACGACGACCGTGTCTTTGTCATTCACCCCCGGCTCGAACTTGGCCGGGCCGCCGAAGACAGTCGAGACCACGCTCCAGGCATAGCCGGCATAGTGATGAAAGCTGCTGAACCGGCTGAAATCCGCGCTGCCGCCGCCCGAGCCGTCACGGCGGATCAGCTTCTTCTGATCGGGGTCATTGGTGTCGCCCTTGGCGGCGGTCACCAGGTCCAGATCGGCATCGTCGAGGATCTGCACAGTCTCGGTCATCTTGGTCATGTGGGTTCTCCCGATTGCATGTTGAATGGTGCGTGCGCGTACCCTAGCGGACCGCGCCGACCGGACCTGTGAAGCGGCTCACAAGGCAGCGCGCGCTGGCCGGGATTTTCAACAAATTTTAACCATCGCGCGCGAAAACCCTCTCCGCCGCGACACCGGCTGTGCCTGACACGTACAGCTTCCTCCAGGGCCCCTTTGGCAAGGGCCACCCCCGGGCGGCCGCCCGCTTTTCTACAGTCCAGGCCCTCGTAGGTTCCGGACCCTTCGCGAGCCCCCCTCCAACATCCCGATCACCACCGCATTGGATGCGCGAGATCTGTCATGCGCGTGGCGCCAC
Source organism: Pseudomonadota bacterium (assembly GCA_038524325.1). GTDB lineage: Bacteria > Pseudomonadota > Alphaproteobacteria > Rhodobacterales > Rhodobacteraceae > Thermohalobaculum. The sequence continues at coordinate 70,104 of JBCBIS010000001.1, forward strand.
TCTGGCTCCTGACCCGCATCGCAGCCCCGGCGCCTTTTCCGCGCCACAGAACCCCAATCCGCGGCGGGCCCCGCCCAGAATCGCACAATCTGAGGTATCTTTTTCCATCGCAATTCACGTCAGGAGAACCCGATGAAGCGATCTGGAGTGTTTGCCGTTCTTGCGTCTTTGATTGCGGTCCCGGCGGCCGCTGCACCCTTCCATGTCGAGTTCTGGGACGTCGATATCTTCGACCAGGCAACCCTCGCGCCAGGTGCGGACCGCGCGCCGTCGGGCGAGGTGATCGGCGATGCCGAGGACAATGCAAATCGCGGCCAGCCGGGCGGTGTGTTGGACGATGTGCTCAGCGTGATCGACCGGCGGACCCCCGATTTCACGTTTCAATCGACCGCCATTGATTACCCGGGCCCGTCGGGCGGGTTCAACCCTGAGACCCTCGCGAATGCTGGTGGCGAGACGCTCGGAGATTTCCTCGGGCCCGATGCCGCAGCGCTGACCGCGGCACAGCGCGACACCGAGCTGCTCGGGTCGATCTTCCGCTTTACCGGCCTCTTGGGGGTCGAGGATGGCGTCAATGCGTTCGAGCTGTTCTCGGATGACGGGTTCCAGCTGACGGTCGACGGCGTTCTGCTCGGCGAATTCACCGGGATCCGGGCGTTCGGCTCGGACGACTTCGATCTTGCACTGACCGAGGGCGGCGTGCCCTTCGAGCTGATCTACTATGACGCGCTGACATCGCAGGCCGGGGTGCAATTGCTGGTGAACGGAGAGACCGCGACCCCGGTGCCGCTGCCGGCAAGCCTCGCGATGATGCTGTCGGGCTTTGGGCTTTTGGCGCTGTTCGGCATCGGACGGCTCCGCCGTCCGCTTGCCTAGGCGCCGGGCCCGTAGAGCTCCGCCTCGCCCACGACCGGCGGGGCGGCCTGTCCGGCCTCGCGCCGCATCCGGCCCCGGGCCGAGAACATCGTGCCGCGCGCCTCCTGGGCCGGGGCAAAGGCGGTGAAGCCGGTCTCGATATCCATGTCGAGATAGACCGCCTCCATCCCTCCACCCATGAAATAGCTCTCGTGCCAGAACCCGGTGCCGCCCGTATCGCGCACGAATTGCTGCCACCAGATCTTGTGCGGCTCGGACCGCGCCCAGGCCTCGAGCGCGTCGAAATCCCGCCAGTATTGGCGCATCCCCACATGGGGCGGGAACAGGCCGTAGGTGAGAAATTCGTGACGCAGCAACCCGTCAGGCTGACTGCCCGGCACCCGCCCGATCTGTGGCCCGATCCGCATCAGCGACAGGATGCCCCGCAGCCGCCTGACCCGCATCCCGAGATAAATGACCACCAGATCGGGATAGGCCGAAAGATCCACGGTGATGCGCTTGTCGACCATCAGATGCCCCTCTGTCCCGCCACGCTCCAGCTTCGCACCATCGCGTCAGACGACGCAACGCCGGGCCAGGAAGGGCGGGACCCTACCGGCTCAACTCGCGCGTTGCCTCCTCCAGCCCGGCCAGGGTCATGGGGAACATGCGGTTTTCCATGATCTCGTTGATCAGCCCGACGGAGTGGGTGTATTGCCAATGCCCCTCGGGCACCGGGTTGATCCAGGCGGCGGAGGGGTATTTGTCGAGCGCCCGGCGCAGCCATGTCTCGCCCGGCTCCGCGTTCCAATGTTCGTTGGCCCCGCCGGGATAGAGGATCTCGTAGGGGCTCATCGAGGCGTCGCCGACAAAGATCAGCTTGTAATCCGGGCCATAGGTGTTCAACACCTCCTGCGTCGGCGTCTGCTCGGTCCAGCGCCTGCGGTTGTTGCGCCACACGCCCTCGTAGAGGCAATTGTGGAAATAGTAGTATTCGAGATGTTTGAACTCGGTCTTGGCGGCCGAGAACAGCTCCTCGACCACCTTGATATGGTCGTCCATCGAGCCGCCGACATCGAACAGCATCAGCACCTTGACCGCGTTGTGTCGCTCGGGGCGGAGTTGCACGTCGAGATAGCCCTTCTCCGCCGTGCCGCGGATGGTTCCTGCCAGATCCAGCTCCTCCGCCGCGCCCTCGCGGGCCCAGCGGCGCAGGCGTTTCAGGGCGACCTTGATATTGCGCGTGCCGAGTTCAACGTCGCCGTCCAGATCGCGGAACTGGCGCTTGTCCCAGACCTTCACCGCCCGGCGGTGGCGCGATTCCTTCTGGCCGATGCGCACGCCCTCGGGGTTGTAGCCATAGGCGCCGAAGGGGCTGGTCCCCGCCGTGCCGATCCATTTGTTGCCGCCCTGATGCCGGCCCTGCTGTTCCTCGAGCCGCTTTTTCAGCGTCTCCATAAGCTTTTCGAACCCGCCGAGACTGTCGACCAGCGCCTTTTCCTCGTCGCTGAGATGTTTCTCGGCCAGCTTCATCAGCCATTCGGTGGGGAGGTCGGTCTCCTCCACGCTGATCCCATCGGCGGCCACGGCCTCGAGCCCCTTGAAGACATGGGCGAAGACCTGATCGAAGCGGTCGAGATGCCGCTCGTCCTTCACCAGGGTGGCGCGGGCGAGGTAGTAGAATTCCTCGACGTCATAAATCACCAGCCCAGCATCCATCGCCTCGACCAGGGTCAGATGCTCGCGCAGGCTGACCGGCAGGCGCGCGTCTTTCAGGGCGAAGAAGAGTTTCAGAAACATGCCGCCAAACTAGCCGCCCCGGCGCCGGGCGCACGGGGCGATGGGGTCAGTTGAAGACGGCGAACAGGACAGATGCGCGGCGATGTTGACCAGGACAAACCCGGCCAGACCGCCGGCGATGCCATGGGCGATGGCATATTGCACCCGGTCGGCCATGGTACCGCCCCGGCGCCCGGCCCGCACCCAGCCCAGCGCGGCCGCGGCGAGAAAAAACACTGCAACGATCATCCACCCACTCCTGCTTGGCCCGCCTCGGCGCCATAGGCATAGGCCCGCCAGCGTGTCGCCAAGGCGCTGTCCGCCGCCGCCCTGCCCCGGTCGCCCCGGCCCTGATGCGCCCGGGCGCGCAGCGTATAGAGCGCGGCCAGCCGTTCCTCTTGCCCCAGTTCCGCCAACCGCGCCTCGTGCCCGGCCAGGGTCTCGATCACCGCCGCATAGCTGCCCTGCCGGAGCAGTGCAAGCGCCCGTTCCAACGCGATCAGCGAGAGGCGGATGTCCCGGGCGCCATGGACCTGGGCGCAGAGCTGGCGCGCCTCGGCCAGGGTTCCCAGCGCCGTGCCGGGTGCGCGGCGGGCCAGCACCCGGCCCAGGGTGCGCAGGGCGTGGCAGTGCTGGGCGCTGCCCGGGGCCTCACGCCGGACCAGCGCCAAGGCGGCGCGGGCCTCCTCGGGCGCGCGGTTCTGGGCGGTGGCCTTCGAGAAGATGCGGTTA
>JBCBIS010000002.1:0-64364 GCA_038524325.1 Pseudomonadota bacterium
GCCAGCAAGCGTTCGAGATTGGGCGCGCTGGTCTGACCCCGCTCGATCTGCACGAGATGGGCCGTGCCATCGCCCGATGACACTTGCACGAGGCAGAGCCGGTCGCGATGCGGCACCAGTCCCATAGTTTCCGTATCAATTGCCAAGGATGCTCCCAGATCGAGACCTTCTGGGAGATCCTGTTTGTGCAGAGTTATGGACATTGCGCCCCTGTCTGGTCCGCTTTCGATCGGCAGCGTGACCTGTGATCCGTTCCCCAACCCTTGCGCTGTCTAAAAGAGTGTCTGTGACAACTCAAGCCGGTCGGGCCGCCGCTCCTGTCTTCCGCGGCTGGAAGGCCGCCGTGCCAAGATCCCAATAGAGGCCGGCCATGATCGCCAGGGCATCCTCGCTGAGCGAGAGAAGGATATGCTCGTCAGGCGCGTGCTGGGCGCATCCCGAATAGGAATGCGGTACCCAGATCGCCGGCAGGCCCAGGAGATCGGTGAAGAGATCATTGCAGATCGAGCCACCCATCTGCGGGATGACGGCGGGCGCGGCGCCGCAAGTCTCGGTGATCGAGGCGAGGATGCGCGCGACCCAGGGGTGGTCGGGCTCGGTCCGCGAAGCCGCGAAGCCGCCGACCAAGTCCCCGCTGATCGTCACCCGGTTGAAACCGCGCGCATCGAGATGGCGCCGCAAGGCGGGCAGGATCTCGGCCATCTCGGTCCCGGCCACGAAACGAAGCTGGCAATGGGCCGAGGCCCTGGGCTGGATCGCATTGACCGGTGCGGCGATATCGCCCGAGGACAGCGCCAGAACGGCGAAGGAATTGGCGCCATAGACCCGTTCGGCCGTGGTCAGGCCGGGCGTTCCCCATTCCGGGTCCAGCTCCGGTCCATCGGTGCCAGCGTCGAGCGTAAGCCCGGCCAGAGCCTGTTTGACGGCGGGCGTCATCGCGGGCGCTGACCAGCCCTCGACCAGCAACGCGCCATCCTTGGTGGAGAGGCTTGCGATCGCATGTGAGAGGATCATGGCGGGATCGGCGAGCGCACCGCCCCAATTTCCGGAATGGTGGGCCCCCGCGCGGAGGTCGCAAGACAGGTCGAAATTCAGCGCACCCCTGGCCCCGAGAGAGACGGTCGGTCGTTCCGGGCGGACCCTGGGGCCATCGGAGGCCAGAAAGAGATCGGCGGCGAACGCATTGAGATTGTCGGCGATGATCTTTCTCAAGCCGGGGCTGCCCGTCTCCTCGGCCATTTCCAGAATGAGTTTTGCGTTGAACCCCAGCTTGCCGCGAATGTTCAGCACCGCCTCGAGGGCGGCAATGTTGATCGTGTGCTGAGCCTTGTTGTCCGCAGTGCCGCGCCCGAAGATCTTGTCGCCCTCGCGCGCGGTCTGCCATGGGCCATTGCCGCGCCGCCAATCCGCATCTTGGCCGCGGACCACATCGCCATGGCCATAGCCGAGCACCGTGAGCGGCGCGCCTTCGTCACGGGTGGCGAGCAGAACCGGGCCGACGCCTGGGACCGGGTTGTCGAACAGACGCGTTGCAAACCCCATACGCGACAGGGTGGGGATCATCTCGGCCTCGAGATACTGCCTGGTGTGTGGCAGACCGTCCGGCGTCTGGCTCTCGGTCCGATAGGCGACGCGCCGTGCGAGATCCGCCTCGAACTGCCCCGATGTCAGATAGGAGCGGGCTGCGGCGATGGCGCTCTCTCTCGTCACGCGGTCTCCTCTGGGCCTGCCGCGCCGCGCTGTTCGGGCATGGCGAGTTAATCCGGCAGTCATTTCCAACCGGTATCCACGGTGTTGGCAAGTCGCTTCACTCGTGCTGGCAGGGCTGAATGCGACACTCGATGCATTCTGTGCCGGCAAAAATGTGAGAACGGATCCATGGCAAACATAGTCGTCGTCGAAGATGAAAAAGATCTGCGTGAGTTGATCGTCGAAGAACTGGTCGATCAAGGCCATGACGTGCACGAGGCGTCGAACGGCGCCGAGGGCCTGGCCCTGATCGCGCGCATCTCGCCCGATATCGTATTGGCCGATATCAACATGCCCCGGATGAACGGCTATGAGATGCGGTCGCAATTGGTGTCCAACCATCCCGAACTGGCCAAGCGCCCGTTCATCTTCGTTTCGGCTTATTCCGAGAAGTCAGATATCGCTGATGGGATGATCCTTGGTGCCAGTCACTACATCACGAAACCCATCGACTTCGACGCTTTGAGCGGATGGGTGAAGAGCCTGACCCAGGCAAATCAAGTACATCCGAGATAATTTTTAATTGTCGCGCGGATTGTTCGTGTTCGAGACCGTTGTCTTGGTTGCGAATTATTTACCGGTATTCAGCAGGGTCGCAGTAACGCGTGCGTCATGAGGAGCGTGAGTCCATGGTCAAGGGTCTTTTCCGGTTCCGGATGAATATCAAGCAAAAGGCCACCGCCTTGGTGGCGGGCCTGGCGTTGCTTGCCTGTGCCGTTCTCGGCGTCTCTTCGGCGTATATGGCGCGCGAGGGGACGATGGCGCTCCAGACCAAGAGCCTGAGCGCGTTGCGCGACGCCCGGAAGGATGAACTCCACCACTATTTCGAGACCATCGATCAGGACATCACGCTCTGGGCGCAGAGCCCGATTACGATCGATGCGATCCGCGATTTCGGGGCGGCCTGGGGGGAAATCGGCGGCAATCCGCAGCAGACCCTTCAGCAAGTATATATCCAAGACAACCCGCATCCCGCAGGCCAGAAGGACAATATGACCGAGTCCTCCTCCGCCCCGGAAGCCTACGGGAAAGCGCATGTCAAATACCACCCGAAACTAAAGCTCCTCAAAGATCAGCGCGGCTATTACGATATCTTTCTGTTCGACACCGCAGGCAATCTTGTCTACTCGGTCTATAAAGAAGCGGATTTCGCCACGAATTTCGTCAACGGCACCTATTCGAGCAGCGGCCTGGGCGAGGTGTTCCGCGCAGCGCAAAGCGGCAGTATCGGCTTTACCGACTTTGCCCCCTATGCGCCGAGCAATGGTGCTGCGGCTTCGTTCATCTCGCGTCAAGTGCTCGATGCCAACGGACAGCAGATCGGCGTGATCGCGTTCCAGATGCCGATCGACCGTATGGACGCCATATTGAACGAGTCGAGATCGCTCGGCGAAGGCGGCGGGCTGACCATGGTCGGTGTCGACAACCTGATGCGGCACAACAGCGTTAAATATGGCGAGGGCAGCATCCTGACCACGCGGGTCGAGAATGAAGCGATCTCGAAGGCCATCGCCGGCGAAAAAGGTGTGATCCAGACGATCGATGCTTTGGGGGCGCCTGTGCTTGCCGCCTATGCCCATCTGGATTTCCACGGTGTCAGATGGGCCTTCATGGCAGAGCAGACGCTCAGCTACGTTCTCCGCCCGGTGAAAGATCTGCAGCGCACGATGGCGCTGACGACCGGGCTTCTGATGATCGGGGTCCTGCTGGTCGCATGGCTGATCTCTCGCGGTGCGGTGCGTCCGATCATCGGCATCCAGGAAGCGGTCCACCGTCTCTCGGAAGGTCAGGATGTGGAAGTCCCCGGGCGGGGCCGCCATGATGAGATCGGGGAACTCGCCCGCTCGATGGAGCATGTCTACCTCAAAGGACTGGAAGCCGCCCGTCTGCGCGCCGCGCTCGACGACTGTTCGACCCTGTCATCGTCGCCAACCGGCGCGACGAGATCGTGTTCTGCAACAACCGGATGCGGGAGTTCTTCGGCAGATACGCCAAGGAGATGAACACTCATGTGCAGGGGTTCGATCCGAAAGGCGTGATCGGTGCCAACCTTTCGCTGTTCCAGCCCGTCCTGGGCGAGGTGCTCGGATCGCTGAACGAGATTGCCGGAACGCGCGAGGCGCAGGTGTCCATCGGGCCGCGCATTCTGGAAATTGCGGTCACCCCGGTGCGCAACGAGGATGGCGAACGGATCGGGACGGTCTTTGAATGGGTGGACAAGACCGATGAACTTCGGGCGGGCAAAGAGATCGACGCGGTCGTTGCCGCCGCAGTGAATGGCGATTTCACCAAGCGTGCCGACCTCGCGACGGCGCCAACCGCCTTGGCCAATATGGGCGAGCAGATCAACAAGCTTGCCGACAGTGTCGAGCAGAGCGTGTCGGAAACCTCGCGCATCGTTCGAAGCCTCTCCGAAGGCGATCTGACCGAGCGGATGCAGGGCAATTTCCATGGGGTCTTCGAGGAACTGTCGCAGAACGTGAATGCAATGGCCGAGCGGTTCTCGGACCTGATCGGCCAGATCGCCTCGATGTCGCAATCTGTGAGTGATGGAACCGGTCAGATCCTCAGCGGCTCCGAGGATCTGGCATCGCGGGCCGAGCAACAGGCCTCCTCGCTGGAAGAAACCGCCGCAACGATGGAGGAGATGTCCGCTTCGATCAAATCCAACGCGGAAGGATCGACCCGTGCCAAAAGCCTGGCCTCGGAAGCGGCCACCCGTGCCGACAAGGGCGGACAGGTCGTGCGCGATGCGGTCTCTTCGATGGGCGGGATCGAGGAAAGCTCGAAAAAGATTGCCGACATCATCAGCGTCATCGACGGCATCGCTTTCCAGACCAACCTGCTGGCGCTCAACGCGGCTGTGGAAGCCGCGCGGGCCGGGGACGCGGGTAAAGGGTTTGCCGTGGTCGCCTCGGAAGTCCGGGCGCTTGCACAGCGCTCGTCTGAAGCCTCCAACGATATCCGGCAGCTCATCGATGCCAGTGCCGTGCAGGTGGCCGATGGCGTGCGTCTGGTGACCGAGACCGGCGAGTTCCTCGAGAGCATCGTCACCTCGATCGACGAGGTCGACAAAGCAATCAAGAAGATCGCCGAGGCCAGCATCGAACAGGCCTCCGGCGCTCAGGAAATCTCGACAACCGTGAACCACATGGACCAGATGACCCAGGAGAACGCGTCCCTGGCCGACCGCAGCGCCGCCACATCGCGCTCGCTGGCATCAGGCGCGCAATCGCTGCAGCAACTGGTGGCCTTCTTCAAGATCAACGAAACGGGCCGCGAAGCAGCGCTCGACGCAGCTTGGCAAGACGCCGAGGCGGAAATCGCCGCCACGGCTATCGCTGCCACGGCGGCAGTCGAAGCCCCGGCAAAGCCTGTCCCCGCGGCATTCAAGGCCGCGTCGGGCGGTGAAAGCTGGACTGATTTCTAAAGGGGCCCTGCCGCGATAGCCAGGTGATCTTGCGACAAACGTACAAGATCGCCTGGCGGGACGACCTCTCTCAGAGCTGAACGCCGATTGCAGTCTCCGCCCAGTGAATGGGTCCGCAGGACCCAGGCTTGGCTTGTGAGCCGCCCCGAGATCGCCTGACGACCCTTCATCGAGACAGAGAGCACGCCACACCGCCTGCCCGCAACCGATGCGGATTTCGCGCTCCTTTGCTAGCCAGAAGCAGCACTCACCGGCCTTCGAGATTTGGAGCGGGCGGCGGGAATCGAACCCGCATCATCAGCTTGGAAGGCTGAGGTCTTACCATTACACAACGCCCGCATGCTTTATTTATCAACGAAATCAGAGAGTTGATTGCCTCAAAGCACGGCTGGGAGTGAGATACCACTCTGAAGCTTGTTTGGCAAACAGATTGGGTGCCGGTGCCCGCGACGGCGCATACCGCTGCGGATGGCCGCCCGCACACAGGACATCTGTTGGCCGACCGACGCCAGCCTCATAAATGGACGCTGCGGAAAGGAGCCGCCTTCGCTCGAAGAGGGTCGCTCCCTTGGATCACAGGATGAAGTTGGCGTCGTCCAGCGTAACGCTTCCGGTAAGCTCGATCTGGAAATCGGCCCGTCTGTCGCCGTCGATATCCGCTTCGATCGCCGTCAGGTCGAGTTTTGCATTCGTATAGCTCCGCAATTCGGCGGAGACCCCCGAGAAGGCCGCACCCGCGATGAACTCGAACGCTTGGTTGCCGCCGCGCCCAAGATCGGCGTCTAGGCGGCTGAGCTCGATCCTCTCGCCGCGCGCCGCGTCGAAATCGGTGATGACATCGCGCGCCGCCCGGCCTGTGCCGCTGTCACCGGCGCGAAAATACACGAAGCGGTCGAAGCCATCTCCGCCACTGATGAAATCGGCTCCGGTATTGCCGTAGAGAACATCATTACCGTTCTCACCCAGCAGATTGTCATCGCCAGCGCGGCCATAGAGCCGGTCCGCGCCGCTGCCGCCGCTCAGGACATTGGTGCCACCATCTCCGCGCAGAATATCGTTGCTGAGCCCGCCGGTCAGATCCTCGATCCCCACAAAGGTGTCGCCGCTCGCCTCGCCGAGGCCCGAGGTCACGCCCTGCAGGTCGGCAGCAATGCGCTTCGCGGCGCTAGCATAGCTGGCGAGGTCTCGGCCTGCCCCCCCGAAATGGGCGTCCGAGCCGACACCGCCGATCAGGATATCCGCCCCCTCCTCACCGCGCAGCGTGTCATCGCCAGCACCGCCGATCAGGGTGTCGTCGCCCGCGCCGGCCAGGATCTCGTCATCGCCGCCGAGCCCGTCAAAGCTCTCTCCCGCTTCAGTGCCAGAGACGATATCGGCCGCCTCGGAAAACGGAGAGAGGTTGAGGTCGAGCAGCCGGTCTTCGATCTTGGTGCCTTGATCAGGGTCGTCGAAAACGGACGTGCTGAGCAAGAGCCGATCGCCCAAGAGTTCGACAGACACCCCAATCTCGTTCTGCCCCTCGGTCTCGACCTGGGCCGTGTCGCCCAGCGCATCGCCAAACGGGTCGAAACGGCGCCAGACGACTTGTGCGCCGTCTAGCGGATCGCCTCCGGCGCCGGTCTCGCCGGCCAGGGTCCAGGCGATGACAAAGCTGCCATCCGGCAGAGCGAGGAGTTCGAAATTGTCGAAGACGGGGTGGTCCGGCGACAATTGGGTGAGGCCGAACAACCGCCCCTCGGGCCGGGCCGTCGTGCCGAAAGCGAAGAAGATCGAGTCGTTGTCCGGATTGCCACTGTTGGAGATTTGCGACCAGGCGACGACAAACCGGTTGGTGCCGGGCAGCAGCGTCTGTTTGATGACCGTCAGGTCGTATTCGTTGACCGCTCCCTCCACCGTGCTGCGGGTTTGGGTCCGCCCGGTCTCGACCGTGCCATCGGTGGGGTCGAGGACCGTCGAGATCACGCCGGGCCGCATGGCGGTCTCGCCCGAGAAGCTGAGCAGGCGGCCATCCGGCAGCACGAGCCCGCTGCCCACGGGCAGGATGCTGTCGAGCCGGGCCTCTGGGGAGATTGATCCATCGAGCCCGAAGCTGCGCAGCTCGAGGAAGGTCTCGCTGCTCGGATTGAACGGGTTCGAGAAATCCTCGATTGTCGATGACGTGGCGACCGTCACCGCGCCGTCCTCGCCGCGGAACACGCCCTGGATCGATGTGATCGGAGGCAGGCCGGTGCCATCGTCCTGCGGTCCGAGCGTCACCGGGTCGCCCGCCATCTCGCCCTCCGCGTCGAACGCTTGGAAGAGCGGACCGGTCGATCCAAACGAGGCGAGGACGCCAAAACCACCATCGCCGAAGGGCAGGACGAAGCTCGGCCCCGCGCCCGGTGGGACATCCTGGGTCGGAAACTGAAGCTCCGCGACCACGCGCCCATCGGTATCGTCGATCAGCCGTTGAAAGAGCCTGCCATCGCCGGTGATCGTATCGATCCGGATAAAGTTCTGCAGCACGCGACCATTGGTCAGTTCAATGCTGTCCAGGAGCAAATCGAGATTCGCCATACCACCACACCCACGCCTATCTTTCGAACCGCCGCTAGAACGTCACACCGAGATTGAGCGTCCCGGTGAACTGGCCTTGCTCGGCCGCTCCAAAGCCGAGGATTAACGGGCCGAACGGTGTTTGGACACCCGCGAAAAGCGATCCGGCCAGGAAACCGCCATCGAAGCCGATATCGCGCCAGTCCTCGAACGCCCCGCCGAACTCGACGCTGCCGCCGGCGAAAGCCTCCTTGCCGAACGGGCTCTCAAAGCCAAAGCGGCGGTAATAGCGCAGCCCCGCAAGCGCGACGACATTGCCAACCAGCTCGCCTTCAGCAAAGCCAGAGAGGTCCTGAAAACCGCCGATAAAGCGCGGGTCGAAGCCTTCGGGGTCGAGCTCGCCTTCGGCACGGAAGAACCCTGACAGCGTGTTCTGCCCGAACGAGGTCGCGCCCAGGGCGTCGATCTCGACGCTGCCGGGGCGGTCCCTGTCGGCCAGGTCAAAGGTGTACAGCGTACCCAATTGAACACCCGAGCGTGGCAGGTCCGGGTCGTCGAGCGTGTCATAATCGATCCCAAACGACAGCGGCACCTGATCCTCGACGAACCGCCCGGCTCCGAAGGCCCCCACAAAACCCGACTGGATATCGACCGTCTGATGGATGAAACCGAGACCGGCGCCGATGCGGCCCCAATCGCCCGGTGTCCAGAAGAGCTCGGCTTCGACGATCGCCTGATCGACGGTGATCTCGGACAACGGGTTGTCGATGGCGGCAAACAGCGTGCCACTTTGATTCACATAGGTCGCGCTGGTGCGGATGTGGAAGTCCTGATCCAGATCCAAGGGCTGCTCGAAGGCGAAGCGCGCCGCATCGATGCGCCCGAAGGTAAAATCCACATCCACGCGCCCGCCGAGAGAATTGAGCTCGGCCAGCTCGCCGCCGACCGCAATTGTGAAATCTCCGTCGCTGCCGAATGTGTCTTCGAGCTCGAGACCAAAGCGCAGCCGGGCCGCCCCCTCATTGCGCCGGACCGCCCGGACGATCAGAAGATCCTCGGCTGCCGATGTCTGATGGCGGTAGACGACATTCTCGAACAGATCGAGGCCGTAGACCCGGGTGATCGCCTCCTCGATCTCGTGCCCGGTGGCCGAGCCGCTGTCCGGCAGGCCGAGCCGCCGCCGGATGATCTCGGGGTCGAGTACGCCGTCATACTCGACCACGATCCGGTCATAGGCCAGGGGCGCATTCCGGACATCGCCCACATCCGGCCGTGGCGCCGGCGCGATGCGATCTGCGGCGAGCGCCCGGAGACGCGGGGCCACGGCCAGGACCGTCTCAGCCCCTTCGATGATGGTTGCCGGCGCATCGGCAAAATCCAGCATGCCGACCGCGCCGACATCCGGGACCAGCAAAACGTCCTGCGGGCCCAGGGTCGCGACCAGGTCCCGTGTTCGCGCATGGATAAAGATCGACAGCGTCTGGGCGAGAGACGCACTGAACGAGCCGAGTTCCTCCGCCTGCTTTTCTGCGGGTGGGATCGAGGAGACGATGACGATATCCGCTCCCATGGCCCGGGCGACATCAATGGGCAGATTGTTCGAGACACCGCCATCGACCAGCAGCCGCCCGTCGATATTGACCGGCGGAAACAGGGCTGGGATCGACATCGACGCGCGGAGTGCTTCGACGAGCGGCCCCCGTTCCAGAACCACGGGCTGACCCGTCGTCAGATCGGTGGCCACGGCGCGGAACGGAATGGGCAGGTCGTCAAAGCTCTCGATCTGGTTCACGCGGGTGGTCAACTGCGCCAGGATCGCGGTCAGCTTTACCCCGTCGACCAGTCCGGCATCCAGTTGAACACCGCCGTCCCCGACGCCCAGGGGCAGGTCGGCCTGAACGCTCAGCGGCTCCAACCGGCTATCGCGCCGCAAGGGATGTTCCAGCCTGCGGTCCGAGGAATCATTCAGGATGCTGTCCCATTCGATCTCCAACGCGACCCGTTCGAGATCATCCGGTGTATAGCCGGCGGCATAGAGCCCCCCGATGATCGAGCCCATGCTGGTCCCAGTGATGACATCCGGGCGAATGCCGAGCTTCTCAAGCTCGCGGATCACACCGACATGGGCAACGCCCGCGGCCCCGCCACCGCCCAGAACCAGCCCGATCCGCGGCTGCTCGGCAGAGGCTGGGGCGGTGGGGGCGAGCAAGAAAAAAATGATTGCAATCAGGTAGAAAGGTCTCATCGCGGGCCTGCTTTCAGAGAGACATCGACAAAGACGACCAGGACGCAGGCAGGGCCCGCCCAGGCCGGGCGGCAGTACATCTCAGCGCAAGATGAAGTGCAAGCATCTGACCCAGAAATAGCTCCAAACCGAAAGCGCATTTTCGGGCACATTTTCAGCAGGAAGGGTGTGCCCAATGCCGAAGAGCCGATCCGCATTCTGGCCGATTCACCTTGGGAGAACGGCCACAACGAGCGCTTTGATGGAACCCTGCGTTGCGAGATGCGCGATGCCGAGTGGGTTATCACAACAAGCCAGGCACAGCCTGTGGTCGATATCGAGTTCAAGCAATTCAGCCACGTACGGTTGCATGAAGCGCTCGGAACACGTCCGACAGTGCCCCAGACCATTAAGAGAATGGGCAAAGACCATGCGCAAACAATGGCGGATTTACAGACTGCCGGTCACCTTGTCTCTCGCGGTCCGTTTTGGCGGGTCTGATAAGTCTCCGGGGCGCATGGAGTTGGACCGCTCATCTCGGCGGAGGTGGCGGAGGCTGTCGAAACACCGCTTTATCGTTGCGGGCTTATTCGTGAGGCCAAGGCGCCGATGAAGTACGCGAGAACGGCCGGATCGATTGGTAGCCGGTCTCGAAGTTGCTCGGACGCGCACCAATCGAAGAAGAACCGAGTTCCCGCTCTTCTCGCGCGTTCGGTGGTGGGGGTCGAACGCCCCGGGCCCGCCTCTTCTAAACTTGAGAGAAGCTCACAACAGTCTGAGGCGAGCGAGGTTGGTCATGGCCTTGTCTTCGATATTGTTCCGAGCGCCCAAATCGCACAAAAACTTAGCCTTCAGGTTACTGGAGAGGCGTAATTTCTAGTCTAATTTGTCAACTCTTCGGGGGTGGTGGAGCCAAGGGGAGTCGAACCCCTGACCTCTTGAATGCCATTCAAGCGCTCTCCCAACTGAGCTATGGCCCCGAACCAGTTCTGCCGTAATGCGCCGCTACGCGTAAGCGGGTGTGGCCTGCGACGCAAGGGAAAAATCAGGTTTCTTGGTCGTTGTCTTCCGCGGCGACCTCGCCTAGCTCGTCGAGTTGCTCGTCGCTGCTGTCGTCGTCTTCCAGCAGCAGATCGTCGCCGAATTCGCCGAGTTCGTCTTCATCCTCCTCGGATTCGACCAGAGCGTCGTCTTCGGTCTCGTCCTCCGCTGCGTCTTCGTTGGCGGCGGCATCCCCGGCGTCATCTTCGAGATCGTCCTCGTCGTCGACGAGATCCTCGGTCGTTTCGGCAGGGGCTTCTGCCACGGGAGCGGCGGCTTTCTCGGCGCGGCGGCTGCGGCCACGCGCCGTTGGCACGAGCGCCGCGAGGTCGAACTCGGCCCCGCATTTCGGGCAGGACACCGGGTTGCGGCCGAGATCGTAAAATCGTGCCGCGCAGGACAGACAGGTGCGCTTCACCCCCCATTCAGGTTTCGGCATCACAGTACCTTTCGACAGGGCAATCCCAGGAAGATGGGCGCCAATGCCACAGATGCTTTGGGCTGTCAAAGGGATTTGACTGTGAATTTCGTGCTATCCGGCCACAGATCGAAGCCAAGTCGTGCCGGTGCATTCGCAGTTGCAAAACATGTCTTGCGCAATTGACAAAACGCAGAATAGGCTTTGTCTGACATTCGCCGAAAAAGCGAAGAAAAACAAACGGGGTCAACGTGCTGTATCACGCTTATGAATTCACGCATGCCGCGATTAGCCCAATGCGACAAGCGGCACGGATGGGTCGGCGCGCCTTGCAAAGCCCGTTCAACCCCTTCGCGGCGACCATTCCCGCCCGGGCCACGGCCGCGACGCTGGAGATGTTCGTCTCGGCCACAAAGCGCTATGGAAAGCCCGAGTTTGGGATAGATCAGGTCACGGTCGGCAACCGCGAGGTTGCGGTGATCGAGGAAGTCGTGGTCGAAAAACCCTTCGGAAACCTGGTCCATTTCCGCCGGGTCGGGGCCGAGGATCGCAACGATCCCAAGGTTCTGATGGTGGCCCCGATGTCCGGTCATTTCGCGACGCTGTTGCGCGGGACAGTGCAGGCCATGCTGCCCGAGCATGACGTCTACATCACTGATTGGGTCGACGCGCGAGATGTGCCGCTGAGCCGGGGTGGGTTCGATCTGGCCGATTACGCCGATTATCTGATGGAGTTTTGCCAGGAACTGGCCGAGGGCGGCGAGCGCCCTGCCGTCATGGCGGTCTGCCAGCCCGGGGTGCCGTCGCTGGCGGCCTCGGCGCTGATGGCGGAGGACAAGGACCCGGCGCGTCCCTCGGCTCTGATCCTAATGGGCAGCCCGATCGACACGCGGGTGAACATGACCGACCCGTGCAAGCTGGCCGCCTCGCGCCCGCTCAGCTGGTTCGAAAAGAACGTTGTCGTAACCGTGCCCTGGCCGAACCAGGGCTTCCTGCGCCGCGTCTATCCCGGGTTCCTGCAGCTCTCCGGCTTTATGTCGATGAATCTCGACCGCCATGTCGATGCGCATATGGACCATTTCCAGAACCTGGTGAAGGGCGATGGAGACAGCGTGGATGCGCATAACAAATTCTATGATGAGTATCTCGCCGTCATGGATCTGACTGCCGAGTTCTATCTGCAAACCGTCGAGGCGGTTTTCCAGAAACACCATTTCCCGATGGGCTGCTACATGCATCGCGACCGGGTGGTGGACCCCAAGGCGATCACCGATATCGGCCTGATGACCGTCGAAGGCGAGAAGGACGATATTACCGGTCGCGGCCAGACCGAGGCTGCGCAAGGGCTGTGCCTGAACATCCCCTCCGCCAAACGGATCCATTTTGTGCAAGAGGAGGTGGGCCATTACGGCGTGTTCAACGGCTCGCGCTTCCGCAAGCATATCCAACCGAAGATCCGCGATTTCATCCGGACCTGCCGGGCGCAGGCCGCCGGCTGAGCGCGCATGGTGCGGCGTCTCGCGGCGGCGCTGTTGGGCGGGGCGCCGGAGCTTCCGGCGTCGATTGTGCTCGATGAGCCACCGATCCTCGTAACCCTTTCGGTTCAAAGCCGGGCGCGGCGGTTTACGCTGCGCCTGAACCCGTCCGGTGCAGGCGCCACCCTGACCCTGCCGCCCGGCGTGCCTGAGCGCGAGGTTCATCAGTTTCTGCATCGGCAGCGTGGGTGGCTCTCCACGGCGCTCGGCCGGCTACCCGAACCGGTGAGGATGCGCGAAGGCGCCCGACTTCCCATCGGGGGCGAGATGGTCGCGCTCACGCTGCTGGACGGGCCGAGGCGTGCGCCCGTACTCGACGATGGCGTCTTGACCCTGTCAGGGCAAGGCACCGCCGGGCCGCGTATCGCCGCCTGGTTGAAGGAGCGGGCGCGGGCCCGCATGGTCCCTGCAGTTCATGCCTTCGCCGCACAATTGGGGCGCGCGGTGCGGGGCGTGGCCCTCAAGGACACCCGCTCGCGCTGGGGGTCTTGTTCGACGACCCAGCGGATCAATCTCTCCTGGCGGCTGGCGATGGCCCCGCCCGAGGTGCAGGACTATCTCTGCGCGCATGAGGCCGCCCATCTGGTCGAGATGAACCATTCCCCGCGCTATTGGGCCGTGCTCGCAGGGTTGATGCCGCGCTATGACATGCCCCGGCAGTGGTTGAAGACCGAGGGGCCGGCGCTCCACCGGTATCGCTTCGACGCGGAGTGAAGGCGCCCCGCGCTAGCCGCCGTCCAGAACCCAGGCGATATCCTCGGCGATCAATGCCGGGTCATAGCCGTTGCGATACATCGCCCGCACACCCGAAGGGTCAGCGAGGTAGAGATAGGCCGAGTGGTTCATCAGGTACCCGGCCTCGCCGTCCACATCCACCCGCTGGGCATAGACCTTGTAGGCCGATTTCACCGCGTCGATCTGCTCCTGGCTGCCGGTCAGGGCGACCATCTTTGGGTGCATGATCTCGGCCCAGGCGGCCATTGTCTCGATATCGTCGCGCTCCGGATCGACGGTGACAAAGACCGGCGTCGCCTCGACGCCATCCTCCGCGAGCATGTCGGCGATATCGACCATGTTCTGCGTGTCGACGGGGCAGACATCCGGGCAAAAGGTGTATCCGAAATAGATCAGTGTCGGCCCGGTGATCACGCTCGCGCTCTGCCGGGTCGCCCCGGTATGGTCGACCAGCGTGAAGGGGCCACCGATGCTGCCCCCGGCGATGTTCAAAGCGGCGGCCGGGGCCGGCCGCTCGCCCCTTCCGACATTCAGGAACACGAACGCCGCCACGATGATCAGGCAAAGCGCCCCCGTCATCACCAAAACGATCCGTTGCATCGTGACCCTCTCACAGCGTGACCTGCCTCTGACAAGGCCATTCTGGCGCGAAATTCAAGCCGTGCCCGTCTGACCAGGTGCCACATCTCTTCCCAATTGTGTGAAGAGCAGCACATAGTGAGGCATGAACGCGTCGCCCGGCACCCAGCTTCTGTTCAACATGCGCGCCCGCGGCGATTGGGTACGGCTGAGGACCCTGCTGCTGTTGCGCTGGCTGGCCGTGGCCGGGCAGGCGGGGGCGGTGCTTTTCGTCAGCAAGGTGCTGGGGTTCGACCTGCCGCTGACCCAGTGTGCGCTGTTGATCTCGGCTTCGGTCACCGTGAATGTGGCGACCTTTCTGATCTTCCCGGCCGAGAAGCGTTTGGGCGAGCGGTGGACCTTGGCCTCGCTGTTCTTCGATCTGGCGCAACTCGTGGGGCTTTTGATGCTGACGGGCGGCGTGAACAACCCGTTCGTGGTGCTGGTGATGGCGCCGGTCGCAATCTCGGCCACGGCGCTGAGGCTGCAATCGACGCTGTATCTGGGGCTGGCGGCAATCTGCTCGATCCCCCTGATGTGGTTTTATCATGTGCCGCTGGTCGGGCCTGATGGGGCGGCGATGGAAGTTCCGGCGCTCTATGGCATGGGATCAACCGCGGCCCTGGCGATCGGGATCGTTTTTCTGGCGCTTTATGTGCGGCGCGTGACGGTCGAGGGCTATCGCATGAGCCAGGCATTAAACGCGACCCAGGTGGCGCTGGGGCGAGAGCAGCAGCTTGCCGCCATTGGCGGGATCGCAGCGGCCACGGCGCATGAGCTCGGAACGCCGCTTGCCACGATCAAACTGGTCGCTGGCGAACTGGACCGGGAACTGGCTCAGCACCCTGACCTGCCCGAAGAAATCGCCGAAGACATCGCGCTGATCCGGCGCGAGGCCAATCGCTGCCGGGATATCCTGGCTGACATGGGGCAGGGCGGTCGCGATGATGCGCATGTGAAAACCGCGCCGATCTCCGCGGTGATCGAGGAGGCCGGCCAACCGCATTCCGACCGGGGCAAGCGGCTGATCATCCGCTATGGCGGCCGGCCGGTTGCGGACGCCGACGACGACCAGCCGCAGGTCCCGCGCAGCCCCGAACTGATCCATGGCCTGCGCAACCTGATCCAGAACGCCGTGGATTTTGCCCGCAGCACGGTCTGGATCGACATCAACCTCTCCGAGACGACGTTGCGCATCGCGGTCGGTGATGACGGGAAAGGGTTCAGCGCCGATATCCTGCCGCGGTTGGGAGAGCCCTATGTCTCCTCCCGCCCACGGGGGGCGCGGCGCGAGCAGGAGAGCTATGAAGGGATGGGCCTCGGCCTCTTTATCGCGCGCACGCTGCTCGAGCGGACCGGGGCCAAGATCACTTTCGCCAACGGCTCCGACGCGTTGCGCCGCCGGTTGGATGACGAAAGCAGGTCCCCGGCCGCCCTCGAGGCGATCCGCCCCCCCGGCGCGATCATCGAACTTGTCTGGCCGCGGGCCGCGTTGATCCAAAGCAAGGAGGCTGCCCGCCGTGCGCTGGGGCGCAACGCACGCTTTGTCGAAGAACCGGCACGCTAAGCGCGCGATTCTCCGCATGTCTTGCGACCGCATGGGTTGTGTCTATAGTGGAGGCGGGGGCACAGGGGTGTTGATATGATTGCAGGCCTCGACTTGGGACAAATCGACTGGGGTCTTGCAGGGATCATCGTCCTTTTGTCCGCAATAACAACGCTTTCGATCCTTTTAGGGCCGCCCGAACGCCGCCGCCGCGGGCCCAGTGATGCGGAACTCGCCGATGGTGCGGTGGTCCTGATTGATCGCGGGCGAATCACCCAGGCCTCGCAGCAGGCGATGGAGTGGTT
This sequence comes from Pseudomonadota bacterium, assembly GCA_038524325.1. GTDB lineage: Bacteria > Pseudomonadota > Alphaproteobacteria > Rhodobacterales > Rhodobacteraceae > Thermohalobaculum. The sequence goes on from JBCBIS010000002.1 coordinate 16,137, forward strand.
CGGGGCCGAGCGGGGACGCGCCTTCGATGATATCCTAAAGCGCCTGCTGGGGCCGGGCGCCGAACGGGCCGCCGCGGCCCTGGAACGGCTCGAGCAGAACGGCGACCCGGTCCATCTGCTGACCCAGGACGCAGCCAACCGGCCCTTGGAAGTCATGGGACATACCGAGGGCGGCCAGATCCGGATCGTCCTGCGCGACGCGTCGTTCACCGACCGCCAGCTGCGCGACGCTCGCGCCGCACTCGAGGAACGCGACGCGGCACTTGAGGCCCAGGATTGGAAGCAGCAAACCGTCTCGACCTTGTTGGAGCGCGCGCCGTTGATTGCCTGGAACCGCGACGCGGATGGCACGATCAACTGGGCCGAGGGGCAGGTGGAGACACGCGAAGGCCGCGTCGAGGCGCTGGACGCGGTCAACCTGCTGGTCAGCCGGCAAGAGATCGAAGGCATATCGAGCAGCGAGATCGACCGCACGCGCCTGGAACTGGGCGATCAGAATCCGATCACCCTGCATTCGGTCGAGATCGATGGGCTCAATGACACCAAACTGGGCTTTGCGGTGGATGCCTCGCTGACCGCCTCGGCCGAGCGCACGCTGACCCGGTTCATTCAGACGATGACCGAGACCTTCGCGCATCTCGCCGTCGGTCTGGCCATTTTCGACCGCAATCACCGCCTGATCCTGTTCAATCCGGCACTCTCGCAGATGTGGCAGATCGAGCCAGCTTGGCTGGCGCGCAGGCCCGATCTGCGCGAAATCCTCGACCTTTTGCGGTCGACCCGGCGGATCCCAGAATTGCAGGATTACCGCGCCTGGCGTGAGAACCTGCTCGCGTTGTTCGAAAACCCCGAGGCGGTGGATTACGAAGAAAGCTGGGATCTCTCCTCCGGCGCCCGGATCCGCGTCATGGCCCGGCCGCACCCGCATGGCGCGCTGGCCTTCGTGTTCGACGATGTGACCGAGCAGATGAAGCTGGAGAACCGGTTCCGGCACATGGACGACCTGCTCCGCACCGCGCTCGACCGGTTGGACGAAGGATTGGCGGTGTTCGGTGCAAATGGCCTGTTGCAGTTCGTCAACTCGGCCTTTCATGAGATCTGGGATACCGATCCGGACAGCGTGACCCAGGGGATGCATGCGCGGGAATTGTTCAACCTGTGCTCGCGGCAGACGGTCGAAACCGGGGTCTGGGCGCGCGGCACCACCTTCGCCACGGGAGATGTCAGCCGAGAGGTTTGGACCGAACGCCTGACCCTGGGCGGCGGCAGGGTGCTGCGCGCCCGCTTCGCACCGCTTCCCGGCGGCTCGACCCTGGCCGCCTTCGCCGATGTCTCCGACAGCGAGCGCGCGGCCCTGGCGCTGGTCGAGCGCAACGAAGCGCTGGAGAGCGTTGAGGAAATGCGCCGGGTCGTGCTCGATCAGATCTCGCACCGGTTGCGGACGCCGCTGAACACCGTCTTCGGCTTTGGCCAATTGCTGACCGATACCCGCTTTGGCAAGTTGAACGCGCATCAGCAGACCTATGCGGCCGGGATTATCGAGGCCGCCGGGCATCTGCTCGACACCGTCAAGGATGTGACCGAGCTCGCCTCGCTCGAGCTGGAGACCTCCAGCCTCGACCCCGATGGCATCGCGGTGGATCAGGCGATCGAGATCACTTGCGAACTGCTCGAGAACCGGACCCGCGAGGCGCGGGTCGATCTGACAGCTCTGATCGACGACCGGATCGGCCGGCTCGAACGCGACGGAACGCGGGTGCGCCAGATCCTGTTCAACATGGCCGCAGACGCGATCCACCGTTGCTCGGGCGGGGGCGAGGTCGGCATCGGCGGGCGGCGCGACACGGATGGCGGTGTGATCCTGTTCACGCGAGAGACCCCCGCCGGTACGCGCCCCGTCTCACTGGAAGGAACCGAAAAGGAAAGCCCGGCCTTGCCGCTGGTCCGCCGTCTCGCCGCCAAGGAGGCGGGGATCATCCATGTCGCCTGCGATACCGAGGGGCGCCGGGTCGAAGTCTCGTGCCATTTCCCGGCCTATCCGCTCTCGGACAAGGCGCCCAACGCAGCGGCGCAGGAAAAGGACGGCTGACAGGGGTTTGCGTTTCGCGCTAGACCTGCGGCACGAGACCTGACCGGGCTGGACATGACTGCCAAATATTCCCTGCCGACCGAGGAGGAGACCGCCCGCCTTGGCGCGACCCTGGCGCCGCGCCTGGGGGCGGGCGATTGCCTTTGCCTCTCCGGGCCCCTTGGAGCGGGCAAGACCGCCCTGGCCCGGGCGCTGATCCGGGCCCGGCTTGGTGGCGCTGTCGAGGTGCCCTCGCCCAGCTACACTCTGGTGAATGTCTATGAGGGCGATGTCGAGATCTGGCATGCCGATCTCTACCGCCTCTCGGGCCCGGAGGAGGCGGAGGAGCTCGGCCTGTTCGACGCAATCGAGCACTCCCTCGTCCTGATCGAGTGGCCCGAAAGGCTGGGCGCTGAACTCCCGGCCCGCCGCCTCGACGTTACGTTGGCCATCTCTGGCGCGGGCCGCATGGCCCGGCTCAGCCCGGTCGGGCAGGGCTGGCATCTGCCGGAGCGGGCGCGATGACCCGTCGCACATTGCTGGACGCTTTTCTGCGGCAGGAAGGGCTGGATCCCGCCCGCCTGCAGCCTCTTGCGGGCGATGCCTCGAACCGGCGCTATCACCGCCTCGCCGGCTCGATCCCGCTGGTGGTGATGGATGCGGCGCCGGAGGCGGGCGAGGACATCCGCCCCTTCCATGCCGTGACCGATTGGTTGCGCGCGCTCGGCCTCAGCGCGCCACAGATCCATGCGGCGGACGCCACAAATGGGTTCCTGCTGCTCGAGGACCTGGGAGATGACCTCTACGCCCGGGTCTGCGCCGATGCACGGGCGCCGGAGGAAGCAATCTATGGTGCCGCCGTCGATCTCTTGCCCCGGCTGGTCGAGGCGGGCGCGCCGCCGGGATTTCCCCGCGACTTTGCGGCCCGGGCCTACGATCTTCCGGTCCTGCAAACCGAGGCCCGCCTGGCAACCGAATGGTATCTGTCCGGAGCCACAGGCCCCGTCTCGCCCGATCTCGCCGCCGAATTCGATGCCCTGATCGCCGAGATCTGCACCGATGTCGCCGCCGACCGCAGCACCGTGGTGCTCCGCGATTACCATGCCGAGAACCTGCTCTGGCTGCCGAGGCGGGCGGGGCATGCCCGTGTCGGGCTGCTCGATTATCAAGACGCGCTGATCGGGCACCCCGCCTATGATCTCGTCTCGCTTTTGGAGGACGCCCGGCGGGACACGTCGCCGGATCTGCAAGCGGCGATGCGCGCGCGCTATGCTGCGGCGACCGGCGCGGGCGAGGCGTTCCGTACCGCCTATGCCGTGCTGGGTGCGCAACGGAATCTGAAGATCATCGGCATTTTTGCGCGGCTCAGCCTGCGCGACGGCAAGCGACGCTATCCGGTGCTGATCCCGCGCGTCTGGGGCCATTTGCAGGGCAATCTCGCGCATCCGGCGCTGGCCCGACTCTCGGACTGGGTGGCGCGGCATCTGCCGGAGCCGACGCCGGAGGTGATCGCCCGGCTCTCCACCGAGATGCAGTTGGCGGAGCTCCGGTCGTGACGATCGATACCGCCATGGTGCTCGCCGCCGGTCTGGGCACCCGGATGCGCCCGCTGACCGAGACCTGCCCCAAACCGCTGCTGCCCGTGGCAGGCCGCAGCATGATCGACCGGGCGCTGGACCATGTGGCGGCGGCGGGTCTGTCGCGGGCGGTGGTGAACCTGCACTATCTGGCGCCGATGCTGCGCGCGCATTTGGCCGAGCGGGCGATGCCGCAGATCACCTTAACCGAGGAGGACCCGATCCTCGAGACCGGGGGCGGCGTGGTCCATGCGCTGCCCCATCTCGGATCGGCGCCCTTTGCAGTGCTCAATTCCGACTCGATCTGGGCGGGCGGCAACCCGCTCGACGATCTGCTCGCGGCCTGGCGGCCCGGCGAGATGGCGGCGCTGCTGCTCCTGGTTCCTCGCGCCGCGGCGCGGGCCTATACCCGCCCGGGCGATTTCTGGCTGGAGGGCGCGCGCCCGGTGCGCCGCGGAGGTGCCGAGACCGCTCCCTATGTCTATTCCGGCGCTCAGATCATCTCGCCCGATGCTTTTGTCGGTGTGCCCGAGGGCGCTTTCTCGCTGAACATCATCTGGGACCGTCTGCTGGCGGAGGATCGGGTTCGGGCGGTTGTCTATCAGGGGGCTTGGGTCGATGTCGGCACGCCCGAGGGCCTCGCTGCGGCGGATGCCGCACTCGGCGCATGAGCCTTTATGCGCTGCCGCCGGGTGTCGATTTTGCCCATGCCTTCGCCGAAGGTTTCTGGGCGCGCTTTCGCGCTCTGCCACCTGCCGAACTGGCGCGGATCCAGATCTGGGTCAACAATCGCCGCTCGCTGCGGGCCATCGAGGATACCTTGGCGCTGTCGGCGGGCAGGGCGCGCCTGCTCCCTCGCCTCTCGGTGGTCAGCGAGATCGGTACCGCCCCGCTCGCGGTCACTGGCTTGCCCGGGGCGATCGATCAGACCCGCCGGCAGCTCCGCCTCACCCGGCTGGTCGAGCGGTTCCTTATGGCCGGGGACGAGGAGCGCACCGCCGCGCCGCCTGCGGCTGCAGCCGATCTGGCCCTCAGCCTCGCGACCCTGATAGACGAGTTTGACGAGGCGGGGGTGCCGCTCGCCGCGCTCGATCATGCCACGGACGGAGAGCACGCTGCGCATTGGGCCCGCAATCTGGCCTTTCTCGAGGTGATCCGCAGCCATTGGCCGGCGATGACCGAGGAGCTCGAGGGCAGCGCGCCGGGGCCGAAGGCGCGCCAACGCCGCGCGCTGTCCGCGTTGCTGTCCGGATGGCAGGCGGCCCCTCCGTCATCGCCGGTTCTCGTCGCGGCCTCCACCGGCTCGATCCAGACGACTGCCGAGCTGATGGCCGCGGTGGCCGGGCTGCCGAACGGCCATGTGATTCTGCCCGGCTTCGAGCGTGACTTGGAGCCGGAGATCTGGGACCGGGTCGCCTCGGGCGAAGCGCCGGAGCATCCCGCTGCCCCCTTCCGACAGGTGTTGCAGTTAACTGGGCGCAGGGCCGCCGAGGCCTTGTCCTGGGTTGCCGAGCCAGCCATCAACCCGCGCCGAACGCTGCTTGGCCAGGCCATGCGCCCGGCGCCGGTCACCGATGCCTGGCATCTGGCTGCGCCAGCCCTGGCCGCCGATCTTCCGAGCGCGACCGAGGGTCTCGCGCTGATCGAGGCGCCCAGCCCGCGTCACGAGGCCGGGGCCATCGCGCTCGCGACCCGCCATGCGCTCACCGACCCCGACCGGAAGGTGCTCATTCTGACGCCCAGTGCGGCTCTGGCCCGGCGGATCGCGGCGGCGCTGGCCGGGCTGGGGGTTGACCCGGACGACTCCCTGGGCCGCCCTCTGGCTCAGAGCACGCCGGGCGTGTTTCTCCGCTTGATCGCCGATGTGGCGGCGCGCCCTGCCGATCCCGTGCGCCTTGCGGGCCTGCTGCAGCACCCGCTGATGCAGCCTGGGATGGAGCGTGGCCCTCATCTCGGTTTTGCCCGGCGCTTTGAGCGCGTGGCCCTGCGCAAGCGGTGGCAGGATCAGCGCGCGCACGCACTGCCCGACTGGCCCGATGCTGGACCCGAGGACGCCACCTGGCACAATGCCCTGGCCGAACGGATCGATCCGCTGGCTGCCTCGATCGCGGCGGGTGCCTCGCTGAGCACCTTGGTCGAGGCCCATATCACCGCGGCGGAGGCCCTGAGCTGCCCGACCCCGGATGCTCCGCCAGCCGTGTGGGCCAAGGAGGCCGGGGCGGCCGCCCAACGCGTGATGGCGCGGATCGCAAGCGCTGCCGACGCCTATGGTCCGGACCGGACCGGTGACTATCCCTCTCTGCTGCTCGGCCTGATGCGCAGCGAAGAAATCCGGCCCGATGCCGTCACGCCGCATCCCCGCGTCACGCTGCTTAGCCCGCGCGAGGCGCGGGTCGCCCATGCCGATCTGACCATCCTGGCAGGGTTGAATGAGGGCACATGGCCGTCTCTGCCCGGCGAGGACCCGTGGCTGAGCCGTCCGATGCGCGCCAATCTGGGCCTGCCCAGCCCGGAACGCCGGATCGGCCTGGCGGCGCATGACTTTCTGCAAGCCGCCGCCGGCCGCGATGTTCTGATGACCCGCGCGGTGAAGGAGGATGGCACGCCCACGGTTGCCTCGCGCTGGCTGATCCGGCTGGAGACCTTGATCGCGGGCATCGATGCAGTTTCTGCCCCGGCTGAGCCGACCATGCAGCGCCTGCGCGCGCGGGGCGCGGTCTATCTCGACCATCTCTACCATGTGGACCGGCCCGCCGCCCCGATGCCCCGTGCGCCGCGTCCCAGCCCGACACCGCCCGTCGGGATGCGTCCGACACAGCTGGCTGTGACCGCGATCGAAACCTTGGTGCGCGATCCTTACGCGGTTTATGCCCGCCACATCCTGCGGCTCCGCCCCATGGATGCGCTGGACCAAGGCGCGGATTACCGCGACCGCGGGACGCTGATCCACGAAATCCTAACCCGCTTTGCAGACGCTGCTCCCGGCCCCCTGCCGGAGAATGCCGAGTCGCTGCTGCTGGAGACGGCCGACCGCGCACTGGCCGAGCAGATCTCTCAGCCGGAACTTCGCCGCGTCTGGCGTGCCCGCGTGCAACGCTTTGCCCCCTGGTTCCTCAAGACTGAGCGGCAGAGGCGGGCGGATCTGCGCCAGAGCTTCAGCGAGATCGAGGGTCATATGACCCTGACCCAGCCCCCGGGCTTTGTCCTGACGGCGCGGGCCGACCGGATCGACCTGCTGCAAGACGGGAGCGCTGCGATCTATGATTACAAGGCAGGGGCGCCACCCTCGCCGCAACAGATCAAATCGAAGTTCAATCAGCAACTCCATCTGCAGGCCGCCATTCTCGCGGCCGGCGGGTTCGAGGGGCTGCCCGCCGCGCTGGCCGAAAGGGGTGCCTATCTGGGCCTGACCGGATCGGGCGAGGGCGGGAAGGAGACGCCTGTGGACGCGCTGCAGGACGAAATCGCCCCGCATATGGCCGAACTCTCGAACCTGCTCACCAGGTATGCCGATCCGGCCATGGGATATACCGCGCGCCGGGCCGTGACGCAGGAGACGCATGAGGGGGACTATGACCACCTGGCCCGGTTTGGCGAATGGGAGGCCGGTGATGGTTGAACGCCCCACCGCTGAACAGCGCGCCGCCGCCAACCCTGGCAGTTCCGCCTGGGTGGGGGCCAATGCCGGCTCGGGCAAGACCCGGGTGCTGACGCAACGGGTGGCGCGGCTGCTGTTGGCCGGGTCAGAGCCGGCCAAGATCCTGTGCCTGACCTATACCAAAGCCGCCGCGGCCGAGATGCAGACCCGGCTGTTCGAGATGCTCGGCGGTTGGTCGATGCACTCGGATGGTGCGTTGGGTGAGATCTTGGGCGCGTTGGAGGGCGGTGCCTCCCTCACCGATCCAGTCCGCTTGGCCCAGGCAAGACGCCTGTTCGCCCGCGCGCTGGAGACGCCGGGCGGGCTGAAGATCCAGACGATCCATGCCTTCTGCGCCGCGCTCCTCCGCCGGTTTCCGCTGGAGGCCGGTATCTCGCCTGCCTTTGATGTGCTCGAAGACCGGCAACAGAGGTTGATGCTGGGCGAGATCGTCTCGGACATGGCCCTGGCTGCCGAGCGGGGCGAGGATACGGCCTTCGACGCCATCGCCCGCCGTCTGAACGAGGGGCAGCTAGAGGAGTTCCTGCCGACCATTCTTGGCCAGCGCGACCGGTTCCTGGCGCCCGCGCTTGATCAGCGGCTGGTGGATTGGTTCGGCGATGCGGCGCTCGGCGATCTCGCCGAACTGGCCGCAAGGCATCTCGCCACGCTTGATTGGGCCGATATGCTGCGCCATGCGGATCTCCTCGACGCCGAAGGTGGCAAGGAGGACAAAGCCCTCGCCGGAGCGCTGCAGATCGCCGCCCGCGATGCGGATCCGGCAAAGGCGGTGCGGTTGATGCTCCGCGCGCTCCTGACGCAGAAGGGCACGCGCCGCGCGCGCCGTGGTTTCCCGGTAAAAGCGGTCCTGAAGGTCGATCCCGCTGCCGACGCCCGCACCGAGGCTCTGCTGGATTGGGCCGAGGCCGCCGCCGATGCCGTGGCGGCCCAGGAGATGGCGGCGCGCAGCAGTGACCTCCATCGCTTTGCCCGGGCGCTTTTGACCCGCTATGCCGCGGCCAAGACCCGGCGCGGTCTGCTCGATTACGACGATCTGATCGCGCTCAGCCGCGACTTGCTCACGCGGGGCGATATGGGCGCCTGGGTGCTCTACAAGCTCGATCAGGGGATCGACCATATTCTGGTCGATGAGGCGCAGGACACCGCGCCCCAGCAATGGGCGGTGATCCAGGCTCTGTCGGCCGATTTCTTTGCGGGCGAGGGAGCGCGCGGCGGACCGGAGGCGGGGCGCTCGGTCTTCGTCGTGGGAGACGAGAAACAGTCGATCTACTCCTTCCAGGGGGCCGAACCCAGGGCCTTCGGCGCGACCCGGGCGCGGTATCTGAGCCAGCTTGCCGGTGTCGGCGGCCGGCTGGAGCAGCCGGCGCTCGTTACCTCCTTCCGCTCGGCGCCGGGAGTGCTTGGTTTTGTCGATCAGGTGTTCACTGGGGCAGAGCGCGCGCTGGCCGTCGATGGCGGTGCCGTGCGCCACGAGGCCCATCGCGCCGAGGATGCGGCTCTGATCGATCTCTGGCCACTTTTCGAACCTGCGGAGAAGCCCGAGCCGACCCCGTGGTATGACCCCGTGGACACCCCGGCCCCCGATCATCCGAAGGCGCGCCTCGCGCGGACCCTGGCGGCCGAGATCGCCCGGATGGTCGCACAGGCGACACTGCCCCCGCGCCACGGCGCGCCCTCCCGCCCGGTGCGACCGGGCGATATCCTTGTGCTGGTGCAAAAGCGCGACCGTCTGGCCCGCGACCTGATCCGCGCGTTGAAAGCCGAACGCGTGCCGGTGGCCGGAGCCGACCGGCTCAGCCTGGCCGCCGAGTTGGCGGTCAAGGACCTGATGGCGCTGATCAAGGCGGTGCTGATGCCGGCAGATGATCTCAGCCTGGCCGCCGCCTTGCGCTCACCGCTGTTCGATATCTCCGAGGACAGCCTGCTCGCGCTCGCCCACGGCCGCAGCGGAACGCTCTGGCAGGCGGTGATGCAGGCCGAGGCGGAGCTGGTCGGAAATGCCCCGGAGATCCTGGCGGATCTGGCCGCCAAAGCGGGCTTCCAGGGGCCCTATGGCTTTCTCGAGACGATCCTCACACGGCATGATGGCCGTCGCCGCCTGCTGGCCCGGCTGGGCATCGAGGCGGAGGATCCGGTCGATGAATTGCTGACCCAGGCGATGGCCTATGAGGCCCGCGAGACCCCCAGCCTGCCAGGCTTCGTGACCTGGATCGAGGCGGCGGACATTGCCCTGAAACGCGAGATGGAACGCGCCGATCAGGTGCGCGTCATGACGATCCACGGGGCGAAAGGTTTGGAGGCACCGGTGGTCATCCTGCCCGACACGGTCTCGGGCAGTGGCGGGTCGCGGCAGAAGCTCTTGATGGCCGAGGGCGAAAGCCGCGCCTCTCTGCCGCTCTGGCCCGCCGGAAAACCCGCCGACGACCGGGTCACCGCCGCCGCCCGGGCCGAGGCCGATGCCCGCGAGGCGGCCGAGGCGCAGCGCAAACTCTATGTCGCCCTGACCCGGGCCGAAGACTGGCTGATCCTCGCCGGCGCAGGGTCTCCGACGGATGCGGAGAAAGGCTGGTACGGGCAACTCGCCGGCGCGGTGGCGGCTTTGGCGCCCAGCGAGGTTCCGGGGCCGGATGGTCTGGACGGCCCGATACACCGCCTCGGCACCCCGGGTCCGCCGCGTTGGGCGGCAGCAGACGCGCAGCTTACCGCCCATGACCCCCCGCCAGCGCCGGATTGGCTTACCCCGGCGGCGCCCGAGGTCAGGCCGATCCGACCCACCCCGTCCTCGATTGCGGGTCATGCGGCCAGCGGCGAAGCGGCGGGTGGCGAGGGTTTGGGGCGGGAGCAGGCGCTCGCCCGGGGAACGGCCGTCCACCTCCTGCTCGAGCATCTGCCCGAGGTCGCGGCGGCGGAGCGCCCCGCCAGCGCGGCCCTCCTCATCGCTGGAGAAGCGCCGGGTCTGCCTCCCGACCTCGCGGCTGCGGCAATCGATGAGGTGCTCTCGGTCCTGGCGCATCCGGGGCTGCGCGATCTGTTCGGATCTGGCTCGCTGGGCGAGGTCGCCATCACACTCCCAATCCGCCAGAACGGGGTCCAGACACGCCCGATCCTCGGCCGGATCGACCGGTTGCTGGTTGGCGAGACCGTGACGGTCGTCGACTTCAAAACCGATCCGCAAGTACCGGGCAGCGCCGGGGAGGTGTCGGGCGCCTATCTGGCCCAACTCGCGCTCTATGCCCTGGGGGCCGGGGCGATCTGGCCGGACCGCCCGATCGAGGCGGCGATCCTCTGGACCCGGACTGCCACGCTGATGCCGGTGGCACCCGACCGTCTGCAAGCGGCGCTGGCACCGGCGCTGGAGCGTCAGGGTATTGATTTGGTCCTGAACGGCTCCTAGTTTCAGGCTCCCTTCGATCAGAGAAAGGCCAGACCGATGGCAACCCTATCCGTGACCGACCAGAGTTTCGACGAAGACGTCCTCAAATCCGAGACCCCCGTCGTCGTGGATTTCTGGGCGGAGTGGTGCGGCCCCTGCAAACAGATCGGCCCCGCGCTGGAGGAGATTGCCGGCGAGATGGGCGGGAAGGTCAAGATCGCCAAGGTCAATATCGACGACAATCCCAACACGCCCTCGAAATACGGCGTGCGCGGGATCCCGACGCTGATCCTGTTCAAGGATGGCGAAGTGGCCGATAAGAAGGTCGGGGCGGATTCGAAAACCGGGATTTCCGGCTGGATCGAAAGTGCGCTGTAACCGGCGCTGTGGCGTGTTCTTACGGCCGCGTCTGGCGGGTCACATGGCGGGCCAGCGGCGCAGGACCGCTCCGGCGAGGTAGAGTGACCCGCAGATGACAATCACGGGCGGCGTACTGGTCGCCGCGCGAATCCGTGTGAGCGCCTCCTCCGCATCCTCCGCCGGTTCGCAATGTAGCCCGATATCGTGTGCGCGCCGTGCCAGGACGGCCGGCGGAATGCCCGCTTCGCTGTCCGGGACGGGAACGGAGAACGCCCCTTCGGCCAATGGCATCAAGGGCGCCAGAAAGTCTTCGACCGCTTTGGTATCGATCATGCCGAGGATCAGCCAGAGCGGCCCTTTGCGTCCGGCCAGATGAGCCGCCAGCGCCTGACCCGCCGCGGGATTATGCCCGCCATCGAGCCACAGTTCCGCGCCCTGCGGCAGCGCCTTGGCCAGCGCGCCGCGGGTGATTCGCTGCAGCCGCGCGGGCCATTCGGCTTCTGTCAGCGCCGCCGCCGGATCACCGAGGCCAAGCTGGCGGAGCGCGGACACGGCGGTGCCGGCATTCTCGATCTGATGAGCGCCGGGCAGGGCGGGGCGCGGAAGCTCCAGACCCCCTGCGCTGTCTTCAAAGCGCAAGCCTTCGCCTGATGGTGCGATGTGCCAGTCCTGACCGTGGCAGTGCAGCGGAGCGCCAAGCTCCGCCGCTCGCGCGGAAATCACGTCTTGCGCGGTGCTCTCCTGCCGACCGATGACGGCCGGGATGGCGGATTTCAGGATGCCCGCTTTTTCTCCGGCGATCGCTGCCAGCGTGTCGCCGAGGTAGTGTTGATGGTCGAGCGAGACCGGCGTGATGACGGACAGCCGGGGCGTGATCACGTTGGTGGCGTCCAGTCGCCCGCCGAGCCCGACCTCCAGCAAGGTGACATCGGCAGGAACCCGGGCGAAGGCTGCCAGGGCGGCCACGGTCGTGATCTCGAAGAAGGTGATCGGCCGCCCCCCATTGGCGATCTCGCAATCCTGCAGCATCTCGGCCAGATCGGGCTCCGGGATCAGATTGCCGGCGAGCCTGATGCGTTCGTGAAACCGGACAAGATGAGGCGAGGTATACGCGTGCACCCGCAGCCCTTCGGCCTCGAGCCCGGCGCGGATCATCGCCAGAGTGGAGCCTTTGCCATTGGTGCCGGCAATATGAACCACGGGTGGCAGTCGGTCCTGCGGATTGCCCATCGCGTCGAGCAGGCGCCACATCCGGTCGAGGGTCAGATCGATGATCTTCGGATGCAGCCGCATCAGCCGCTCGAGGATCACATCGCTTGTGCCTTGGGTCATCTGCGACGGGGGTGACGACAGCTGCCGGCAGGTCCGGGACGGGGGGCAGTCGGCCCCCCGCGCCGCGCGACGAAGCCACCACCCGCCCCCACCCGCCCCCCAGCGCGTGGCGGCTCCGTCGCGCGGCGCGGGGGGATTGGTGGCAGGAGATGTTGGGCTGTGCGGGTCATGCAGGGGGATCAGCCGCGATCTCGGCGGCCTGTTGATCCGGCTGCGAGGTCGCTGGTGCAGGAAGATCGCCCTTCACCAGGGGTGGGCGCCCGGTCAGCATGCGCAGGATGGTGCCAAGTTCGTCGCGCATTTCTCCGCGCGTGATGACCCGGTCGATCATGCCGTGATCGAGGAGGTATTCCGACCGCTGGAAGCCCTCCGGGAGTTTCTCGCGGATGGTCTGTTCGATGACGCGGGGGCCGGCAAAGCAGATCAGCGCATCGGGCTCGGCGATGTGGATATCGCCCAGCATCGCGAAGCTGGCGGTCACGCCGCCGGTGGTGGGGTGGGTCAGCACGACGATGAAGGGCAGCCTGGCTTCGCGCGTCATCTCGACCGCAATCGTCGTCCTCGGCATCTGCATCAGGCTGAGGATCCCCTCCTGCATGCGGGCCCCGCCTGCGGCCGCAAACACGACGAGGGGGGCGCCGATCGCCGCGCAGCGCTCGGCCGCCGCCAGCATGGCATTGCCGACCGCCATGCCCATCGAGCCGCCCATGAAGCTGAAATCCTGCCCCGCCGATACCGTGGGCACGCCGTGGATTTGCCCTTCGACCACCAGCATCGCCTCGGCCTCTCCGGTATTCTTGCGGGCATCGCGCATCCGGTCAGTATAGCGCTTCGAGTCGCGGAAGCTGAGAGGGTCCGGCGCCGCCTCGGGCACATCGATCTCGACGAAGATGCCACCATCGAACAGCGCCTTGAACCGGGCGCGCGGGGTGATCGCCATGTGGTGACCGCAGGCCGGGCAGACCATCAGCGCATCGGCGAGCTCGCGGTGAAAGATCATCTGCCCGCAACTGTCGCATTTCGCCCAGAGGTTTTCGGGCATATCGCGCCGCTGGAAGAAATTCTTGATCTTCGGGGGGACGTAATCGGTGATCCAGTTCATGCGCGGCCCTTTGTCGGTCTGCCGGCTAAATAGACCTGGGCGGGGCGCAATGCAATCCGTGCGCCGGGGCGGCTCAGCCCGCGTCGCGGCTTTGATCGGCCATTTCGACCCCGGGGTCCTCGACCGGCGTCAATTGGCGCAGGAAGTCGGGTTGCGGATAATCCTCGGCGGTCACGGCAATCCCGCCGCCGGAGCGTTCGAAGGTATAACGGCGGCCGACCCGGTCCTCCTCGTGACCCAGCACCAGCGAGAAGCGTTGCCCATCGGTCAGCGAGACCGAGGTGCGCAGGAGCCTTTCCTCGGCATCCAGCGGGTCGTCGAACAGGACCGTCAGGCGCAGCGCGCCGCGCTGATGCTCGAAAAAGGCGGTCACCTCCCCGATATCGGCATCCACGACGATCGGCTGCCCCGCGACGCCCAGTTTCGAATGGGCCGGCGGTTCGGGGGCGAACATCACAAAGACGCCGATCGCAGCCAGAGCCACGACACTCGCCAGAATGTTCACGATGGGTCTCAGCAAGGTCGGCTCCATAGGTGACGTGCCACGCAGTTGGGACACGCTGATGGAACGAACCCTCAGCCCCGATTGTGGATCACCCGAGACGGACGCTAGTTGAAAAAGGGGCGATTCTCAATCGAATGGCGAATTATCGCCATCCATGTATCATTCTGGTTCAGTTACGTAATCCGCGTCCGAAACTGGCTCGAGCCATTCGATATGTTTGCCGTCCAACGCCTGCTGGATCGCGATATGGCACATCGCATGCTCGGGATGGGCGCCATGCCAGTGCTTCTCGTGCGGTGGGATCCAGACCGTGTCGCCCGGGCGCAGGTCGACCGGCGCCTTGCCCTCGGTCTGGAACCGGCCATAGCCCGAGACAACATAGAGCGTCTGCCCCAAGGGATGGGTGTGCCAGTTGGTGCGCCCGCCGGGCTGGAAGGTCACACGCAGGGCGGAATAGGTCGCCGGTTCGGGCGCGCGGATGATGACCTCCTGAGTGACATGGCCGGTGAACCAGTCTGGATTGGCCATGATGGTCTTGGATTTCGGGTGCAGGTCCATGGAGGTCTCCGTCAGTCAGATCAGGCGGCAGCTCAGGCAGCGGGGCGGGCGAAAAGGGCGGCGATGCGGGGCCAGAACAGCTCGACCAGGACCGAGCCGGTGACCACCAGAATGGCCAGAGCTTGCAGCCAAGTCGGCTCCTGCGCAAGGATCAGGATGGCCAGCAGAGCGGCAATCACGGGTTTCAGGAAAAAGAGATACGAGGCCCGGGTGATATCCGGCGCGGCGGCAAGGCCGCCAAACCAGAGAAGCTGGGTGATCGTGGTGTTCCAGATCGCCAGGATCAGGATCCACCAGCCCGGGTTGACGCCTTTGGTCGCCTCGTTGCCGGCACGTTCGAACAGGGTCGCGGGGTCGACCCAGATGCCCCAGGCCGCGCCGACCATCAGCCACAGCGCCACGCCCCCGATCATCAGGCTGAGCGCGGTGACCCGCAGTGCCCCGTGCCGGGCGACGATGGGCTTGACCAGCACCGCATAGGCCGAGCCGAGCGCGGCGCAGATCACCGCCAGAACCACCCCGAACAGCGAGCCCTCGCCGGTCAGACTGTCGAGATAGCCGTCGGTCAGCAGCAGCGCCACGCCCAGAACGGCCATTGCGCCGGTGATGATCTTCACCGGCCCCAGCGCTTGGCCGTTAATGATCAGGTTCGACAGGCCGACAAAGATGGGGATGGTCGTGACCACCGTGGCGACCTGGATGACGCTGGCAAAATCCAGCGCCCAGTGGAACGCGAGATAGGTGATCGAAACCCCGACCAGCGAGAGCCAGACGAACCGCCAGCCTTCGGCGCGCAAGGGGGTGATCAGATCGCGGCTGTCGGACCGCGCCAGCGCCCAGAGCACCAGCCCCAGCCCGCCGATCAGATAGCGCCAGACCGAGACCTCGGGCCCCGAGATGCCGCTGAGCACCGCGAAGAACTCCGACGAGGCATGGCCGCAGACCCCGATGAAAACGGCCAGATAGGCCCAGCGCGGGTCGATGGTCATGTCGCTTCGATCTCCGCCCCGAACCGTGCGAGGCTTTCCGCCAGCCGCTCCGGCGCTTCGAGCGGGAGGAGATGGCCATGTTCCGCCCATTCCTCCATCCGCGCGTCCGGCAGGGCTGCATAGAGTCGGGCGACCACCTCGGCATCATAGAACACCCGGTCCTGGAGACCCTGGATGTTCAGGATCGGCAGGGCGAGGTCTCCCCAAGGACAGGCCCAATCGCTGGCGGACGAGTTCCGCATCAGATTGGCATGGCCGCTGTCCGGATCCATCGGCGCATAGTTGCCCGAGAGGAAGTTGCCCCGCATCTTCGCCGCGAAATCGGGTCCGACCAGCAACGGGAACATCGAGTCCATCAACAGCCCGACCCCGCCATGGGCGGTCACGACCGGCAGCGCGTCGTTGATCCAGCCGATCCGCGGCCCAATCTCTCGCAGCGTGTTGAGGAAGACCAGCCCGGAGGCTTCCACCCCGCCCAGGATCGCCCGCGCGGCATAGAGCCCGCCGATGGAGAGGCCCACCAGAACAGGCCGGGCCGGGTGCAGCTCGCCCAGCAGCCGGGTCAGGTCCGCGATGATCACCTGATCGGTCAGCTGGGTCTCTGGCGCGAATGGGCTGTCGGTCTGACCGCGGAAGTTATAGCTCAGCGTGCCAAACCCCTGCGCCCGCAGGGAAGGTGCCACCGCCCCTTCCCAATGCTCGGTCGAGCCGGTCAGCGCGTTCACGAAAACAAAGGTCGGAGCACCATCGCGCGCCGGGGCCTCATGCAGGTAGTAGAGCGCGTTGCCCCCGCCGAGATCCAAAACACTCATCGCATCCTCCCCCATTGTTGCCGCGACAAAGGCATAGCGCGCCTTGGCAGGACGGGGAAGCGTTCAGTCCCGCCCGGAATGTGCGCCCTCGGCCAATTCGGCCACGAAGGCCAGCACATCTTCGGGCGCATCGCCCCGGCCGATCCGGTCGACAATGGCCGAGCCGACAACGACCCCATCGGCCACCTTGGCAATTGCCGCCGCGTTCTCGGCCGTCTTCACGCCGAAGCCCACGCAAACCGGAAGGTTCGAGGCCGCCTTGATCCGCTCAACCTCCGGCGCGACGGCCTCGGCCTGTGCGCTGGCCGCCCCCGTGATCCCGGTGATCGAGACATAGTAGACAAAGCCAGATGTGTTGGCGAGCACAGCCGGCAGCCGCCGGGCATCGGTCGTGGGCGTGGCGAGGCGGATAAAGTTCAGCCCGGCCGCGTTGGCGGGCAGGCAAAGCTCGGTGTCTTCCTCCGGCGGCAGATCGACCACGATCAGCCCATCGATGCCTGCGGCCTTTGCCGCCTCCAGAAACGCTGCGACACCCATATGGAAGATCGGATTGTAATAGCCCATCAGGATCACCGGCGTGACCTGATCGGTCTCGCGAAACGCCGCCACCATCTCCAGCGTGCCGGTCAGGGTCATGCCGCCTGACAAAGCCCGCTGCCCCGCGAGCTGGATTGCCGGACCATCGGCCATCGGATCGGTGAAGGGCATGCCGATCTCGATCACATCCACCCCGGCGCCCGGCAGCCCGTTCAGCACGGCCTGGGCGGTCTCCCGATCCGGATCTCCGGCCATGATGAAGGCGACGAAAGCCGCTTTGCCCTCGCTGCCGAGGCGCTGGAATGTGCTGTCGATGCGGGACATCGTGCCTCCCCCGAGGCGCCCCCGGGAAAGGCCCGAGCGCGCCGCTGATCAGTCGTCGTCGCGGTAGTATTTCTTCTCGCGGGGCTTGCCGTCCCAGCCCTGCCGGCGCGGGCGGTCGCCGCCCCAGTTATCGCCGCCGCCGCCATGCCGGTCGCCGCCCCGGTCGCCACCTTTGTCAAAGCCGCGGTCACCGCCTCGGTCGCCGCGCCCGCCTTTGTCAAAGCCGCCGCGGTCCCCGCCGCCACCGCCGCCGCGATAGGGTTTGCCGCCGCCCTCGCGGTCGCCGCCAAAGGATCGGCCTCCGCCGCCCTGGCGATTGTCGTCGCGATGTTCCCACTTGTTGAGCAGCGCCGTGGCGAAGGTGTCGCGCCCGATCACCCCCTCATTGCACCAGACGGTCGAAACCGTCTCCGCCGCTTCGTCGATCCCCTCGACACACATCCGCATCGAGCCGGATTTCAGGACCACCAGGTCCCCGATATAGAATTTCGCCACGCCCTATCCTCTGTCGCGCGCCCTGTCCGTCGGGCCATGGATCCGGCGTGTGGAGAGGTCCCCGCCCGCTTGCTGCACCGCCCGCGCCGTGATAGGCAAAAGGCCTGGGCACGCGACGGTCGCCCAGCAAAGCCGCGTTGGCCAAGCGCCGTTTCGCCGCCTTATGGAGCGAAACCATGGCTTGTGGCAAGCGCGCATGTGCCGAGATCGGCACTGATTTTCAACCTATCGATCCTAATTGGTACCGGCTCGGTGCGATGATCCTTCTGTGGCAGGATCGGGCCCGGCAGCGCCGGGCTTTGCGCCGAATGGATCCCGACCGACTCGCCGATATCGGCGTGACACGGGACCAGGCGTTGGTCGAAGCCGCCAAACCGTTCTGGAAACCCTGATCCCCTGCCCGGACCCGCCCGGTGGAGCTGCCGCGCACCGGGGGGGGGGGGGGGGGGGGGCCTTCGCCGGGCGGGGCCGGGCAGGAGGATCCTGTGATCAGATCGCGACGCCCAAGGCCTCGGCGACCGTGAAGATGTCCTTGTCCCCCCGCCCGCACATGTTCATGACCATCAGGTGGTCGGCGGGCAGATCAGGGGCGATCTTCGCCACATGAGCCAGAGCGTGCGAGGGCTCCAGCGCGGGGATGATCCCCTCCTGGGTCGAACAGAGTTTGAATGCCTCCAGGGCCTCCTGATCGGTGACTGAGACATACTCGACCCGGCCGATATCGTGCAGCCAGGCATGCTCGGGCCCGATCCCGGGATAATCGAGCCCGGCTGAGATCGAGTGCCCCTCCAGGATCTGGCCATCCGGATCCTGCAACAGATAGGTCCGGTTGCCATGTAGCACGCCGGGCGAGCCGCCTGTGAGGCTGGCGCAATGCTCCATGCGGTCATCGACCCCGTGCCCGCCGGCCTCGACGCCGATCACCCGCACTTCGGCATCGTCCAGGAACGGGTGGAAGAGACCCATGGCGTTCGAGCCGCCGCCGATGCAGGCCACGAGGCTGTCGGGCAGACGCCCCTCGCGCTCGGCCATCTGCGCCTTCGTTTCGCGCCCGATGATCGATTGAAAGTCGCGCACCATGGCAGGGTAGGGATGCGGACCGGCAACCGTGCCGATGCAGTAGAACGTGCTCTCGACATTGGTGACCCAGTCGCGCAGCGCCTCGTTCATCGCGTCCTTCAGCGTGCCGCGGCCTGAGGTGACCGGCACCACCTTCGCGCCCAGCAGGTTCATCCGGAACACATTGGGTTTCTGCCGCTCGACATCATGCGCGCCCATGAAGACGATGCATTCCAGCCCGAACCGCGCGCAGACGGTGGCGGTTGCCACCCCATGCTGGCCTGCCCCGGTCTCGGCGATGATCCGCTTCTTGCCCATGCGCCGGGCGAGCAGGATTTGGCCCAGCACATTGTTGATCTTGTGCGCACCGGTATGGTTCAGCTCGTCGCGCTTCATATAGATCTTCGCGCCGCCGAAATGCGCGGTCAGCCGTTCGGCGAAATAGAGCGGGCTGGGGCGGCCGACATAGTGATTCCAGAGGTCGTCCATCTCGGCCCAGAAGCTTTCGTCGGTCTTGGCCTTCTCGTATTCCGCCTCGAGATCCAGGATCAGCGGCATCAGGGTTTCCGAGACGAAGCGCCCGCCGAACTGGCCGAACCGGCCTTGCTCGTCGGGGCCGGCGCGGAAGGTGTTGGGGGTGGCTTCGTTCATCATGCTCTCCTGTCTGCTCCGCCCGGTAGATAACGCGGCTGGGGGCGGGCGTCCAATGGCGATCTGCGCGGGGCACCGTTGCATTGGCACCGCAGGTCGCCAAGCCCGCCTCCGGCCCCCCACCACCCACCCGGCCGGAGGCGGGCTTGGCGACAGATGCGGGACCGGGTGCGTTGTCGGCCACTGGCCCGCCCAACGTCGCGCGCGCTGGCTGTGCCTCCTGCATGAAGGCAGAAACAGGGGCGGGACGGGGCAGGCCCCCCCGGTGTCACAACATCAGCTTGAACCCGGTATGGCTGGCCACGAAGCCGTGATCTTCATAGAAGCGATGCGCCTCGGGCCGAGTGCGATCACTGGTCAGCTGGACCAGTTCCGCACCGTCCGCCCGCGCGCGGGCGATTGCCGCCTGTATCAGGGCGGCGCCGAGGCCCTTGCCGCGATGGCTGGCGGCGACCCGAACGCCTTCGATCTGCGCGCGCAGGGCGCCGCGGCGGGACAGGCCGGCGATCAGGGTGTATTGCAGGCAGCCCAGGATCTCGCCCGCCTCTTCGGCCACCAGATAGAGATTGCAGCCGTCACGCGCCATGGCCGCGAAGGCCTGCTCATAGGCTGGATGCCCGGGCTGTTCCCGCGCCGCGCCCAGGGGATCATCTGCCAGGAGGGCCACGATCTGCGCGAGATCGGCCTGCCCGGCTGGTCGGACCTTCATGCGGCCTGTCTGGACTGTGCAGCGGTGATGAAGGCGGCGGTTCTGGAGGGATCCTTGACCCCTGGCGCGGATTCGACGCTGGAGGAGACGTCGACTGCGTCCGCGCCGGTCAGGCGGATCGCTTCGGCAACGTTCTCCGGGGTCAGACCGCCGGCGAGAAGCCATGGGCGCTGCCAGCGCCGCCCGGCGATCAGCCGCCAATCGAAGGAGATGGCGTTCCCGCCGGGCCGTGTGGCGCCCTTTGGCGGTTTCGCGTCGATCAGGAGCTTGTCGGCCACGGCCTCGTAGCGCGCGATCTCGGTCAGATCCGAAGCGTCGCGGATGCCGATCGCCTTCATGACGGGCAAGCCGGTGCAGCGCCGGATCTCGGCCACTCGCTCGGGCGTTTCCCGACCGTGGAGCTGCAGCAGATCGGTTGGCAAGTCCCGCAGAGCTTCGACAAGCGCGTCATCCGGATCGACGGTGAGCGCGGTCTTGATGACACCATCGGGCGCCGCCTCCATCAACCTCTGCGCGGCATCCACGCCGATTGCCCGGGGTGAGGGTGGGAAGAAGACATAGCCCAGGTAGGACGCCCCCGCCGCCGCGGCATGGCGCACATCCTCTACACGGGTTAGCCCGCAGATTTTGACGCGGATCGTGGGGTGGGCATTGGGCGTGCTGTCAGCACTCACCGAACCGGGATCTTCGGCAGGTCATCATCCGGTGTCGCGTTCGCCCGCTGCAGCTTGGCCAATTCGTCGCGCAGGCGGGCCACCTCGCGGCCCCGGTCGTTCGACACGCGCCGATGTTTCGCCTCGCGCAGCCATTCCATCAGCTGGCCGATCAACAGCCCGATCAACACCGCAGCCAGGATCACCGCCGACAGCGGCATCCCAGTCAGCGCGAATTGCTCGCCAGTCAGCATGGCCGGCAACAGATAGACATCGACCGGCGCCATATTTCCGATGCCGACCACCACCAGGCCGGCCCCAATGAGCACCAGAAAAAGGGTCTTGATCAGTCGCATGGTTTTTCTGCTCCTCGATGTCAGGTGCCGTTTCTTTCTGGGACCTCAGGATCAGGCTGGCGGTCAGCCGCGGGTATTCATACGCTCGCGCAGTTCCTTGCCGGCCTTGAAGAAAGGGACGTTCTTTTCGGGCACCGGCACGGCCTCGCCGGTCCTCGGATTGCGGCCGATCCGCGCGTCGCGCTTCTTGACCGAGAACGCCCCGAAGCCACGCAACTCCACCCGGTCCCCGCGGGCCAGCGCCTCGGTTATTTCGTCGAACAGGGTCGATACGATCCGTTCGACATCGCGCTGAAATAGATGCGGGTTATCCTCGGCAATCTGATGAATCAGTTCCGATTTTATCATTCTGTCCCCCCGGACTTGAGGCCGCGTGTTGAGTCGTTTCTCATTATGCTGCGCGACCAAGCTGTCATGGAGGAGTTTGCCCGTCAATGTCGGGCGCCCAACTTAGCGGCCTGCGACCGGGGCAAAACCCCTGTTTCGGCGCGATTTTTTCAGCTTTTCCCGGAATGGGACGAGGGGCTGAGCGATGCCCGCAATCCGTTTGCGGGCATCGCCATGGGTCTCGCAGGGCGCGATGGGCGCTCGGCCTTCTAGTTGTCCTGTTGCTGCTTCAGCGCAGCCCCCAGGATGTCGCCCAGCGAGGCGCCTGAGTCAGACGAGCCATACTGCTCGACGGCCTCTTTCTCTTCGGCGATTTGCAGGGCTTTGATCGACATGCTCAGACGGCGCGAGGATTTGTCGATATTGGTGACCTTGGCATCGACCCGGTCGCCCACATTGAAGCGGTCCGGGCGCTGGTCCTGCCGGTCGCGGCTGAGATCCGAGCGGCGGATGAAGGCTTTCATGCCCTCGTGCTCCACCTCGATCCCGCCATCCTCGATTTGCGTCACGGTGACCGTGACGATCGAGCCTTTGCGCACGCCCTCGGTCGCCTGGGCGAACTTGTCGCCGCCGACCTGTTTTATGCCTAGGCTGATCCGCTCTTTCTCGGCGTCGATATCCAGAACGACCGCGGTGACCATGTCGCCCTTCTGGTAATCCTGGATCGCTTCCTCGCCCGAACGGTCCCAGTCGAGATCCGAGAGGTGGACCATCCCGTCGATTTCGCCATCGAGACCGATGAAGAGACCGAATTCGGTGATGTTCTTGACCTCGCCCTCGACCTCGGTACCCGGCGGGAAATTGGCCATGAAGCTGTCCCAGGGATTGTCCATGCACTGTTTGAGGCCCAGCGAGACGCGGCGCTTCGAACTGTCGACATCCAGGACCATGACCTCGACCTCCTGAGAGGTGGAGACGATCTTGCCCGGGTGGACGTTCTTTTTCGTCCAGGACATTTCGGAGACGTGGACGAGGCCCTCGACCCCCGGCTCCAGTTCCACGAACGCACCATAGTCGGTAATGTTCGTGACCCGGCCGGTGAAACGGGCGCCCAACGGATAGTTGATCTGAACCGTGTTCCAAGGATCGTCCATCATCTGCTTCATGCCAAGCGAGATGCGCTGGGTGTCCTTGTTGACCTTGACGACCTGGACCTTCACCGTCTCGCCGATCTGCACGATCTCGGAGGGGTGGTTGACCCGGCGCCAGGCCATATCGGTGACGTGGAGCAGGCCGTCGACACCGCCCAGGTCCACGAAGGCCCCGTAATCGGTGACGTTCTTGACGACGCCGTCCACGACATCGCCCTCTTTCAGCTTGCCGACGATCTCGGCGCGCTGCTCGGCACGGCTTTCTTCCAGGACAGCGCGGCGCGAGACCACGATATTGCCCCGGCGGCGGTCCATTTTCAGGATCTGGAAGGGCTGCGGCACGCCCATCAGCGGGCCGACATCGCGCACCGGGCGCACATCGATCTGAGAGCCGGGCAGGAAGGCCACGGCGCCACCGAGATCGACGGTGAAGCCACCCTTGACCCGGCCAAAGATCGCGCCCTCGACGCGTTCCTGTTTGTCATTGGCTTTTTCCAGCCGGTCCCAGGCCTCTTCGCGGCGGGCCTTCTCGCGGCTGATGGCCGCTTCGCCGCGGGCATTCTCGACCCGCTCGAGGAACACTTCCACCTCGTCGCCGGGCTCGATCTCGGCCGGCTTGCCGGGTTCGGCGAATTCCTTCAGATCGACGCGGCCTTCGACTTTGAAGCCAACATCGATGATCGCCTGTCCATTTTCGACGGCGAGCACGATGCCCTTGACCACGGATCCTTCATCGGGGGTATCTTGTTCGAGGCTCTCGTTCAGCAGGCTCTCGAATTCATCCATCATGGCGGATGCGGACATATATGTAAGTCTCCTAGACTGGTTTTGCTGGCCGAGCGGTTGTCTCCGCCGGTCTTCGGGTTTCACGGGTCGCAAAAACAAAAAGGCCGGTGATCCGGGCTTATTCTGCTGCCCGTCCCCCTGCCTGCTCGACAATTGCCACTGCTTTGGCGACGGCGGCGTCTATATCCAATTCGGATGTGTCTAGCAAGTGGGCATCCTCGGCCTGGCGCATGGGCGCATCCGCGCGGCCCGAGTCGCGGGCGTCCCGGGCCTGGATGTCCGAGAGGATCAATTCATAGGGACGTTTGTCGCCCTTGTGGGTCAGTTCCGCGAAACGGCGCTGGGCGCGGACCTCCTCGCGGGCGGTGACAAAGATCTTGGCCTCGGCATCCGGGCAGATCACCGTTCCGATATCGCGCCCGTCCAGAACCGCCCCGCCCCTTTGCCGAGAGAATTTGCGCTGGAACTCCAGCAAGGCCTCGCGAACCTCGCCGATCGCGGCGACCCGCGAGGCGGCCTTGGCCACGAGAGCCGTCCGCAACCTGCCCTCGTCCAACTCCTCGGGCCGCAGTTCACGGGCGCAGAGCACGGCCACCCCCTCGTCGATCACCCCGCGGCCCTGGTCCATCGCGCGTTTTCCGACGGCGCGATAGAGCAGGCCAGTGTCCAGATGGGCAAAGCCGAAATGGGTGGCGACTGCCCGCGCAATGGTGCCTTTTCCGGCTGCTGCGGGACCGTCGATGGCGACGGTAAAGCGTGCGGGGCGTTTGCCGGCCATCGTGCTACCGCGCCTCTCGGCGGAGCAGGACCGCCAAATTCCGATCGCGATCCGCCACCTCCAGCCCGAAGACTGTCTTGAACCCGGCCTTCTCGCTGTCGGCCCATTTGGCGACCCCGATCCAGTCGGCAATCGCGACGATCTCGCTGTCGACGACATAGTTGAAGATGTGCCCATCCGCCTTGCGCGCCGCCAGGGCTGCCGGGTTCACCTTGCCATCCAGATTGATCGTACGGTCGTGCCAATAGCCGAGCGTCCCGGTCTGCACCGCCGCCACCCAATCCTCGCGGGCGATATTGTCCTCGACCCATTCAACCACCTGGAAATGGCCATGGCTGCGCACGCCTGGCAGCACCTGACGCACGGTGAGCGCCATGGCGAGGCAGAGGGCCATCCCGCCGATGAAACCCATGGCCAGCCCCCGCCGTTCCGCGCCCAGAACTAGGCCCATCAGATCCCGCCCGACCCAGACCGCTGCCGCGATCAACAGCGGCGCCATCGGCGCGAAATAGCGGCTGAGGAAATGCGGCGCGCCGAAGAACAGGCTGTAATAGGCAAAGATCGCGCAGCCATAGAGCGCATAGGCCAGCACCGCCCAACGATACCCGTCGGCCACGCTCAGCCGGCGCAGCAGATAGGCAAGGGCGATCACGGCAACCACGGCGCCGGCAATAGGAGGCACCAGCGGGATCGCCTCGACCGAGCCGGGCAGGGGCAGCATCGGGAACATCGTCTCGAACAGCTTGACCGGCGATAGCGCCAGATTGTCGGCGAACCCCGCTTTCAGGGATTGTGCCTGCCCGCTGATCGGGATGATCGATCCGGTGAGCGTGTAGTTGTAGGCAAGCCAAGGTGCGGCGATGGCCAGGCTGAGCAGGCCGGGGGGCACCACATCCGAGAGGCCCCGCACCAGCCCGCCCGAGATCAGCCGCTGGACAAAGCGGGTGCCGAGCAGGGCCGCGACCAGAAACGCGCCATCATTGCGGGCCAGGAAGACCAGTCCCAGCAGCAGGCCCAGCACGATCCGGTCGCCCCAGGAAAACCCCTCGCGCCTCTGGAAGAGATGCCCGGCATAGAGCACAGTGCACAGCACCATCAGGGTGTAGAGCCCGGTTTCGAGCCCGTTCATCGCGTGCAACAGCAGCAAGGGCCCCGCCACCCAAAGCGCGGCGGTCAACAAGGGCAGGGCACCGCCCTCGCCCGGCACCACCGCCAGGGCGCGAAAGGCAAAGCGCCAGACCGCCCAGGTCACCGCAGCCGAGATCAGCACGGCCAGCGCCATCACGCCCCAGAGCCCGGCAACCTTGTCGCCTCCGGTCGCCAGATAGGGGAGCGCATAGAGGAAGGTCGCCAGCGGTTGGATCCCGTTGGTTGCAATGGTCCCCTCCGCCACGCTCAACCCGTTGCCCAGCGCCAGATTGCGCGCAACGGTCAGCAGCAGATAGCCATCCTCGGTCACGAAGATCTGGGTCAGCACCGATGGGTCGGAGACGAGCGGGATCAGCCGCACCGCCATACCCAGCCCGATAGCGGCGAGAAACAGGCCGATCAGGGCGCGGTTCAAGATCATGCGCCCGCTCCCGCGCTGTCCCCGCTCACGCCGCATCCTCGGTCAGTTCCGCGCCAAGCTCGCGCATCATCCCGACAAAGCCGGGGAAGGAGGTGGCGATCGGCGCCGCGTCATCGACCGAGACGGCCTCCCGCGCGCCAAGGCCCAGGCAAGCGAAGGCCATGGCGATGCGGTGGTCGAGATGCGTCACGACCGTGCCGCCACCCGGCACGCCCTCGGGCCCGCGGCCATGCACGGTCATGCCGTCTTCATGCTCGGTCACCGCGACCCCGTTGGCGCGCAGCCCGGCCACGGTGGCGGCAATCCGGTCGCTCTCCTTAACGCGCAGCTCAGCGATGCCGCGCATCACCGTATCACCCTCGGCATAGGCGGCGAGGCAGGCGAGCACCGGGTATTCGTCGATCATGCTCGGCGCGCGCTCTGGCGGCACCTCGACACCGCGCAGGGGCGCGTGGCGGGCGACCAGATCGGCCACCGGCTCGCCCCCCTCCTCGCGCGCCTGATGCCGGGCCAGATCCGCGCCCATATCCTCGAGCGTCTGATAGAAACCCGCCCGGGTCGGGTTCAGGCAGATATTTGGCGCGCTGACCTCACCGCCGGGTGAGATCAACGCCGCCGCCAGCGGAAACGCCGCGGAGGACGGGTCGCGCGGCACGGCGATGGACTGGGGGGTGAGTTCCGGATGGCCGGTCAGGCGGATCGCGCGACCCTCCGGGACATCCTCAACAGCCACTTCGGCGCCAAAGCCGCGGAGCATCCGTTCGGTATGGTCGCGGGTCGCCTCGCCCTCGATCACCACGGTCTCGCCCGGCGCGTTCAGCCCGGCCAGCAATACGGCGGATTTCACCTGGGCCGAGGCGATGGGCAAGCGGTATTCAACCGGCACCGGCTCGGCCACTCCGGTCAGGGTCAGGGGCAAAAGCCCTCCGTCACGGCCCGCGCTGACCGCGCCGAACAGGCGCAGCGGGTCCAGGATTCGCCCCATCGGCCGGCGGCGCAGCGAGGCATCCCCGGTGAAGGTCGCGGCGATGGGTGTCGTGGCCATCATTCCCATGATCAGCCGCACCCCGGTCCCGGCATTTCCGCAA
Organism: Pseudomonadota bacterium; assembly: GCA_038524325.1. Taxonomy (GTDB): domain Bacteria; phylum Pseudomonadota; class Alphaproteobacteria; order Rhodobacterales; family Rhodobacteraceae; genus Thermohalobaculum. The sequence goes on from JBCBIS010000002.1 coordinate 42,955, forward strand.
TCGATCACCTGGTCAGGCTCGGCCAGGCCACCCACCCCGACGCCGTGGATGTGCCAGACCCCCTGGGCGTCGCGGGTCACCTCGGCGCCGAAAGCGCGCATAGCCGCAGCGGTCGCCAGCACGTCCTCGCCTTCCAGGAGACCGCTGACCACCGTCTCGCCGACGGCGAGCGTGCCGAAGATCAGCGCCCGGTGCGAGACCGATTTGTCGCCGGGAATCACCACCGTGCCCTTCAGCCCCGCCGAGGGGTGGATGGTGAGCGGGCTGAGCGGCAGGGATGAAGACATGGTCGGTTTCCGTTATGCGGGACAGAACGCGATATACAGCGATGCTGGGCCGCAAGAAAGGTGCTTTCGCGTGCAAGCTGCAAGGGTGCGCAAGGAAAGGGCGCCGGCCCTGTTAAGGGAGCCGACGCCCGGCGAAGCGGCGCGGACCAGTGCCCCCACCCGCCCCCGGCAGTGGCCCATACCGCCGGGGTCCTGTTCCCGCGCACTCACCCTCGCACTCGGTCGCATTCAAACCGGATCTGTCTCGGTGCGCAGCATCCACCGAACCCGGTCTGCCCCTGCGACCTGTGCCTTGATCCCCCTCAAATTGGGCGGGCATGTGGCAGGATTGGCGCCCCAATTGGGCCTTTGCGGCTAGACCCGGCGGAAGCGGAGATAATGTGGCACCCGGCCCTCGCGCAGCGCTTTCTGCTCGTAGCGGGTCGAGGGCCAGCCGGGCCAGGGCTGGCGCCAATCGCTGGGTCCGCGCGCCAGCCAGTCAAAGCGCGGATCGGGGATCAGATGTTCCAGCGTGTGGCGGACATAGTCGGGGATGTCGGTGGCGATGCGCAACTCTGCCCCCGGCGCCATGACCCGTGCGATCTGATCGAGATTGTCGGGCCCGACAAAGCGCCGCTTCCAATGCCGCTTCTTTGGCCAGGGATCGGGATAGAGCAGATAGACCCGGGCGAGGCTGGCGGGAGGCAGCACATCCATCAGATCCCGCGCATCGCCGGGATGGAGGCGGATATTGCCCGTCCCGGCCCGTTCGATATGCGCCAGCAGGGTGGCGACGCCATTCATGAAGGCCTCGCAACCGAGGATCCCGATCTCGGGGTTGGCCTCCGCCTCGGCCAGCATATGCTCGCCCGAGCCGAAGCCGATCTCGAGCCAGGTTCCACGGGTGCCGGGAATCAGGGCTGAGGGGTCGATCGCGGTGCGATTCGGATTCTCGTCCCAACCGACCCCGGGGAGCGAGAGATCGCCCAACCGGGTCTCGAGCAAGGCGGCATGTCCCTTGCGCAGGGTCTTGCCATGCCGCCGCCCGTAAAAGTTGCGCCAAGGCGCGCCGTCTTCGCGTTCCGGGCTCATTCCGAGGCGTCGAAGCAAGATCGCGGGAGCCGGACAAGGCCAAGCGCGGCGTCTTCGATCAGCAGACCTCCTGGCGCCTGCCCCCAGCCGTCGCGGTCATAGCCCTCGGCGCAGGCGCCTGTCTCGAAATTGATCAGAACGGTACCGCGCTCCGACCGACCTTCGAACCGATCGCCCGGAGACAGCCTCTCCCATCCCTGCGGTTCGGCCATCGGCTGACCTCAGATCGCCGCCTTCAGCGCGTCCACCAGATCGGTTTTCTCCCAGGAGAACCCGCCCTCGGCATCTGGCTCACGCCCGAAATGGCCATAGGCGGCGGTGCGCTGATAGATCGGCTTGTTGAGGCCCAGATGGGTGCGGATGCCCCGCGGCGTCAGGCTGATGACTTCGCGGATGGCGGCTTCGATCTTGGCCGGATCCTCCTTCTCGGTGCCATAGGCATCGACATAGATCGACAGCGGCTCGGGCACGCCGATGGCATAGGAGAGCTGCAGGCAGCATTTCTCCGCCAGACCCGCGGCCACAACGTTCTTGGCGACATAGCGCGCGGCATAGGCGGCCGAGCGGTCGACCTTCGTCGGATCCTTGCCACTAAAGGCGCCACCGCCATGGGGGGCCGCCCCGCCATAGGTGTCCACGATGATCTTGCGCCCGGTCAGGCCCGCATCGCCATCCGGCCCGCCGATCACAAAGCGCCCGGTCGGGTTGACGTGCCAGATGGTGTTTGCGTCGATGAACCCCTCGGGCAGGGCCTGCCGGGCATAGGGTTCGACAATCGCGCGCACATCGGCGCTGTCGAGCCCGTCGGCATGCTGGGTCGACACCACAATAGTATCTGCCCGCACCGGTTTGCCGTCGCGGTATTCAACCGTCACCTGGCTCTTCGCATCAGGGCCCAGCTGGGGTGCTGCGCCCGAATGGCGCGCCTCGGCCATCAGGCGCAGGATGCGGTGCGAGAACAGGATCGGCGCTGGCATCAGCTCCGGCGTCTCGTTGGTCGCAAAGCCAAACATAATGCCCTGGTCGCCGGCGCCCTCGTCCTTGTTGTCGGCGGCGTCGACGCCTTGGGCGATATCCGCCGACTGCTCGTGGATGTAAGTGTCGATCGAGCAAGTCTTGAAGTGAAACCCCTTCTGCATATAGCCGATTTTCTTGATCGTCTGGCGGGCTTCCTCGATGAATTCATCGTCCGCGACGGCGTTGTCCGGGCTGATCTTCACCTCGCCCATCATCACCACCTTGTTGGTGGTGGCTGCGGTCTCCACCGCAACGCGGGCCTCCGGCTCGCGGCGCAGGATCATGTCGATGATCGCGTCCGAGATCTGGTCGCACACCTTGTCCGGATGGCCTTCAGAGACGGATTCGGAGGTAAAAAGATAGCTGTCGCGGGCCATGGAAGACGGTCTCCTTCTGCGGATCGGGCGCAGGTCAGATCCCGCGGCGCGGCGGTCTATGCCACGGGCGGACGGGAAGGGTCAAGAAAACGGTGCCGCCCCGGCCAGTGCGACACAGCCAACGCCCAACCCTCGGTCCGCGGCACCTGCGTGGTACCGAGCGGCAATGGTCATGCGGGGCTTTCGCTGATCGCGCGGACCAAATCGACCACCCGGCGGCGTACAGTGACGTCGCTGATCCGGCCAAACGCCTCGATGATCGCATAACCCTCGGGCGTCGAAAGAAACGCGGTCACTTCCGTCTCGCGGGCCTGGGTGACGGGATCGCTGTCACCGACATGTGTCTCGGGCAAGCCTTCATAGAAAAACGCCGGGGTCACATCGAGGATCCGAGCGATGTGATAGAGCCGTCCCGCTCCGATCCGGTTCAACCCCTTCTCGTATTTCTGCACCTGTTGGAAGGTCAGGCCCAGGGCAACGCCCAACTGGTCCTGGCTCATATTCTTCATCACCCGGCGCAGGCGCACCCTGCCCCCGATGTGAGCATCGATTTGATCAGCAGATTTCCCCACGACATCACCCCGTTGGAAGGCACATCGGTACCTCCCCATCCCCCAGTGTCCCGCTGGCAGACCCTCATCTGCCCTGCAGCACGAATTCAATTCATCAGCGGGCGTCGCAATTGTCAAACGCATTTCGCCTGGAATTGTTCCGTATCGTGACAAAAATCAGCAGCCCACAGGCGAGTAATGCAGGGAAGTTACCTGAAAAGCTGTAAATTGTCTTGGGACCTGCCGGGGGCAATCTTTGATCGAGATATCCGTCACGATGGAGTGACAACTGTGCTTGCATGCGGCCATAACTATCTAGGATTGTTGAGATGCCGGTATTCGCGGCACGCGCGACCGGCAAGCCCTGTTCGACGGCACGGAACTTGGCCTGGGCGAGGTGCTGCTGCGGCCCGGCGAAGCCGCCGAACCAGGCATCATTGGTGATGGTCAGGATCCAGTCCGGTCGGGGGCCAGGGCCGATGATCTGGTGAGGAAAGATCATCTCATAGCACACCGTGGCGGCGAAACGGGGCAGACCGGCGACACTCAACGCCGCGGGGCCCGTGCCGGCGCTCAGCCCGCCATGTTGCGCGAGTTGCTGTAGCCCGATGGCGCTCATCACCTCCTTCATTGGCATGTATTCGCCGAAGGGGACCAGATGGTGCTTGTCATAGCGCGGGCCGATCGTGCCATCAGGGATCACGGTGACCAGCGCGTTCAGCCACTCAGTCTCTGGCCCGCTGCGCTCAGGGTGGAAACTGCCGAGGATCACCGGCGCGCCGGCGGCGGCCTCGGCGATCTGGGCGGCGGCCTCGGGGTAGTCGGCCACCGGAAACGTCACCGCCATCTCTGGCCAGAGGATCAGATCGGGCCGTCCGCTGACGCTTTCGGCCGGTTCTGCGGAGTGGGCCAACAGGCGGCGGTAGAAGACCGGCGCATGCTGCGGATCCCATTTCATATGCTGCGGCGCGTTCGGTTGCACGATCCGGATCAGCGGCTGTCCCTCAAGGTTTTGAGGCGCCTCCGGCACCCGCGCCATGCCCCAGGCCCAGAGCGCGGCGAAAACCGCCAAGGTCGCGCCTGCCACTGCCCAGCGCCGCGCCGCCATGGCCACCAGCGGCCAGCCCGCCAGCAACAGAACGATCAGACTAAGCCCGTAAGGCCCCGCCCAACTCGCCGCTTGCAGCAGTGGCGTCTCGGTCCAGGCATAGGCCGGCAGCGCCCAGGGGAAACCGGTCAGCACATGACCGCGGGCTAGCTCGGCCAGCATCAGCCAGGCAGCGAGGGCCGGCACCTGCGCCACCCCGCCACGCGGCCAGAACCGCCACGCGAGGGCGAAAGCAAGCGCCCAGAACAGGCCCAGAAAGGCCGGCAAGCCCGCAACGCCCAGGGGCATCAGCAGGGCGAACTTCTCGGCATCGACCAGGAAGGCATGGCCGAGCCAATGCAAGCCGGTGACGAAATAGCCAAAGGCAACCGACCACCCTGCCCAGGCGGCCTGCCGCCAGGTTTCGGCCGCAGCCACCAGCCACACCATGATCGGAACGGCGAGGAAGAACCCCCAGGGAAGGTCAACTGGAGCGTGGCCGAGGGTCAGAACGGCCCCTGCCACCAGGCCAATCAACATCCGCCACCAGCGGCCCAAGGCGCGGAACCGGGCGACCGGACCGACGGACGCCGAAGGCTCGAGCACGCGTTCCATCAGCGCCTTGCGGTCACTCCGCCGCCTCGCGTGATGCGGGACGGTTGGTCGCGCCGTTCAGGGTCAGCCGCAGCTTCTTGATCCGGCGCGGGTCGGCATCGGTGATCAGGAATTCATGGCCATGGGGGTGCGAGATCACCTCGCCCCTGGCCGGCACCCGGCCGGAGAGCATGAAGACCAGACCGCCCAGCGTGTCGGCATCCTCCTCCCAATCGTCGGGGCGCAGGATGATCTTGGTTGCTTCCTCAAAATCGCCGATATCGGCGCGGGCATCGACCGTGTAGACCCCCGGAGCCGCCTCGCGCCACTGTTCGCTTTCATCCTGATCGTGCTCGTCTTCTATGTCGCCGACGATCTGCTCGACCAGATCCTCGATGGTGACGAGGCCATCCACGCCGCCGAACTCATCGATCACCAGCGCCATATGCACGCGCGCGCCCTGCATCCGCTGCAGCAACGCGGCGATCCGCATCGATGGGGGCACGAACAGCGCCTGGTGCAGGTGGTCGGCCGGTTTGAAGTCGGCTCCGTTGCGCTGGCAGCCGACCCCATAGCGCAGGGCGAGATCCTTCAGGTGGATAAAGCCGACCGGATCGTCCAGCGTTTCGTGGAACACCGGCAGGCGCGAAAACCCGCCGCGTTCGAAGGCGGCCATGGCTTCGTCGAGGCTGGCCTCGTCCGAGATCGCCTCGATATCCGCCCTGGGGGTCATGACGTCCGAGATCCGCAGCTCGCGCAGGCGCATGATGTTGCCGATCATGACCCGCTCGGCCGGGGTGGCCTTGTCGCGCTGCAAAGGGTCCGCCCCTTCGCCGTGCGCCTCTTCCGCCTTGCCCCCGCCCAACAGTCGCGTCAGCAGACCAGAGAACAGGGAGCCGCTAGAACTCGGCTCGGGATCGGCCGGATCGGCAGGAGGGGAGGGGTGTTTCGAGGCGCGCGGCCCATCCGGCCCGCGTCTCGTCCCCGCATCCGCTGTGTCAGCGGTGGCGGAGCTTGGTGGACTGTCGCTCGCGTCCATCGTCCTTCTCTCGCGGGCTGGCCTAAACATCCGGCCTCCCGCCTGGCTGGGGCGCCGCGGCGCCTCGGGTCCCATACGGGTCTGGAACACCGATGCGGGCCAAAGCGGCCGTCTCGATCCCTTCCATCACCGCAGCGTCTGCATCGCTCTGGTGATCAAACCCCAGTAAATGCAAACATCCGTGTAAGATCAGGTGGGTGACGTGGCTTTTCAAGGGAATTGACGCGCTTTCCGCCTCGGCGCTGACGGTCTGCAGCGCAATGGCCACATCGCCGAGCGGCAACGGGCCGCCGAAGCCCTGCGCAGGGGGCAGGTCGGGCCGCTCGCCCGGCGTGGCGGGGGCGAGATCGAAGGCGGGCCAGGATAGGACATTGGTCGCCGCGGGCTTGCCCCGAAACTCGGTATTCAGCTCGGCGATCCGGGTATCATCGCAGGCGAGCAGGCTGATCTCGAACCCCTCCGGTGCGAGGCCCTGCGCCTCCAGCGCCAGGAGGGCGGCGGTTTCGGCGCATTCAGCCAGGGGAAGGGCCGACCAGCCTGGCTCCTCGACCACGATGTCGATCAGGGGCATGGGGCCCTCACCGCCCCCCGGATTGGTCATAGGCCCGGTCATAGGCCTTGATGATGCGCGCCACCATCGGATGGCGCACCACGTCATCGGCGGTGAATTTGGTAAACCCGATCCCGTCAACCCCGTCGAGAATGCGCAGCGCTTCGACCAACCCGCTCTCGGTGCCGCGGGGCAGGTCGATCTGAGTGGGATCGCCGGTGATCGCCATATGGCTCCCCTCTCCCATCCGGGTGAGGAACATCTTCATCTGCATCGGCGTGGTGTTCTGCGCCTCGTCCAGCACGATGAAGGCGTTCGAGAGGGTCCGCCCGCGCATGAACGCCAGTGGCGCGATCTCGATCTTGCCCTCCTCGGGCGACATCAGCTTGGTAAGCTGTTTGCCCGGCAGCATGTCGCCCAGCGCGTCGTAGAGCGGGCGCATATAGGGGTCCATCTTCTCTTTCTCGGTGCCGGGCAGGAACCCCAGCCGCTCACCCGCCTCGACCGCAGGGCGCGAGAGGATGATCTTGTCCACCAGCCCGTCGCTGAACATCGACACGGCGGCGGCCACGGCCAGATAGGTCTTGCCTGTCCCCGCCGGGCCAATGCCGAAAACCAGTTCTCGGTTGAACAAATCGACCGCATAGGCACGCTGTTGGGCCGAGCGGGGTTCGATCACCTTTTTCTTGGTGCGGATCTCCAACCGTCCGCCGGGGAACATGTCAAGCTGCGCCGGGCCTGGTTCGGCAGCTTCGGCCGGGAACTGCCCCATGCGGATCAGTGCGTCGAGATCGCCCTGCTCCAACCCGCGGCCCTGCTCGAGCCGGTCATAGATGGCTTCCAGGCCCTGGCGCGCCGCCTCCCGTGCGCCTGCGTTTCCATGCAGTGCCAAGACGTTGCCCCGGCGCATGATGACGACATCGAAGCCCTGTTCCAACCGGGTGAGGTTCTTGTCGTATTCGCCGCAAAGCTCGACCAGAACGCGGTTGTCGGGGAACTCGACAACCGTCTCATTCATCGTACCGGGCTCAGAAACCGTCATCGCGGCGGTGGTCTGAGAGGGAATGGGCACGATATCTAAAGGTCCTTTGGTCTCGCACCCCCAGATGTTGGCCCACGCCCTCCGCCACCGCAAGAGAAAACAGCGTCACCTGCCCGTCATCTTGACTGTCAGGTCGGTTGCGCGGAGGGCGAAGAGGCGGGGGCCTTCTCAGCCATCTTCCGCCCGGACGTCGCGAGAACCAGGGCGCCGAGAACGCCTGAGAGGAGCGAGCCCGAGATCACGCCCAGGCGCACCGCGTTCTGATGCTCGACATCCGAGAAGGCCAGCGTGCCGATGAACAAGCTCATCGTAAAGCCAATACCGGCCAGCAACGAGACACCGTAGATCTGCGCCAACGACGCGCCCTCGGGCGCTTTGGCGATCCCGAGCCGCATGGCAGCCACCGCGAAGCCGAACACGCCGATCTGTTTGCCGATGAACAGGCCGGCCATGATCGCGAGGGTCAGCGGCGCCGTCATATCGGCCCAGGTCAGCCCGCCCAGAGGCACCCCGGCATTGGCAAATGCGAAGACCGGCATCACCAAGAAGGCCACCCAGGGGTAGAGACCCGTCTTCATCGTGATCAGCGGCGAATAGCCGTTTTCATCCTTCTTGATCGGAATCGCGAAGCCCAGTGCGACACCGGCCAATGTGGCGTGCACACCCGATTTCAGCACGCAGACCCACAAGAACAGTCCCACCAGGATGTAAGGCGCAATTTGGCGAACCTTCGCGACGTTGAGGACCAAGAGACCCGCGAGCCCGAGTGCGCCGAGGCCGAGCGCCTCGACCGACAGATTGGCCGTGTAGAACAGAGCGATGATCACGATCGCCGCGAGATCGTCGACGATCGCGAGCGCCAGAAGAAAGACCTTCAACGAGGCCGGGACACGGCTGCCAAACAGAGACAGCACACCCAGGGCGAAGGCAATGTCGGTCGCGGCCGGGATCGCCCAGCCCCGCGCTTCGGCGCTGTCGATGCCGACAATACCGACAAACACCAGGGCCGGGATCGCCATCCCGCCAACGGCGCCCGACACGGGCAGGGCCGCCCGTTTCCAGTCGCTCAGCGCGCCGACGGCGACCTCTTTCTTGATCTCCAAGGCGACGAACAAGAAGAAGATGGCCATCAGGCCGTCATTGATCCACAGCAGGAGGGGCTTCGAGATCGACGCTTCCTCGACCGCCACAGTGAAATTCGCCGTCAGGAGCATGTCGTAATAGGGTTTGAGCAGGCCGATATTCTCCGAGAGCGCCCCTGCAACCGCAGCAGCGGCCAGTAACAAACCTGCCATAACTTCAACCGACATGCCGCGCTGCGACGCTTCCATCTCATCCTCCTAAGATCCGATATCCCTCGGTGGAAATGGTCAGCTCCACGCAAATGGAAAGATATTGCAGGTGCGACAAGAGCGTAATTCCACCAGGCGGAAGGCTCTGTCAGGAAATGATCACATTGAAAGCAATTGAGATCCGTGCCTCGCGCCCGAAATAGGGGTGCACGCTGTGATGCAGCCAAGAGGGGAACATGATCATCGTTCCCGCCTTCGGGCTCAGCAGCAATTGGCGCTGCAGCTTGTCATCTTCCGAGAAGCTCATCGTCGCGCCGGGGCGGGGGTCGTGGAATTCGATCTTGCCGCTGAAGCCGGTGTCCTCCTCCGGATCGGGGGGTGGATTGCCGGTGACATAATAGACCCCGGACCAGGTGCAGTTTGGGTGGTTGTGGATGTTGTTGTACTGCCCACGGCGCAGCACGTTGGCCCAACCCTCGATCTTGAAGCCATAGTTCTTCGGCGCGCGAAACGCCCGGGTCAGCTCACCCGTCATGGTCCGGGCCCGGTCGATCAACTGGCGCATCGGCGGTGTGTCGCGCAGGATGAAATCGTTCGGAGAATGCCAGCCGCCGACATTGCTTTTGCCCAGGCTGGGGGCGGAGGCTTCCTCGGCAAAGACAATCTCGGCGAGTTGCCGGTTCAGATCCCCGCTCTCGGGCCATTCGTAGACCGTGATCGGGGTTGGAAACGCCATCATGACGCAATCCTGCAAGGGGCGCGCGAGTTTTTCAGCCAAGGTGGTCTCCTTCAGGGCGGGTGCTTAGCATTCCCGCCTGCCGGGGCGGGAGGGGCAAGACGCGCCGTCACAAAGGTTTCATGAAAACCGGGCGCGCGGGCTTCACGCCCAGGGCGGCGCGCGTTTCTCCAAAAAGGCGGTAATCCCTGCGGCGGCTTCCTCGGTCTCCCAGGTGTCCGCGAGGCGCTCGATCGTTTCGGCGATCACCTGATCGTCGATGCTGGGGCCGAGATGCCGGGCCAGGGCCTTCGCGGCTCCGACTGCTCCCGGGGCTGCGGCGAGATAGGGGGCCACCTGGGCCTCGATCGCAGCGTCAAGCTCCGCCTCTGGCACCGCAACGGCGATCAGGCCCAAAGCAACCGCCTCCGCAGCATCGAAAAGGCGCGAAGACATAAAGATCCGCCGCGCCCGGCCCTCGCCCATGCGGGCAATGACATAAGGACCGATGGTGGCGGGGATCAGGCCCAGCCGGGTCTCGGTCAGACCGAACCGCGTGCCTTCCGCCGCCACCGCGACATCGCAGATCGAGAGCAGCCCGACCCCGCCGCCGAACGCTCCGCCATGGGCGCGGCCGATCAGGGGGGTCGGCATCTCGTTCAGCGCGCGCAGCATTTCGGCCAGCTTCGTCGCCTCGACGATGCGGCCCGCCCGGTCGGCGGCAATCTGGGCCTGCATCCAGGCGAGATCTCCTCCGGCGCAAAACACCTTGCCCGCCCCGGACAGCACCATCGCCCGGGTCTCCCGCGCCGCCCCAATGGTGCGGGCGAGATCGGTCAGTTCCGCGATCATCTCCGCCGACATGGCGTTACGCTTCTCCGGCAGGTTCAGCGTGACATAGGCGACGCCGCGCGCATCAAGCTGCAGGTCGAGGGTCTCATAGGGCATCGCAAGTGTCTCCGAAGGGGTCAATCAAGGCTCGAGCCGATGGGGGCCAGAGTACTCCGTCGAAGCATCGTCGCGACGAGGATGACGCCTGTTGCAGGTTTCACCGTGACCGCGCCCGGCACACAGTGAACCGGACCGCAAAATCCACGCTGCATCCCTGATCTGCGCGGATCGAGGCGCGCATAGTGACGGTACAGATTGCTGCCTCCGTCCCATCACCCGCTCCGCAGCGAGCGGCCGAAGGTCCCGGCTTCGGCCAGGCGCGCGGCGTCGAGACCGTGTTGCAGCCCCAGCCGGTCGAACAGCGCCACACAGGCCTCGCTCGCCACATTGCCTTTGGCGCCCGGCGCATAGGGGCACCCGCCCAGCCCGCCGGCCGAGGCATCGAAGACGCGCAGGCCCCGGTCGAGGCTGACCGAGATATTCTCCACCGCCCGGCCGCCGGTGTCGTGGAAATGCCCGGCCAGACGCTCGGCCGGCAAGACGGCCAGAACGGCCTCCAGCATCGCCGCCACGCTCTCCGGCGTGCCCTTGCCGATGGTGTCGCCCAGCGAGATCTCGGCACAGCCCATATCGGCCAGAGCCTCGGCCACCCGAGCGACTGCGCCCGGGGCAACCGCGCCCTCATAAGGGCAGTCGGTGACGCAGGAGACATAGCCGCGCAGCGCCACGCCGTCGGCCAGGGCCGCTTCCGCCACCGGGCGGAACAGATCCAAGGCGCCCTCGACCGAGCGGTTGAGATTGGCCCGGGCGAACCCCTCCGTCGCAGCGGCGAAGATCGCCACCATCTCCGCCCCGGCGGCGCGGGCGCGGGCATAGCCCTTCTCGTTCGGCGTCAGCACCGCATAGGTGACCCCGGGCGCGCGCGTGATCCCCGCCATCACCTCGGCGCCATCGGCCATTTGCGGCACCCATTTCGGGCTGACGAAACTCGCCGCCTCGATATGGCTGAGCCCGGCGGCCGAGAGCATGTCGATCAGGCGGATCTTATCCCGGGTCGGGATCACCCGCATCTCGTTCTGCAACCCGTCGCGGGGCGCCATCTCGAACAGGGTCACGCGGTCGTTCATGCCGCGTGGCCTTTCTTCGCCGCCCCCGATCGCTGGCACCCGATGCGGGGGGCGTGCGAACGCTCACGCATCGGCCACCTTCAGGGCTGCCACCAGGGTGCCCTCCTCGACCTGCGCGCCCTCGGCAACCGGAACCGAGGCCAACACCCCGTCGCGCGGGGCCGTGAGGGTATGTTCCATCTTCATGGCCTCCAGCACCACCAGCGCTTCACCCTTGGCAACCTGTGCGCCCGCGCGGGCCGTGACCCGCTTGATCAGACCCGACATGGGCGCGAGCACCCGGTCGCCATCGGCCGCCTCGCTTTCGGTGGTTGCCAGCGGATCGGCGAGCGTGAAGCGGCAGGTGCGACCGGATAGGAAGCAGGTGATTGTCGCCCCACTTCGCACGGCCCGGGCCGAGAACTGATGCCTCTCAGCCCGCAACCGCCAGCCCGCGCCATCCTGCGCCACGGCGCAAGTGAGATCGAGCCCCGCCGCCGCCTCGAACCGGTGCGTCCCGTCGGGGGCGATGGTAACGTCGACCCCCACCTCCTCTCCCTCCATCAGAAACCGAACATGCTGCCGCGCCGGGCCCCAGAGCCGCCAGGCGCCCAGCGAGGCGAACGGCCCCGCGCCCCCCGCCGGACGAAGCGCCTCCAGCGCCGCGACCGCAAGGGCGACCGGCGGGACGTCCTCGGCCAGCAGCGCTTCGAGATCCCGTCCGATCAGGCCCGTATCCACCTCTCCGCGGGCAAACCCCTCGTGCCGGGTCAGCGCCGCCAGAAAGGCCAGATTGGTCGTGCTCCCGGCAACCTCGGTCGCGTCCAACGCGGCGGTGAGGCGGGCGAGGGCAATACTGCGGGTCGGTCCGTGGCTGATCAGCTTGGCAATCATCGGGTCGTAATGGGGCGTGATCACATCGCCTGCGCGCACAGCGGTATCGACCCGCACCCCATCGGGAAACATCAGATGCGCCAGCCGCCCGGTGGCGGGCAGGAACCCCTTCGCCGGATCCTCGGCATAGAGCCGCGCTTCGAACGAATGTCCGGTGATCAAGAGATCCTGCTGCGTGAAGGGCAGAGGCTCGCCCGCCGCGACCCGCAATTGCAGGGCGACCAGGTCCAGGCCGGTGATCGCTTCGGTCACCGGGTGTTCGACCTGAAGGCGGGTGTTCATCTCCATGAACCAGAACCCATCCGTGCGGAGCGGGCCGGAGCCATCGACGATGAACTCCACCGTGCCGGCCCCCTGATAGCCGATGGCGCGGGCGGCCTCGACCGCGGCGTTGCCCATGGCGGCGCGGACATCCTGCGGCATGCCGGGGGCCGGGGCTTCCTCGATCACCTTCTGATGACGGCGTTGCAGCGAGCAATCGCGCTCGAACAGATGCACCACATTGCCATGGGCATCGCCAAAGACTTGGATCTCGATATGACGCGGCTGGGGGATGAATTTCTCGACCAGACAGGCGGGGTCGCCGAAACTCGCCTGCCCCTCGCGCTGCGCGCCTTCGAGTGCGGCTGCAAAATCGGCGGGCGCCTCGACCAGCCGCATCCCCTTGCCGCCGCCGCCCGCGCGGGCCTTGATGAGGACGGGATAGCCGATTGTCAGCGCCTCCTCCGCCAGGAAAGCGGGGACCTGACTGTCGCCGTGATAGCCGGGCACCACCGGCACGCCCGCCGCCTCCATCGCCCGTTTCGCGGCATCCTTCAGGCCCATGGCGCGGATGGCAGAGGCAGGCGGGCCGATAAAGGTGAGCCCCGCGGCCTCGACCGCCTCCACAAACTCCGGGTTCTCGGAGAGGAACCCATAGCCCGGATGCACCGCCTCCGCCCCGGTGGCCAGCGCCGCCGCGACGATCCGCTGACCGTTCAGATAGCTGTCCGAGGCCGCAGCCCCGCCGATCCAAACCGCCTCATCCGCCATCTCGACATGCAGCGCCTGCGCATCCGCGTCGGAATAAACCGCCACCGTCCGCACACCCAATGACCGCGCCGTCCGGATCACCCGGCACGCAATCTCCCCCCGATTGGCGATGAGGATCTTAGAGAACATCACCCGCTCCGCACTGATTGCCGGGTTCTGCGCATCGGTAGAACAGGTTGGGAACGAGGATCATCATCACATCCGAAACACCCCGAACCGGGTTTCCGGGATCGGGGCTTGGAGGGAGGCGGCGAGGGAGACGGCGAGGACGTCTCGGGTTTTGCGCGGGTCGATGATGCCGTCATCCCAGAGGCGGGCAGAGGCGTAAAGAGGGTGGGCTTGCTCCTCGAACTGGTCGATTATCGGCTTTCTGAAGGCGGTGTCCTCGGCCTCGCTCCACGTCCCGCCCTTGCGCTCGATCCCGTCGCGGCGGACTTGGGCCAGGACGCCGGCGGCCTGTTCTCCGCCCATCACCGAGATGCGGCTGTTCGGCCAGGTCCAGAGGAAGCGGGGGGAGTAAGCCCGCCCGCACATCCCGTAATTCCCCGCGCCAAAGCTGCCGCCGACCAGCACCGTCACCTTGGGCACCGAGGTGGTCGCCACCGCCGTCACCATCTTGGCGCCGTGCTTGGCGATCCCCTCGGCCTCGTATTTCTGTCCGACCATATAGCCGGTGATGTTTTGCAGAAAGACCAGTGGCGTGCGCCGCTGGGAGCAAAGCTCGATGAAATGCGCGGCCTTCTGCGCGCTTTCCGAAAACAGCACGCCGTTATTCGCGACAATGCCGCAGTCGATCCCGTGGATGGTGGCGAAGCCGGTGACGATGGTCTCGCCGAACCGCCGCTTGAACTCGTCGAACTCCGAGGCATCGACGACCCGCGCAATCACCTCGCGGATGTCATAGGGCGTTCGCAGGGACGCAGGGACAATGCCGAGGATCTCGTCAGGGTCATAGGCCGGGGGCCGCGCCTCAGCCAGCGCCAGCGACGGTCCCCGCCCCAGCCGCGCCACCGCCCGCCGGGCCAGCGCCAGCGCGTGATCGTCATCCCGTGCCAGATGATCCGCGACGCCCGACAGGCGGGTATGCACATCGCCGCCGCCCAGATCCTCGGCGCTGACGACTTCTCCGGTGGCCATCTTCAGCAGAGGCGGCCCGGCGAGGAAGATCGTCCCCTGCCCCTCCACAATGATCGTCTCGTCGGACATGGCGGGGACATAGGCGCCGCCCGCGGTGCAGCTCCCCATCACCACGGCGATCTGCGCGATGCCCTTGGCGGACATGTTGGCCTGATTGAAAAAGATCCGTCCGAAATGGTCGCGGTCGGGGAAGACCTCGTCCTGGTTCGGCAGGTTCGCACCGCCGCTGTCGACGAGGTAGAGGCAAGGCAGATGACAGGCCTCGGCAATCTCCTGCGCGCGGAGATGCTTTTTGACCGTCATCGGATAATAGGTGCCGCCCTTCACGGTGGCATCATTGGCGAGGATCATGCAGGCCCGGCCACTCACCTGCCCCACACCCGCGATCACCCCCGCGCTCGGCGCATCGCCATTGTAGAGCCCATGCGCCGCCGTCGCCCCGACCTCGAGAAACGCCGTGCCCGGATCCAGCAACCGCTCCACCCGGTCGCGAGGCAACAGCTTCCCCCGAGCCACATGGCGCTCGCGGGCCCTCTCGCCACCCCCTTCACGCGCAAGATCAATAGCCGCCCGAGCCTCCGCCAAAGCCGCCTCCATCGCCGCCCGGTTCTCGGCATATGGCCCGGAGGTCACAATCTGGGATTGGAGGTAGGTCAAATCGAAGATCCGATTCGGATCATTAACACAATTGATCCCAAGAAAAAGCAGAGGTATGCAAACGCCCCAAATCCCCAAACCCAAAATACTAGTCGGGCGTTCTTAGCGTCATCTTGAGACTTGTAGTTCAATCCATTGGCCTTGACGTTTCTCAGATAGTGAGACGCTTGCAAATGCGTCACTAACGAGCAGGCTGCGCCTGTCATTAATCCAACAATAAAGAAGATTGGCACAACGATTCCGCCACCAGAAAAAAGTCCTTTCAGGTCTCTTTGGAAAGCGGGAAGAGCGACAAGCGCACCTCCATTTAATAGAAAAATGTTGTTCATTACGATCCGCGCATAGGCCGTCGACATCTCGGCAGCACGATTAATCTCCCGTTCTCGCTCGCGATATTGATCCACTACGCCGTCTCCTCGAACATCTCCCGCCCGATCAGCATGCGGCGGATTTCGGAGGTGCCGGCGCCGATCTCATAGAGTTTGGCGTCGCGCAGCAGGCGGCCGGTGGGGTAGTCGTTGATGTAGCCGTTGCCGCCGAGGGCCTGGATCGCCTCCAGCGCCACTTGGGTGGCTTTTTCGGCGGCGTAGAGGATGCAGCCCGCGGCGTCCTTGCGGGTCGTCTCGCCCCGGTCGGCGGCGGCGGCGACGGCGTAGACGTAAGCGCGGCAGGCGTTCATCGTCGTGTACATATCCGCCAGCTTGCCCTGCATCAGTTGGAACGTGCCGATGGGTTGGCCGAACTGCTCTCGCTCGTGGGTATAGGGGACCACCACATCCATCGCGGCAGCCATGATGCCGAGCGGCCCGGCGGCGAGCACGATACGCTCGTAGTCGAGGCCGGACATCAGGACGTTGACGCCGCGCCCCTCCTCACCCAGCACGTTCTCGAAGGGGACCTCGCAGTCCTCGAAGACCAGCTCGCAGGTGTCGGAGCCGCGCATCCCCAGCTTGTCGAGTTTCTGCGCGGTGGAGAACCCCGCCATCCCGCACTCGATAATAAACGCCGTGATGCCGCGCGGCCCGGCCTCTGGGTCCGTCTTGGCATAGACCACCAGCGTGTCGGCCGTCGGGGCATTGGTGATCCAGAACTTGTTGCCGTTGAGCCGGTAATGGTCGTTGCGCTTTTCCGCCCGCAGCTTCATCGAGACGACATCCGAGCCAGAGCTGGGTTCCGACATCGCCAGCGACCCAAGATGGTCGCCCGAGATCAGCCCGGGCAGGTACTTTGCCTTCTGCTCCGCCGTCCCATTCCGCGCGATCTGGTTGACGCAGAGATTGGAATGCGCGCCATAGCTGAGCCCGACCGAGGCGGAGGCGCGGGAGATCTCCTCGATCGCGACGGTATGGGCGAGATAGCCCATCCCCGCCCCGCCGTCCTCCTCCGCCACCGTGATGCCGTGCAGGCCGATGGCACCCATCTCGGGCCAGAGATCCCGCGGAAAGGTATTGGAGGCGTCGATTTCCGCCGCGCGCGGGGCGATCTTGTCCTGGGCAAAGCGGTGAACCGTATCGCGCAGGGCCTCGATCTCCTCGCCCAGGGCAAAATTCATACCGGAGTTGAACATCGGTCTCTCCCTGATTTTAGGCAGCAGTGTTGACCTAAAATTGCGCGCCCGTCAATGGGGTGGCCAGACCCTAGCAGGTCGCCCCGCAGCCTGCATCAGAAAGCCGTGAGGCAGGGTGCGGGGCCGTTGACGGGGTCCGGCTGACGGCCAATGCTTTTCAGCATGATCAGTTCCCCGGCACCCCCGCTCGCCACGGCGTTTGTGGTCAATTTTGTCTGGATCAACCTGTCAGAGGTGGTCCGCTATTTCGCCTTTGTGATGCCGATGATGCGCGACGCGTTCCCCGGCGTGCCGGATGTGGCGCCGATGAGCCTGCCGGTCTTTTTGATCTGGGGCCTCTGGGACCTGATCCTGGTGGGTGCTGTCACGGGGGTCTGTTGGCTTTATCTGGGGCGGTTCGGGGCAAGCTGGCTCAACGGCGTGATCGCCGGCACCTGCGCCTGGGCGGGGATCTTCGTTCTCCTGTGGCTCGGACTTTGGAACATGAACCTGGCGACGGGCGAGGTCCTGGCGGTGGCCCTGCCGCTGGCCTGGGTCGAGCTGGCGGTGGCCGGGCTGATCACGGTGTGGGCGATGCGCCGCTCAGCGATTTCGGCGTAGCCATTCGTCGGCGACATCGCCCAGGGTCTTTGGCGTGCCGTCCTTAATCCACGCCATAAAGGGCCGGTCAAACTTGAAATCCGGCCCGCATTCGCTTCTGAGGAAGCGCCGTACATTCTGAGTGCCGCGATAGCCCGCATCGACCGGGGTCGCGCGAGTCAGGGACGCGCTGTGCCAATCGAGGCGCATGTTACTTCACCGCGGCGATCACCTCGGTCATGACACTGGCCGAGGGCATGGGGATGACGAGGTCCACCCGCTCGGGCAGGCTGGCAACCGGGATGTCGGCGGGGTCGTTCTCGATACCGAGCAGCCCGGTGCGGAAGCCGTGTTCGGACCACGCGATCTCCTGAACCTCCGGGTCTTGCAGCGCTTCGACGAGGCGTTTGCAGGTGCCGGTCAGCGAGATCAGCGGGTGCGAGGCAAAGATCGTCGGCTCGGGATAGATCACCCGGATCTTGTCGCGGATCAGGTCGGCGTATTGGGCGTTTTCGATCAGAAACTCGATCAGCTGGTTCTCATAACCGACGATCATGGGCCGCGCCCCCATGCCCTGCTTGAGAAAGTTCTCGAAGATATCGCCGGAGGACGCCTCCATATGCCCCATCGCGTCGAAATAGGCTTGGACCTTGGGGAGAAGACCGGGAAGACTGTCCTCGGTCGGGATCTGTCCGCCATTCAACACGGTCGCCAACAGACCCGACCAGATATTGCCGGAGTTGGACTTCGCCGGGTGGGTCGAAAGCACCTTGAACGGGCCATAGATGTTCAGGCCCAGATCCTCCTTCCAACGCGCCCCCTCGCGGATCAGCAGGCCCAGTTTCGAGACATCCGCGGTCAGGAACCCGTCATTGCGCTTGGCCACGGCGCCGTTCGCGGTCAGCGCGTCTGCCACCTCGGCCCAGGCGTAGAAGACGATGGGCGAGTTGAAGATCGTCTCGTCCCCCTGCACGGGTTTGCCCGCCTGCCGGGCCAGCTCGACCGCGACCATGTTCGAGGGCCAGATACAATCCTTGCCGGTCGTGTCGAGCGTGGTGGACATCTCGACCGAGCCGGCCTTGATCGCGTCCAGCGTGATCTTGTAGCGCCTCTCGATGATCTCGGCGACTTTGGGGTTGCCCAACAGGGCGCGCTTCTCGCCGCCATAGAAGATCGCGACATCCACAGGGTCGCGGCTGATCGGTGCGGCGCGCTGCACGGCGCTCCAATCGATCAGGCTGGCGCCCACGGCCCCTGCCGCGACGACGCCCAGGATGATCAGGCCGAGAAGGGAACGTTTCATGAGCTATCGCCTGTCCAATTGTCCGCTGAGCACATCCACCTCGACCTCGAGCGCCAGGAAATCATTCTCGAGGCAGGCCTGGTCGATCTTCTCCAGCACCGGCACGAAGCCGCGGATCTGGCTGCCGAGGGCGGCTACCCGGTCCCGGTTTGTGCCGGAGGCCTTCCGGCCCAACTGCATATAGCGCTCGGCCGTGTCGACGAGGCGCGGCAGATCGTGGCGGATGAAGCGGCGCGTGTGTTTGAAATCCTTGGGATCGTCCGAGTGATGGCTGCGGATCGCCTCGAACAGCTTGGCCATGCGCGAGAACTCCGCCTTGTCGTCGCCCGTGGCCGAGAGCGCGAGTTTGCGCATCCGGGCGGCGGCCTCGGTCAGCGCCTCGATCCCGGCCTTGAGCTCGGCGGCGTTGATACCGTCGCCGATATCGATCTCCTCCAGCCCCTTCTTGCGCGGCACGATCAGGAGAAATGCGGCGAAGACCGCCAACCCGAAGGCCAGCGCTAGCCACCAGACCAGATGCAGCCCGAAAAACGTACCCAGAAACGTGGCCGAGGCCGCCAGCCCCGCCAGGATCTGCCGCGGCGTCTCGGCCAGCGCCATCAGTTATAGCCCTTTGCCTTGCGCAGAGCGTTGGCGAGGTCCTCGCCAGCGGTGAACATCCGCCCCACGCTGGCCGTGCTCAGCTCCTTCAACTGCCGCTCATCCGCCTTGCCAAAGGCGATCGAGTGGATCGGCACATCGCGGCCGAAGGCGAGGCCGTTGATATACTCCTGCAACGGGCCCTTGTTGGTCTCGTCCGAGGCGCCGTCGGTCATCGCGATGATGGCGGGCAGGTGGTCGAACAGGGTGCCGTCCTTGTGGTAGCCATCCAGCCGCTCCAACGCTTGCCCCAGCGCATAGTAGAGATCGGTCCCGCCGCCAGCACGCAGGCTGCGCACCTTGCGCTCCAGATCGCCCAGCGCCGCGGGGTCATTCCCCTCCAGCACCCAAACATTGTCGACCCGGTTCGAGAACGGGATCACGATGGTCACATCCCGCGAGGACGGCTGCAGCAGGTTCACCGCCGCCGCCTGAGGATCCAGAAGCAGGCGCATGGCGTCCTTGAGCTGGTCGATCGGCTCTCCCTCCATCGAGCCCGAGATGTCCAGCACCCAGACGGTCAGCGAGGGTTTGCGCAGCTCGGTCTGATAAAGGGTCAGCGCCTCCTGGATCACCCGCCCTTCCGGCGTTGGGATCGGGGCGATGGCGCGGTCGAGATCGATGCCCCAGGTCGGGTTCCACACATCAGACGAGCCGCCGCCGGAGAGGCCGATCAGCCCGGCGCGGCGACCGAGGCTGAGCAGCCGCTCTTGCGTTGCCGAGCCCAGCAGATGCTGCTGGAGGGCCAGAAACGCCTCCTCCTTGGCCGCATCGCCCTTCGAGACAAAGGCGAGCGGGCTGTCGGCCACGGCCAGGCCATTGGCGGGATAGATCACATAAAGCGGCTCTTGGCCCAGGCGCACCATCTCCTGATTGGCCTCGATCATCAGCGCTTCGTAATTCATCATCGCGTCAAAGCGGTCCGGGTTTTCGACGAAAGCTTCCTTCAGCCAGCCCGACGAGCCCGAGGAGCGGTCGATCTGCGCCAGCAGGTTCGAGGTGCCCTGGCGTACCGCGGCCTCGCCAAGATGCTCCATGGTCAGCACGTCGGGGTCGCCCGCCTGAGCATAGAGAAAGCCGAAATAGGCCGAGGCGCCGGAATTGGATTGGGTGGCCGAGGTCATGGCCAGCCGGAACGCGCCCTCGGTGGCGGCCTGCTGAATGTCCTGGATCGTGATGTCATCGCGGCCGATCCATCCCAACCGCTCCGCAATCGACTTGCGCAGCCCCAGCACGACGGGAGAGCGCAGGATCGATTCTCGGTGTTTCGTGACCTTCTGCGTATCGCCCAGCTCGATCCACAGCGAATGGGCAGGCCAGACGGCGTCGTACTCCCCCTCGCGCCCCTTGCCGAGCTCGCGGCTGATATCGACCGAGCCGAGATAGGTAACGCTGACCTCCACGCCCTCGGCCGAGGCCCAGTCCTGGATGATCGGCTCAAGCGCCTTGTTCTCCGAGCCCGAGACGATGGCCAGCGTCGCCTTCGGCCCGAAAACCCCGCCGCCGAGGCCGCCAAGCCCCAAGACCGCCCCCAGGGCGACCAGACCCAGAACCAAGCCAAGAACCAGACGTTTCGACATCCTCAGATCCCCCGGCAACAACCGCCAACCACTAGGGCTGTATATGGCCTGTTCAGCACGGTTTTGCGACCCCCGCCGAAAGCCTCGTCGCGAGCCAAAAGAAAACCCCGCCGTCAGGGCGGGGTTTTCATGGTGTCAGAAAGGCGGTGGCGTTAGCGGTTCATCCGGTTCTCGATCAGATCGTCGACCACCGATGGGTCGGCCAGGGTCGAGGTATCGCCCAGGGCGCCATAGTCGTTCTCGGCAATCTTCCTCAGGATCCGGCGCATGATCTTGCCCGAGCGGGTTTTTGGCAGTCCCGGTGCCCATTGGATCAGGTCGGGGCTGGCGATCGGCCCGATCTCGGTGCGGACCCAGGTGCGGAGTTCCTTGCGCAACTCCTCGGTCGGCTCCTCGCCGGACA
>JBCBIS010000003.1:0-55070 GCA_038524325.1 Pseudomonadota bacterium
CACAGCGTCAGCGGCACCTTCGCGGGCCAGGTCTTTGGCAGCACCGCGACGGCCAGTGCGACCAGTCCGGCCAACGCTTATCCCGCGGTGACCAGCGCGCCCAGCTATGCACCGCAGGTCGCAGCGCCCATGGCGGCCAATTCGGCGACCGTCACGCTGTCCGGCAACACCGCAGATGCGGGGCAGAGCCAGCGCGTGAGCATTCAGGATCCGGTCCACGTCGTCAGATACTGCATCGCCCTGAACGGCATCTTTCCAAGCCGCAACTGACCCCGGCACAGGAGATTCGACATGACCTCAACGTTCAAAATCGGCCGCACCGGGGCGGGCCTCGCGCTGGCCGCCGCTCTTTGCATCGGCACGGGACTGCCGCAGCCTGCCCAGGCGCAGGAATACTTCATCGGCCAGATCTTTATCGGGGGTTTCAATTTCTGCCCGCGTGGATCCACCATGGCCAATGGTGCTCTGCTGCCCATCTCGCAGAACCAAGCCTTGTTCTCGTTGCTCGGCACGACTTATGGCGGCGATGGGCGCACGAGCTTTGGCCTTCCCGATCTGAGAGGCCGCAGCGCCGTCGGTCAAGGCACCGGTCCCGGCCTGACGCCGCGCAACCAGGGGCGGACGGGCGGCGCGCCGAACGTGACCCTGAACGCCAACCAACTGCCCAGTCACAGCCACGGCGTCAACCTGACGGCGACGGGCCAGATGCTCGGCTCCAGCGCGACGGCCAGCGCGACCACTCCCGCCGGCAATGTCCCAGCCGTGACGGGCGAGGCCAAATACGCCCCGAATATCGGTGCACCGATGGCCGCCAACACGGTCACGGCGACGCTGGATGTGACGACCGGGGCGGCAGGCTCCGGCGCGTCGGTCGGCATTCAGGACCCGTTCCTGGTGTTGACCTATTGCATCGCGACCCAGGGCATCTTCCCGTCCCGCTCGTGAGCGGCGGCGCGACACAGGATCAAAGGACGAATGACATGACAGGTTTTTTCTCTCACCGGGCCGGCGCGGCCCTTCTGTCGATGCTTCTGCTGCTGCCGACGGGCCAGCAGGCCGCGGCGCAGAGCCTCACTCTGGGCGACATCATCATGGGGGGCTGGAGCTTCTGCCCGCGCAACACGATGGACGCGAGCGGCCAGCTGTTGGCGATCACTCAGAACGATGCGCTGTTTGCGATTTTGGGCACCACCTATGGCGGCGACGGGCGGACGACCTTTGCCCTGCCCGATATGCGGGGCCGCGCAGCGATGCATCAGGGCAGCGGGCCGGGTCTCACCCCACGCCGCCAGGGCCAGAAACTCGGCGTCGAAGAGGTGACGCTGACGGCGGCGCAGCTTCCCGCCCATAACCATGCGATCTCCGGCAGTGCGGCGGGTCAAGTGCTGGCCGCGGGCGCCACCGCGTCGGAGACGGCGCCTGCGAACCAGGCGTTTGCGGTGACCGCCGAGAGCAGCTATGCCGCTGCGCCGAACGTGCCGATGGGGGCCAACTCGGCCGTGGTGACGGTGACGGGCGATACGACCGTCTCGGGCAGTTCGAGCCCGGTCAGCATCGTCGATCCCTTCGCCACGATCCGGTTCTGCGTGGTGGTGAACGGCATCTTCCCTTCGCGGAATTGACCCGCGTGAGCGCAGCGCGGGGCCAGCCGGTTCCGCATTGCGCTCATGGAAACGCCTCCGCCAGCCGCGCCATCACCTGATCGCGCGTCTGGCGATAGGCTTCGAGCTTCTGCGCCCGGGTCTCGCCCAGTGCCGTTGGATCCAGCGTCGGCCAATAGGCGACCTCTAGCGCGAAATGGCGGGTATATTCCAGCGCCCGGCGCTGTGCCGCGGGCGAGAGCGCCACGATCAGGTCATAGGCGCCGATATCGTCGCCCCATTCCTCCATCTGATCGAAGCTTTTCGCCCGGTGCCGCGCGATATCGATGCCGATCTCGGCGGCGACCGCGATCATGAACCCGTCGGTCTCCATCTCGCCGAAGATCCCGCAGGACTGCACGAAGATCCGCGTGCCGTGCCGGGCCTTCAACGCCGCCTCGGCCAGAGGCGAGCGCACCGCGTTCTGGTCGCAGCAGAAGACGACCGAGCCGGGCAGGTCCCCCACGCCGCGCTCAGCCCCGGAACTGCAGCGCGCAGACCACGGTGAAGAGCCGCCTGGCGGTCTGCAGATCGGTGGCGATCTTGCCCTCGAGCCGGGTCAGCAGGATCTCGGCACCGTCGTCATGCAGCCCGCGCCGGCCCATATCGATCGCCTCGATCTTCGAGGGCGGCAGGCGTTTGACGGCGTCGAAATAACTCTCGCAGATCTCGAAATAATCCCGGATCGTGGCGCGCAGCGGCGACAGCGAGAGTTGCAGGCTCAGCGCGGGCTCGCCCGTCTCGGTGGTCACCTCCAGGCCCAGCAGCCGATCGACCATGCCGATGCCGAGGTGATAGGGCCCGGCCGGCGCCTCGCCGATGATCTGGAAGGAATTGTCCTCGGAGAGGTCGAACAGCGCGATGTCCAGCTCCTGCTGGATCTCGGGCGTGCGGGCGCGGGGGCGATCCTCGACCAGGCGCACCCGGGCGATCCGGTCGCTGGGCAGGAACCCGGTCACGACGCGTCGCGCCTGGCGCGGACCGAGAGGGCATGGGCCTCGAGCCCCTCGGCATCGGCCAGAGTCTCGGCCCCCGGCCCGATGGCAGCCAGGCCGCGGGGCGAGACCCGGGCCATGGTGGTGCGCTTCAGGAAATCCATGACCGAGAGGCCCGAGGAGAACCGCGCCGACCGCCCCGTCGGTAGCACATGATTGGGGCCGGAGATGTAATCGCCCAGCGCCTCTGGCGTATGCGCGCCCAGGAAGATCGCGCCGGCATGGGTGATCTGCCCGGCCAGCCCCTCGGGGTCCGCGGTGCAAAGCTCCAGATGCTCGGGCGCCACGCGGTTCGAGAGTTGGGCCGCCTGCGCCAGATCGCGGGTGACGATGATCGCCCCATGGGCGCGCCACGAGGCCCCGGCAATCTCGCGCCGTTCAAGAACTTGCAACAGCCGGTCCACCTCGCGCTCGACCGCATCGGCGAAATCGGCATCGTCGGTGATCAGGATCGCCTGCGCGCTTTCGTCATGCTCGGCCTGGCTCATCAGGTCCAGGGCGATCCAGGCCGGGTTCTGTGCCCCATCCGCGATCACCAGGATCTCGGAGGGGCCGGCGATGCTGTCGATCCCGACATGGCCAAAGACCTGGCGCTTTGCCTCGGCGACATAAGCATTGCCGGGCCCGGTGATCTTGTCGACCGGTGCGATCTCGCCCGCGCCATAGGCGAGCGCCGCCACCGCCTGCGCGCCACCCATGCGATAGATTGCCGAGACGCCCGACAGGCGCGCGGCCAGCAAGACCAGAGGGTTGATCTCTCCGCCAGGGGTCGGCGATGTCATCACCAGCCGTTTCACACCAGCCACCGCGGCGGGGATGGCGTTCATCAGGACCGAGGACGGATAGGAGGCCAGCCCGCCCGGTACATAGAGACCCGCCGCATCCACCGGCCCCCAGCGCCAGCCCAGCGTCACGCCGGCCGCGTCTTCCCACTCCGCATCCTGGGGCAATTGCCTTGTGTGATAGGCCCGGATCCGTTCGGCCGCCAGCTCCAACGCCTCGCTTTGTGCGGCGGGGACCTTGGCAATGGCTGCGTCGATCTCCTTTTGCGAGACCTCCAGCGTGGCCTCCGTCGCCTCCCAGCCGTCGAAGCGCCGGGTCAGATCGAGCACGGCCGTCATCCCGCGCACCCGGACATCGGTAATGATGTCATGCACCGCGCGGTCGACATTCACCTCGGGCGCGCGCTCGGCCGTGAGCAGCGCGGAGAAGGCGGCATCGAAATCCGGGGCGTCATCATAGAGACGATGGGGCATGCGGCAGGTCCTCTCAACTGAGCGGTTCGTTTAGCGAAGCGCTGACAGAGGGGCAAGCGGCGGCGATGGCGCGGGCTGGCCGGGCGCTGAGCCTTTGCTTTGTGGCCCAGCTCATGGCAAGCAAAGCGCATGGATCAGATCGCGCCGCCGCCCATCGCTCCGGAAAGGATTACCGAGGCCCATGCGGCCATCGCGCCCTATATCCGGCGCACTCCGGTGATCGAGACCGATGGCGCGGTGCTCAAGCTGGAATGCCTGCAACATGCCGGCAGCTTCAAGCCGCGGGGCGCGTTCTGGCACCTGCTGACGCGTGAGGTGCCGGAGGCCGGGCTGGTCGCCGCCTCGGGTGGAAATCATGGCGCGGCGGTGGCCTATGCCGCGGCGCAGCTGGGCCATCGGGCGCGGATTTTCGTGCCGGAGCTTGCCTCGCCCGCAAAGATCGCGTTGATCCGGCGGTTGGGCGGCGAGGTGGTGGTCACTGGTGCCGCCTATGCCGACGCGTTGCGGGCTGCCGATGCCTGCCAGGCCGAGACCGGGGCGCTCAGTCTCCACGCCTATGACGCGGCCGAGACGGTCGAGGGTCAGGGCACCGTCGCGCGGGAGTTCGAATGCCAGGCCGATCTCGACACGATTCTAATCGCGGTCGGCGGAGGCGGCTTGATCGCGGGCGCGGCGGCCTGGCTGCACGGGCGCGTCAAACTCGTGGCGGTGGAGCCCGAGACGGCCTGCTGTTTCCATGCCGCCCGGCAGGCAGGTCAGCCCCAGGATGTCGAGGTGTCGGGTCTCGCGGCGGACAGTCTGGGCGCGCGGCGGCTTGGCACCTTGTGCCACGGTTTGTCCGCCCATATCGCCGAAAGCCTGCTGGTCAGCGATGCCGAGATTGCCGAGGCGCAGCGCTGGTGTTGGCAGGCGCTGAACCTGGCTGTCGAGCCCGGCGGGGCCGCGGCGCTGGCGGCGCTGCGCGCGGGGCGCTATGCACCCGCGGCGGGCGAGCGTGTGGGCGTGGTGATGTGCGGGGCGAATGTGGGCCTTGCCACGCTCGACGCGCTCAACGGCCCGTCCTGAGCCTCAGCCGGAGCCCATGGGTGTATGCGAGACCGAAAAGGTCGTCCGGACATAGTTCTCGATCATCATGCCCAGCACCAGAGCCGCGCCATAGACCATCAGCGGATAGATCACACTGGTCGTCACTGCCTGATAGTTCAGGAACATCGCCCCGCGGGCCTGATCCAGCACATGGAACAGCGGGTTCCAGTCCATGGCGCTGTGGATCCGCTCGGGCAGGTGCCCCGCCACAAAGAACTTGCCCGAGGTGAAAAAGCAGATCCGGACATAGGTCATCTGCACCAGATTGCCCCAGACCAGATAGCGGTTGGCGGCCATCATGATGATCCCGACCGCGACCCCGCCCATCCAAGCGACCAGCAGGATGATGATAAGGGTCAGCCCGTCCTGCATCTCCCAGTAATCCCGCAGGAGGTAATTCAGGACCATCAGCAGGATCGTCGCGAAGGTCATCTTGTAGAGCGTCGCGAATCCTTTCACGCAGACGAACAGGAAGGGACTGGCCCGGCTGTGGCGCATCAATCCCGGCTTCAGCGAGCCCGCCACCGCCGAGACCGTGCGGATATGGAAGAAGAACACCAGGAAACCGGTCACGATGAAGGTGATGTCGTCGGTCCGGATCGGGGCGCTGCGCCCGCCGATGAAATTCATGAAGATATAGAAGGTCAGCGCCGTCACCAGCACCATGCCCGAAGACAAGAGAATGCCCAGCGCGGCGCTCTTGTTCTCGGTCCGCAGGTCGCGCACGGTCAGCGAATAGGCCAGTTGTGCGAAAGCCGCCGTCGCCACGGGCAGCGACTGACGGGTCGTGATACTTGGCTGGATCTGTCCGAATTCCATGTCGCCTCGGCGCTTTCTTGCCCTAGGGCGCATAATCGGCTGCGGCATGACGCCCTCACCCTTCTCTCCCACATCTCGGTATATAGCCGGTGAAGGCGGGGCGAGGAAGGGAGAGACCGAAATGACAGGCGATCTGGGCGAGATCAGGGGCGAAATCGAGGCGGAGATCAGGACGCTCTCGCTGACGGCGGGGCGGGCGATCATGGCGGTCTATGCCCAGCCGGATTTCGAAACCCGCGCCAAATCGGACGAATCGCCCGTGACCGAGGCCGATCTGGCAGCCGACAAGATCATCGCCGACGGGCTCGCCGCCGCTTTCCCGGATATCCCTGCCGTGACCGAGGAGCAGGCCGAGAGCCACGAGCTGCACGGTCTGGCGCGGTTTTTCCTGGTCGATCCGCTGGACGGCACCAAGGAGTTCGTCCAGCGCCGGGGCGATTTCACCGTGAACATCGCGCTGATCGAGCAGGGCCGCCCGGTGATCGGCGTCGTTTACGCGCCCGCCAAGGGCCGGCTGTTCCGGACCCTCGGCGATGGCGCGGTGCAGGAGGAGATCGCGCCAGACGGCACCCCGGTGGCCGACAGCGAATCGCCCATTCATGTTTCCGCGCCGGACAATGACGGTCTGGTGGTGGTGGCCTCGAAATCGCATCGCGATCAGGCCACCGACGATTTCATCGGGCAATTCCAGGTCGCCGATTTCAAGGCGGCGGGGTCTTCGTTGAAATTCTGCCTGGTGGCCAGTGGCGAGGCGGACTTCTACCCCCGTCTCGGCCGTACGATGGAGTGGGACACCGCCGCCGGCCATGCGGTCTTGCTGGCAGCAGGTGGGCGAGTGTTGCGTTTCGACGACAAGACGGACCTCACCTATGGCAAATCGGGCTTCGAGAACCCGTTTTTCCTCGCACTCACCCAGGGGGTGCGGCTCTGATCTGTCGTAGCGAGAGCGAGGGGCCGCCGGATATTGTCGACTGCCATTGTCATTCCTGCCCGTTATGCGTCGAGCCGATATCCCGGCAAGCCGCTGGCGATGCTGACCGGCGCTGACGGTCGGGCCAAATCGCTGATCCAGCGCACGTGGGAGGCAGCTTGCGCGGTGCAGGGCATCGCCGAGATCGCCGTCGCCACCGATGACGACCGAATCGCCGAGGCCGCGCGCGGTTTCGGCGCCACGGTTGTCATGACCTCCAGCACTTGCCGCAATGGGACGGAGCGCTGTGCCGACGCGCTGAACCAGCTCTCCTCCCCCGAGATCGTGGTCAATCTGCAGGGAGACGCCCCGCTCACCCCGCCCTGGTTCGTCGAGGCTTTGGTCGAGACGATGCAGACCCGCCCCGAAATCGCCGTCGCGACCCCGGTTCTGCGCTGCGATCCCACTGCGCATCAGGGCTTTTTGGCCGATCGGCGCGCGGGCCGCGTCGGCGGCTCGACCGCAGTGTTTGACCGCGCCGGCCGGGCGTTGTATTTCTCCAAGGAAGTTATTCCTTACACGGGCGTGTCACTTGGCGATGACGCGTCTGCCGCAAACGATCATTCCCGTTCCCTCGCCTTACCGGTTTTTCATCATGTGGGTGTCTATGCTTACCTGCCATCGGCGCTGTTGGATTACATGCAGATGGAGGAAGGCACTCTCGAACGGCTCGAGGGTCTGGAGCAATTGCGGTTCATGGAGCATGGCAGCCCCGTGCACTGCATAGAAGTCGACGCGCGGGGCGCGGGGTTCTGGGAGTTGAACAACCCCGAAGACGTGCCAAGGGTCGAGAGACTGCTGAAGGAGCGGGGACTGTCGTGAGCGGACGGATATCGGTATCCATCGTGATCCCGTCGCGGGGGCGGCCTTACCTGATCCCCGGGCTGCTCCAGTCGTTGCGCTATCTCACCTATCCCGCCTTCGAGGTGATCCTGATCGGCGAATATGCCGATATCGCGCCCTATGAGATCCCCGAGCCGCTGCGCGACTGCATTCACTATTTTCCGTGTTTCGAGCCGAATATCAGCGCGGCCCGCAATATCGGCATCCGTGCCGCGCGGGGCGAGGTGATCGCCTTTATCGACGATGACGCGGTGCCCGAGCCGGATTGGCTCGACCTGCTGACCGCACCTTTCGACGATGATCGTGTCGGCATCGCCGCCGGCCGTGTGCGTGACCGCGACGGCGTGCGGTTCCAGTTTACCGGTGCGCGCTTCAACGCCGTCGCCGAGGAAGACCCGCTGGAGGATGCGGACCGCGCCCAGCTGTTCCCACCCGCGCCGGCGCATCCCGTCGCGGTGATGGGCACGAATTGCGCTTTCCGCCGCGCGGCCCTGACAGCAGCTGGTGGGTTTGACGAGAGCTATCACTACTATCTCGACGAGACCGATATGGTGCTGCGCCTGGTCCAGGCCGGATGGTGGACCGGCTGGGTGCCCGAGGCCGAGGTGCACCACCACTCGGACCAGAACGGCATGCGCGGCAAGAACCGCGAGCCGCGCGATCCGTTCCAACTGGGCGCCTCGAAATCCTATTTCGGTCTGCGCCACGCCCCGCCCGCCGAACGCGGGCCGGCGATCGACCGTTTTGTCGACCGGCGCCGCCGTGATCTGGATCACCATATCCAGATCGGACGGATCACCGGGGCCGACCGGCAGTTCATGGAACATCGCCTGGAGGCCGGGTTGGAGGACGGCGAAACGCGGCGCCCGCGCCTGCCTCTGATCGCCTCGAAACGCGAGCGGGTGATTCTGCCCTTTGCCGAGCGTTTGCCCGCGAGCCGCCTGTCCCTGGCCCTGGTGGCGGGCTGGGGTGTGTCGAACGCGCTGCGGATCGACCATCTGGCCCGTGCCCTGCTGGCCCGTGGCCACCGGATCACGATGATCAATCTGCAGGACGGAAACCACCCGCTCAAGGTAACGCCCTTGGACGGATTGTGGGCGCATACCGGCGGCACCTGGCCCATGGCTCAGGGCGGGCGACTGGGCGCGCTGATCGACTCGGTCCGGGGCCGCCGCGCCATGGGCGAGATCCGCCGGGTGGCGCCGCGCCGCGGCTTCGATGCGGTTCTGCGCCCCTCGACCTGGTCGCTTGGCTTCAATTGCCCGTCTCAACACCGGGTTTCCTGCCGGGATGACCGGCTGGGTCTGACCCTCGAAGCGCCGGACGGCACGGCGGCCGAATCCTGCCTGATCGCCCGGGTCGAGGCCGAGATCGCAGCAGCGCTCGACCAGATCCCCTTCGACCCGGCTGCCGAGCCTTGGCGCGGCACAACGGTCCGCACACCCCGAGGATCTGCCACAGTTTCGCCGGGATAGCGGCCTAAGACCGCGCCGGTCGGAAGTCTGGCGCCGGAATTGTTCACGGGGTATTATCGCGGGTGCGAGATGTTGGTGGACGGCTCTGACGCAGGTTCGAGAGGGAACGAGATGGATAAACCGGTACGCAAGGCAGTCTTCCCCGTTGCAGGTCTCGGCACACGCTTTCTGCCCGCCACAAAATCGGTCCCGAAGGAGATGCTGCCCCTGGTCGACCGGCCGCTCGTGCAATACGCGATCGATGAAGCGCGTGAGGCCGGGATCGAGGAGTTCATCTTCGTCACCGCCAAGGGCAAATCGGCCCTGGAAGACTATTTCGACGCCTCGCTGAGCCTGGAACGCGCGCTGGAGCAGAAGGGCAAGCACGATCTGCTGGCCGAGGTGCGCAACTCCACCATGCCCTCCGGCGCCATCGCCCATATCCGCCAGCACGAGGCGCTGGGGCTGGGCCATGCGGTTTGGTGTGCGCGCCATCTGATCGGCGACGAACCTTTTGCCGTGATTCTGCCCGATGACGTCATCGCCGCCGAAACCGGCTGTCTGGCGCAGATGGTCGAGGCCTACTCGGCCAATGGCTCGGCCGGCTGCATCGTCGCCGCGATGGAGGTGCCGCCGGAGAAGACCTCGGCCTATGGCATTCTGGATGTGGCCGATGACATGGGCAGTCTGGTCGCCGCCAAGGGCATGGTCGAGAAGCCAAAGCCCGAGGATGCGCCCTCAAACCTGGCCGTGATCGGCCGCTACATCCTCACACCTGCCGTGATGGACAGCCTGAACGAAATGAAGATCGGCGCGGGCGGAGAGATCCAGCTGACCGATGCCATCGCCGATCAGGTGACCCATCAGCGCCCTGTCTACGGCTTCCGCTTCCGTGGTCAGCGCTTCGATTGCGGCTCGAAATCAGGTTATCTGCAGGCGACCGTCGCCTTCGCCCTCCAGCGCGAGGAACTGGCCGACGAATTCATGGATTTCCTGCACGCCATCACGCGGAGCCAGGTGGCGGCCGAGTAAGCCCGTCCCATGGCGATCATCCTCGTCACCGGGGGGGCCGGCTATGTCGGCGCGCATGCCTGCAAATGCCTCGCAGCGGCGGGGCATGACCCTGTGGTCTTCGACAATCTGGGCACCGGCTGGCGCGACGCGGTCCGTTTCGGCCCGTTGATCGAGGGCGATCTTCTGGACACCGCCGCGCTGGACGCCGCTTTTGCCGAGGCGAAGCCGCAGGCAGTGATTCATTTCGCCGCCCTCTCGAATGTGGGCGAGAGTGCGGGCAAGCCCGATCTCTATTGGCGCAACAATGTCGCGGGCAGCCTGAACCTGCTCACGGCGATGCAGGCCCATCGGGTGGGGCGGATCGTCTTCTCCTCGACCTGCGCGACCTATGGCGAGGCCCGGGGCGATGTGCTGGTCGAGGAAGATGCGCAGGCCCCGATCAACTGCTATGGCCGCACCAAGCTGGCGGTCGAGCGGATGCTGGGCGATTTCGAGGCGGCCTTCGGCCTGCGCCACGTCATCTTCCGCTATTTCAACGCCGCGGGCGCCAGTCCGGATCGCGAGATCGGCGAGCATCACGCGCCAGAGACCCATCTGATCCCCCTGGCACTCGATGCGGTCAGCGGGCGGCGCGGGGCTTTGACGATTTTTGGCACCGATTACCCGACGCCGGACGGCACCTGCATCCGCGACTATGTGCATGTGATGGATCTGGCGGATGCCCATCTGCGCGGCGTCGACTGGCTGCTGGCGGGCGGCGAGAGCCTGGCGCTCAATCTCGGCTCGGGCGCCGGGTTCTCGGTGCGCGAGGTGATCGACACGGCGGCCCGCGTCACCGGCGCCCCGTGCCCGCATGTCGAGGGCGCGCGCCGCCCGGGCGATCCGCCGCGCCTTGTCTCCGGCTCGCAGCGGGCCGCCGAGGTGCTGGGCTGGCAGCCGCAGCATTCCGACCTGGGCGAGATCCTTGCCGATGCCTGGGCTTGGCATCAGACCGGCAAATATGCGCGCTGAGCGGGCCTCTGGCCCTCTGCCGGGGCTGATCTTGCTGGATGTGACCCGCAGCCTGCGCCGCGTCCGCCACCCCCATCCCAGCGGGATCGACCGGGTCGAGCGGGCCTATCTCGACTTTACGCTCGGCCATCGCGGGCATCTGCTGGCACGGATCGGCCCGCGCTATTTTCGGCTGGATGCCGAGGGGGGACGCGCCTTTGCCGCGTTTCTCTCTGGCGTCCGCGCCCCGCTCGATCTCGCCGCCCGGCTGCGCCCGGACCGGAACCGCCGGTTGCGTGAGGGCGAGGCGCTGCTGCGTCGCCATGCCATCGCCTCTGGCCCGCTGGCCGAGGTTCTGAGCGCCCGCCACCGCCCGGTCGGTGCCTATCTGAACATCGGCCATGTCGGGCTAGGCCCGGCCGAGATGGCCGGTTTCGCCGCCGCCGGCGTCCAGCGCGTGGCCATGCTGCACGATCTGATCCCGCTCGAGCATCCCGAGTTTGCCCGCGCGGGCGTGCCGGAGGAGACGGCCACCCGCCTGTCGGGTGCCTGCCTGGCCGATCTCGTGCTGACCAACTCCGCCGATACGGCTGAACGGGCAAGGGACCATGCCCTGGAGCGTGGTTTGCCGCTGCCGCCGGTGCGGGCCCTGCCGCTGGGGGTGGATCTGACCGCTCCGGGCGATGCGGCGGCCCCGCCAGACCCCTATTTCCTTTGTCTTGGCACGATCGAGCCGCGCAAGAACCATACCCTGCTGCTCGACCTGTGGGAGGAGGGGATCGCCGTCGATCTGCATATCGCCGGGCGGCGCGGCTGGCGGAACGCGGCGGTCTTTGCCCGGCTCGACCGGGGGCTGACCCGGGTGCGTGAGCATCCCGCGCCCTCGGACGCGCGGATCGCCGCCCTGATCGCCGGCGCCCGCGCGCTGCTGTTGCCCAGCCATGCCGAAGGCTATGGCCTGCCACTGGCCGAGGCGCTGGCGCTGGGCACGCCGGCCCTGGTCTCGGACCTGCCCGCATTGCGCGAGGTGGGCCGCGCCGTGCCTGAATATCTCGACCCGCAGGATCAGGAGGCGTGGCGCCGGGCGCTGCGCGACTATGCGTCCGACACGACCCGCCGCGCGGCGCAACTGGCGCGGATGCGCGATTGGCGCGCGCCGCTCTGGTCCGATCATTTCGCGGCTTTGGAGCCGCTTCTTCACGATCTGATGCTATCCCGGCGCAAACGAGGGTAAACCGTGCCGAGACCGATCCGCCAGATCCGCGCCTGGTTCCGCCGCTCCCGCCTGTCGCGGCGGTGGGAGCGGCGCGGGCTGCAGCTTCGCGCCTGGCGCAAGAGCCGAGAGCTGACGCCCCTGGCCGACCGTACCGGGCAGATCCCCCCGGGCCCCATCGCCATCACCGTCCTGCGTAACGAGGCCGTGCGGCTGCCGTTTTTCCTCGACTATTACCGGCGCCTGGGCGTCGTGCATTTCCTGATGGTCGACAATGGCTCGACCGATGGGTCCGAGGAGCTGCTGAGGGCCGCGCCGGATGTGTCGCTCTGGCGGGCCTCGGGCAGCTACAAGGCGTCGCAATTCGGGGTCGACTGGGTCAATTGGCTGCTGGCCCGGCATGGCGTCGGGCGCTGGATCCTCTGTGTCGATCCGGACGAGTTCCTGGTCTATCCCCATTGCGATACCCGCCGTCTGCCCGCCCTGACCCGCTGGCTGGAGCAGACGCGGCGCGCGAGTTTCGGCACCCTCCTGATCGATATCTATGGCAAGGGCCCATTGTCGGCCACCCGCTATGCCCCGGGTGAGAACCCGATGGAGGTGGCGCCCTGGTTCGACGCCCAGAACTATGTGATCGAGCGGCACAACCGCTATCATAACCTCTGGATCCAGGGCGGGCCGCGCATGCGGGTCTATGCCGCCGAGGATCCCGCCACGGCACCCGCGCTGAACAAGACCCCGCTGGTGAAATGGGCGCCGGGGACGGTGTTTGTCACCTCGACCCATAACCTGCTGCCGCAGCGACTGAACCAAACCTATGCCCGCGATGGCGGTGCCTTGACCTCGGGCGCGCTGATGCATGCCAAGTTTCTCGACACGCTGCCCGCCAAGGTGGCCGAGGAATTGGAGCGGCGCGAGCACTACTCCGGCGGGCGGGAATATGAGAGCTATGCCCAGGCCGGGGACGAAGCGGTCCTTTGGACACCGCATTCCACCCGCTATACCGGCTGGGCGCAATTGGTCGAGCTGGGGCTGATCGCTCGGGGAGGCTGGTTTTGACCGTCGGCTTCGCCCTGCTCACCCATGACCAGCCGCGGGTTGTGGCAGATCTGGCGCGGCATCTGACCTATCAGGGCGCACCGGTGATGCTGCATCTCGACCGCCGCGCCACCGGTGGCCCCGAACTGGAGCGGGCGCTGGACGGGGCGGCCGAGGTGATCTCGACCCAGGCCTCGGAATGGGGGATGTTCGGCCTTGTGCAGGCGACCCTCGATCTCGCCGCCGCGTTGCTGGCGCGCCATCCGGAGGTCAGCCATGTCTTCCTGCTCAGCGGCGCCTGTCTGCCGCTGCGCCCCGTCTCGGCACTGCAAGCGTTCCTCGCCGCGCACCCGGAGACCGATTTCATCGAGGCGGAGCCGCCCGAGGCCTGGGTCGGCGGCGGGTTGGATCACGAACGTTTCACCCTGCACCACCTGTTCCCCTGGAAGCGCCGCCGCTGGCTGTTCGACCGCTGGGTCGAGGTGCAGCGCAGCCTCGGCGTCTCACGGCGCATGCCCGCCGGGCTCGCGCCACGGACCGGGCGGCAATGGTGGTGCCTGCGCCGCGCGACGCTGGAGCGGATCTTGGCCGACCCGCAACTGCCCGGTTGGCAGCGCTTTTTCCGCAGTGTCTGGATTCCGGATGAGAGCTTTTTCCAGACGATCGTGCACAGCTATGGCCTGCAAAGCGACCCGCGGCCGCTGACGCTGACCCGGTTCGACCGCTTTGGCAATCCGTTGGTCTTTCATGACGACCACATCCCTCTGCTGGCCAAGGCGCCGAACTTCTTTGCCCGGAAGGCCGATCCGGAGGCGCATGCCCTGCGCGCCTGGGCCTTCTCCGATGCGGCAACTGGCGAGGCCAGCGACGAGACACGGCTCGACGAGACCGAGA
Source organism: Pseudomonadota bacterium (assembly GCA_038524325.1). Lineage (GTDB taxonomy): Bacteria > Pseudomonadota > Alphaproteobacteria > Rhodobacterales > Rhodobacteraceae > Thermohalobaculum. The sequence continues at coordinate 14,213 of JBCBIS010000003.1, forward strand.
TCGCCGCGGCGTTTCTGGAGCGCGAAGGCGAGCATTTCGGGCTGCAGATGGCCGGGCGCTATCCCCGTGGCGCCGGGGTGTTGAACCCGGGCACGGCCCGGCCCTATACCGTGCTGATCAGCGACGATGCGGAGATCCTCTCCCGGCTGCGCACGGCTCTCAGCAGCGCCGCACCCGGGGTTCGGCTGCATGGGCGTCTCTTCGGTCCGGGGCCTGCGGAGTTCGCCAATGGAGCGCCGGTCTATACCGGCAATCTCAGCGGCTTGCCCCATCTGCGCGACTATCGGCCGGAACAGTTCCTGGCCCGACTGATCTGGATCGACCGTGATCGCCCAATCGCCTTCCTGCTGCATGTCGGCGACACGCCCAGGATCCGCACCATGCTGGCGCGCGACCGCCATGCCTCGGCGGTTCTGATCGCACCGGGGGCGGGGCGCAATGCTCTGCTCAAGGCCCTGCGCGACCGGCAACCGAACCCGCCCGAGGGGCGCAGCGCGGCCCGCTATCTCTTTATCGACCGCGACAGGCTGGCGTCAGACTTGCTTTGCGATACGCCCTTGGATGGGGACGCGCCGGCGGGTGACCGGCCGCCGGGCCCCTCGGTTCAGCGCATCGCCCGCTTCATCCAGGGAGAGGAGCCATGAACGCGCCCCGCTATTTCGTGATCCTCGGGGCGATGCGCACCGGCTCGAACCTTCTGGAGCGGATGCTGACCCGGCTGCCCGGCGTGGTCACCCATGGCGAGGCGTTCAATCCCGCCTTCATCGGCGGGCCAAAGCGCGAGGCTCTGCCCGGTTGGGACCTGCCCCGGCGCGACGCCGATCCGCTCGGCTATCTTGCGGCGATGCTGGCGGAGGGGGCGGGAGCGCTGCCCGGGTTTCGCCATTTCAACGGGCATGACCCAGCGGTGCGCGCGCATGTCCTGGCCGACCCCGCCTGCGCCCGGATCGTCCTGCGACGCGACCCGGTCGAGAGCTATGTCTCGCTGAAAATTGCGCGTGAGACCGATCAGTGGCTGCTGAACACGCCCCGGCGGCGCCTGGTGGCGCGGATCACCTTCGATGCGCCGGAATTCGAAGCCTATCGCAGCGCGCTCGAAACCTATTACACCGGGTTGGCCGAGGGGATGGCGGCCAGCGGTCTCTCCGCCTTGGAGATCAGTTATGACGACCTGCTCCGGCCCGAGACGTTGGCGCGTCTGGCCGCCCATCTGGGCCAGCCTCGGCCTGAAGCGGCGCCGGATCCCGGCATCTACCGGCAGAACCCCGAGCCGCTCTGCCAGAAGGTCGCGAATTTCTGCGAAATGCAGACCTATCTGGGCCGGGCGGCGGACGAGCAGACAGGGCGCAGCCCGCCTGTTGCCGTGGTGCTGTCCCGGACCGCAGGCCTCGCGTTTTTGCCGCTGGCGGGTGGCGAGCGCCGCTTTGCCCTGCGCCTGATGCATTGGCTGGAGCAGCGCGACCATGGTGCCGCACCGCTGACCGCCCCGCAGCTTCTCGACCCTGAGACCACGCCCTTCATGGCGACGGAGGACCTGGAGGATCTGGCGGGGCGCGCTGCCTTCGCTGTGGTCGAGCCACCCGCCTGGCGGCTTGCCCGGCTCTATCACGCGCAGTGTTTCGGCGGGAAATCCTGCCTCCCCCATATCCGCGCCGCGGTGGATGCCGCTTGCGCAGTCTCGGGGCGGTTCAAACCCGGCGAGGGTGATCCCGCTCCCCATCGCACGAGGCTGCTCCGATTTCTCGACCTGATCGCCGATGCCCGTGCCGGGCGGGGCTGCCACCCCGTGCATGATGGCTGGCAAGATCAGGTCGATCTGCTCGCGCCCCTGAGGGCGCTTGTGCCGGATCTCGCGATCCTGCCATTGGCGGCCCCGAACGCGGCGGTGACCGCGCTGCTCGACCAGATTGGAACCGCGCCGGTCGGGCCGACCACGTTGGCCCGGTTCGCGGCGGGAGACGCCGCGTTGGCCCGCGAGATCGTCGATGCCGAGGCGCAGGCGCGGATCGAAGCGCTCTATGCGGCCGATCTGGCCGCATTCGATTTCGGGAAGGCTGGGGTCTAGCCGCCGTCAAAAGGTCTGGTCATAGGCGCCGACGCCGGGCTCCTCGCGGATCACCGCGTCCAGCGCGGCGAAGATTGCCCTCAGGTCTGCCTCGGACTCGGGGCTCTCACAGACCACCACCAGATTGGGCGTGTTGGAGGAGGCCCGCACCAGGGCCCAGGCACCGCCGTCCAGCATCACACGCGCGCCGTTGACCGTGACCACTTGCTGGACCGCGCGGGGGCCGAGCCGCTCCATCCCCTGCAAGCGTTCGGTCAGACGGGCGATCACGGCGTATTTCTCATCATCCGCGCAGGCGGGCGACATTGTGGGGGTGGAGAAGGTCCGGGGCAGGGCGGCGGCCAGATCCGACATCGCCTGCCCCGGATTGCGGTCGAGCAGCTTGCAAAGCTCCACCGCCACCAGCAGGCCGCAATCATAGCCCCGCCCGATCGGCTCGGCGAGGAAGTAGTGGCCGGATTTCTCGAACCCCGCCAGCGCGCCCAGCGCCTTGACCCGACGCTTCATATGGCTGTGGCCGGTCTTCCAGTAATCGGCCTTCGCCCCCCCAGCGATCAGCGCCGGGTCGCTGGCGAAGAGGCCGGTGGATTTCACATCCGCCACGAAAGTCGCGCCGGGGTGGAGCTTGATCAGATCGCGGGCCAGGATGACCCCCACCTTGTCGGCAAAGATCTCTTGGCCCCGGTCATCCACCACCCCGCAGCGGTCGCCATCGCCGTCGAACCCCAACGCGAGATCGGCGCCATGCTCGGTCACCGCGCCGGACATGTCGTGGAGCATCTCCATCGCCTCCGGGTTGGCGTTGTAGTTGGGGAAGTCATAGTCGAGGTTGCAATGGAGCGGGATCACCTCACAGCCGATCCGCTCCAGCACCTGCGGCGCAAAGGCCCCCGCGGTGCCGTTCCCGGTGGCGCAGACCACGCGCAGCGGGCGCGAGAGGCGGAACTCTCCACAGAGATCGTCAATATAGGCGGCCTCCACCCCCTCGATCCGGGCATAGCGCCCGCCGTCGCGCAGCACGCCCTGGCCGTTCAGGACGATGTCGCGCAACCGGGCCATCTCGTCCGGGCCATGGGTCAGCGGGCGGTCCATGCCCATCTTGACCCCGGTCCAACCGTTCGGGTTGTGCGAGGCGGTGACCATCGCGACCGCCTGCGCCTCCAGATGGAACTGCGCGAAATAGGCCATGGGAGAGAGGCAGGTACCGATGTCGCGCACCTCCGCCCCGCCGGACATCAGGCCCAGCATTAACGACTGTTTGATGCTGAGGGAGTAGCTGCGATAGTCATTGCCGACGGCGACGACCGGGGGCAGCCCGGCCTCGTGCAATTGGGTCGCGAGGCCAAGGCCAAGCGCCTGGATGCCGACCAGATTGATCTCGTCGGGAAAGCGCCAGCGGGCATCGTATTCGCGGAACCCGGTGGGTTTGATCATCGCCCGCTCCAAGAACGCGCGGGTGTTGGGGGTGACCTCGGTCAGCGGGGTCACAGCACCACCGGATTGGCCTTGGCCACCCGGTCGAAGGCAACCAGCGTCTCGATCAGCGCGGGCATATCGGCCAGAGGGATCATGTTGGGCCCGTCGCTTGGCGCGGTGTCCGGGTTCGGATGGCTCTCGACAAACAGCCCGGCGATGCCGACCGCGGCGGCGGCACGGGCCAGCACCGGCGCGAATTCCCGCTGCCCGCCGCTGGTGCCGCCGAGGCCGCCCGGCTGCTGCACCGAATGGGTCGCGTCGAAGATCACCGGGTATCCCGTGGCCGCCATCTGCGGCAGGCCGCGCATATCGGTGACCAGGGTGTTATAGCCGAAACTTGTCCCCCGCTCGGTCAGGAGGATCTTCTCATTCCCGGTCGAGGCGATCTTGGCTGCCACATTCGGCATGTCCCAGGGGGCGAGGAACTGGCCCTTCTTGACATTGATCACCGCGCCGGTTTCTCCCGCCGCCAGCAGCAGGTCGGTCTGACGGCAGAGGAAGGCGGGGATTTGCAGGATATCGACCACCTTTGCCACGGGGGCGCATTGCTCGGGCAGGTGGATATCGGTCAGCACGGGGCAGCCGATTTGTGCCTTGACGACGGACAGCGCCTCGAGCCCTGCGTCCAGCCCCATGCCACGCTTGCCGGAGATCGAGGTGCGGTTGGCCTTGTCGAAACTGGCCTTGAAGACATAGCCGATGCCAGCGGCCCGGCAGGCCTCGGCCAGGGGGCCTGCGATGTCGAGGGCATGCTGCACCCCCTCGGCCTGGCAAGGGCCCGAGATCAGGGCGATCGGCAGGTCTCCACCAAACGTCACGCCGCCTGCCGCCACGTGCCTGACCGTCTCGCCCATGATGCCTCGCCTCAGATGCTCGCCTGTTCGCGGATCAGCGATATCGTGAGCGTCAGAAGAATGTAACCCCCGAGGAAGATCAGGAAGAACAGCGCCACCGTCTGCAGCTTTTTCGGATAGGCGGATTTGTCCGGCATCGAGGGGCTGTCGACGATGGCCAGATAGCGGTGTTGGCGGTTCGCCTCGGCCTCGGCCTGTTGTTCGGCCTGGATGGCCGCGGCCATGATCGCGTCGGCGATCTCCTTCTCGGCCAAGGCCCCTTCCAGCGCGATGTTCTGCTGCGCGAGGCTGCCGCTGTTGTCCGAGGCGTTGGTGATCTCGCGCTTCATTTCACCGATCCTGGTCTGCAGTGTCTCGATCTCGACCTGCAGCGCCTGGATGCGGCTGTCGCTGGCCGGGGCAAAGCGCTGCCGGTTGGCCAAGGAGTTCTGCCGGTCGACGAGCTGCAATTCGAGTTGGGTGACAATGCTCAGCTTGCGCTCCACCTCGACCGGGACCGAGAAAACCTCCTGCTGGTTGCGCATCGCGGCCACGCTTTCGCGGGCGGCCTTGGCGCGGTCTTCGGCCTCCTGGCGCTTGGCGGCGGCATTGCTCAGCGCATCCTGGCGGAGGCGGTTCGAGAGCTGATCGACCATCTCCTCTGAATAGTCGATGATGGCCTTGCCAAAGCGCTGCGCGTCCTCGGGCGTCGAGGCGCGCACGGCCATTTGCAGCACGCCCTCGGTCGGGTCGAAGCTGACATTGACCATTTTCGCGTAGAGGTCGAAAGCATCCTCGAAGGTGGTGTCGCTCTTCAGCCGGTGGAAATAGTCGAGATCCGAGTTCTTGTAATGCGAGATGAAGCCATGTTCGGCCTCGAGCCGCCGCAGAACATCGCGTGACAGAATGAATTTCTCCACCGCCACCGCGTCTTGCGAATTGCCGGCACCCCCGCCGAACATCCCGCTGAACAATCCGCCGCCCTGGCCCGAGGGGTTGTCGGCGCTGAGCACCCGGAAGACCGAATTAGAGACATAGAAGGGCGTTGCGCGCTCCCACAGGAACCAGGCGACAACCAGCGTCGGGACCAGGACGAAGGCGGCCAGCCGCAGCAGAAGATTGCCGCCCTTGCGCCGCCGCCGGCGGACCAGATCGCGCCGGATTGCCTCGACCCGCTCGGCACGCAGCGCCGGGGTGTCGGGCTGCATCTCGCGGCGCAGGGCCGGGAGAGCGCCGGTCTTCGGTTTGCCGCGTTCCCGACCCGGCGCCCGGGCGCGGGCCTCGCCCTTGGCGGGTGGGGCCGTCTTGCCGCGGGCGCGCTTTTTCTGCTTGCCGAGCGCGCGGAACAGCGCGGCCTCGACCGGGGCGTCGGTGCCATCCTCCAACTCGCTCGACAGACGGCCATCCGGGGTTTGCTCGTCGATATCGTCGTCGTCCTCATCCCCCTCATAGGCGGGGGCGCGCCGGGGGACGGCACGGATCGGGGGGTCGTTCGCGCCGTCATCCTCGTCGCGCGTCACGCCGAAGATGTTGTCGACATCCTCGTGGACCGGATCTCGGTTTCGGTCATCGGTCATGACGCACCCTTCTCGATCTCACCCGAAATCATAGAGTTCCCTGGCCTCCTCGAGGCTGTCGAACAGATAGAGTTGTCCATCCTGCAGCACAGCCGCCGAGTCGCAATACATGGTGAGGGTTTCCGCCGAGTGTGAGACCATCACCAGAGTTGCATATTGCAACCTTTCCCGAAACATCGCGCTGGCTTTCTCGTTGAACGCCTTGTCGCCGGCCGACGCGCCCTCGTCCACCAGATAGAAATCGAAGTCGATCGCCATCAGCGCGGCAAAGACCAGACGCGATTTCATTCCCGAGGAATAGGTCCGCACCGGCATGTCGATGTAATGACCAAGTTCGGCAAAATCGATGCAGAAAGCCAGCGTCTCCATCTCGTCGCGGTCGTAAAGCCGGGCGATGTATCGAATGTTCTCGGCCCCGGACATGGTCGGCACGATCCCGCCGGAATAACCCACAGGCCACGAGATGCGCCCACGTCGGATGATCTGCCCGTGATCGGGCTTCTCCAGCCCCGCCATCATGTTGACCAATGTGGTCTTTCCCGCGCCGTTCGGCGCCAGGATCCCCAAATTGCGTCCGACATTCACGGTGAAGGTGGCGTCGTGCAGGATCACCTTCTGCCGCCCGCCGGTCCAGAACGACTTGCTCACATTGTTGAACTTGATCATCCCAGGGCCGCAACATTGCCTATCCAACCAATCCACGCCCAGAGTTCGTGGCCGGAGCACTCCTTACCCACGCCAAGCGTTCCTGATTGTCTACCACACAAAATCTTTCGCCATTGGTTAACTTTGACGGGCTTTCCACGTCTGCAGGGCCATTTAGGCCGTTTTCGGGCGAAAGGCGGCCGGGAATCGCACCGCTGGGGGATGACGGATGCCGTCGAGGGGCCTATCTGACTGCCATGCTGGATGCCCTGAAAAAACTGCTCACCACATCGGGCGACCCCCCGGTCTTGCCCGAAGATGCGGCCCGCGAAGCCGTAGCAGCCCTGCTGGTCAGTGCTGCGCGCGCCGATGGGGTCTATGACCCGGGCGAGGTCGCCGCCATCGATGCGGTGCTCACCCGGCATTATGCACTCGACCCTGCCCAGGCGGAAACCCTCCGCCGCGCCGGCGAAGAGGCCGAGGCCGCCGCCACCGATCTGGTACGCTTCACCCGCGCCGTGAAACAGACCGTGCCGCATCCCGACCGCGTCGCCATCATCGAGGCGGTCTGGGAGGTCGCTTATGCCGACGGGGATCGCGATCATCAGGAAAGCGCACTGGTTCGGAAACTCTGCGGGCTGCTCTATGTCGAGGACCGCGAGGCCGGCCTCGCCCGCCAAAGGGTCCAGGCCCGGCGCGTCGTGACCCCAGCGCCTGACTGACCTCCACTCCGGCCTCAGACCAGAAACCGAGGAAAGCCATCCTCTGTCACCGGTGACACGGTTTGAAACACCTGAAATCAAGCGCCCGCTCCCTCTGCCGAGACGCAAGTCTCGGTAGAGGGGTATGTCGTGCCGGCCCCCCGGGGCCGGCGCCGTTTCGAGACAGTTGCCTAAAGATCCGCAATCTGAAGCAGGGCTCAGCCCATGGCGCGGACCAGGGCCTCCGAGATCCCGGACTCCGACAGCGCATGTCCCGCATCGTCGATCAGTTGCAGCTCCGAAAGAGGCCAGGCCTCCGACACGGCCAAGGCGGTCGCCGGCGGGCAGATCACGTCATAGCGGCCCTGCACGATCACGCCGGGAATATGGCCGATCCGGTCCATCGCGCTCAGGATCTGATCGTCCCGCTCCAACCAGCCGCGATGCTGGAAATAATGCGCCTCGATCCGGGCGAAAGCACGGGCATAGGCGCCGTCCACCATGCCGGGCCGCCCGGGGCGCAGCGCCGCCGTCGCACTTTCCCAACGCACCCAGGGCCGGGCAAAACGGGTCTGCTCCGCCTCGTCCTCGCTGGTCAGTCGCCGGTAATAGGCCGCGACCAAATCACCTTGCTCCGTGCTCGGGATCGGGCTGGTAAACTCGGCCCAGGCCTCCGGGAAAAACCGCCCGGCCCCGCCGCCATAAAACCAGTCGATTTCGGCACGGGTCAGGGTGAAGATTCCCCGCAGGATCAGCCGCGTTGCCCGATCGGGATGCGCCTGCGCATAGAGCAGCGCGAGGGTCGAGCCCCAGGAGCCGCCAAAGACCTGCCATCGCACAATGCCCAGATGCTCGCGAATGCGCTCGATATCCGCGACAAGATCCCAGGTCGTGTTCGCCTCCAGCCCGGCCCGCGGCCGCGACCGCCCGGCCCCTCGTTGGTCGAACAGAACCACCTTATAGCGTGACGGGTCGAAGAACCTTCGGATGAATGGGCTGGTCCCCGCCCCAGGTCCGCCATGCAGAACCACCACCGCCTCCCCTTCGGGATTTCCGCACAGCTCGACATAGAGTTCGTGGCCGCCGCTGACCTGCAGGTGGAAGCGTTGATAGGGTTCGCTCTGCGGATAGAGTCGGATCTCGGCCATGGTTGTCCTGGGTTAAAGCGACGGCGCGCGGGGAGCGTATCGAAGGAACGGGGAGTGCGGCTTGGGCCTTTCTGCGGCATCTCGGGTCAGGCCCTGGAAGCCTGTCGCCCCTCGGCCTATGTCATCGCCCACAGTGATGCAAGACCACGCCATCGCCCGATCTGACACAAGGCGGAGCCTGACCGATGACCGACACCACAGCCCAAACGCCCAGAACGAGCGGCGCAGTGGACCCCGGCGAGATCGCCAAATTCGAGGCGATGGCAGCCGAATGGTGGAATCCGGAGGGGATGTTCAAGCCGCTTCATATGCTCAATCCCTGCCGGCTTGATTACATCATCGATCAGGTCGCCGCCCAGCACGGCCGCGACCGCACGCAGCCGCGGGCCTTCGAAGGCTTGCGCCTGCTTGATATCGGTTGCGGCGGCGGGTTGCTCTGCGAGCCAATGGCCCGGCTTGGGGCCGAAGTGGTCGGGGTCGATCCCGCCGCGCGCAACATCCCCGTGGCCAAGCTCCATGCCGAGCAGATGGGGCTCGAGATCGACTACCGGATCTCGACCGCCGAGGACCTCCTCGCCCGGGGCGAAAGCTTCGACGCGGTGCTGAACATGGAAGTGGTCGAGCATGTCCCGGATCCGCAGGCCTATCTGACCGCTTGCGCCGGCTTGGTCCGTCCCGGCGGGGTGATGGTGACCTCGACCATCAATCGCAATCCGAAAAGCTACGTGATGGCCATTATCGGCGCCGAATACGTCATGCGCTGGCTGCCCAAGGGCACGCATGAATGGCAGAAGTTCATCACCCCGGATGAGCTTTTCGCCATGCTGGGCAAAGCGGGTCTCGAACCGGTCGACCGCACGGGCTTCGTGTTCAATCCGCTCAGCTGGTCATGGAGCCTGTCCTCTAGCGATCTGAGCGTGAACTACACGACCGCCGCGATCCGGCCCGCATCCTCCTGAGGCCAGCCCCAAGCGCCCGCACCGGCGGCCGATCCGCAAGGATCGGTCGCCGGGGATGTCGTGTCGGCCCGTCAGGGCCGACTCCGTTTGGATCGCCTTTCCGCGGACAGGCCCCGGCCCTCCCGGCGAAGCCACCGCCCACCCCCACCCACCCCCCGGTGGTCGGTCGCTCCACCGGAAGGGCCGGGGCGATCAGGGTCCGGCGGCGGTATTCTGCGGTGTGCACGCCTCCGGCTTTTCTTGCGGGCGCACCAGTGTGATGCCTGCAAGCACCAGTCCCAGCGCCAGCCAGATCCAGGGTGCATGCGCCTCCCCCAGCACGGCCATCCCAAAGCCGACCCCGGACAGCGTGACCACATAGCCGATCTGCGCGGCAAAGATCGGCCCGGCATCGCCGATCAGCCAAATCAGCCCCAGATAGGCGACGACATGCAGGAGGGCTGCCGCCACGAGTGCCTGTTCAGGCGGACCGAAGCTGCTGAGATCGATCCAGGCGCCGGTCGCCGCCACCAGGGGCAGCAGCATCGCCAGGGCACTCAGGTTCAAGCCGAACAGAACGGCCACTGCCCCGGCACCGGCGGGCTGATGGCGGGCGATAAACACGTTCTCGGCTGCATAGGACAGGGCGACGATCAGATAGATCAGGGACCAGAGCGCCTGTCCCGGCTCGGGCAGGCTCGCCTCGGGGGCCACCACCAGGGCCACCGCCCCGGCGCCAAGCGCCAGGCCCAGGACCCGCCGTGGCCCCGCCCGGTCCAGGCCCAGCGCCCAGGACATCGTCAGGGTCATCATCGGCACGGTCGCGATCAGGATCGACACCACACCCACGGGCAGATGCGCGATGGCCGTGTAGGAGAGAGTATGCGGCAGAGCCGTCCCCAACACCGCGCAGACCGCATAGAAGATCAAGGCGCTCCGCCCCAAGGGCAACCGCTGCCGACCGATCAGCAGCACGAGGCCCAGCAGAACGGCCCCGATCGCGGTTTGCCAGAGCACGAGGCCGAGCGGTGGATGCCCCGTCGCCACCGCCAGCTTCGTGAAGAGCTGCGTGGCCCCCCAGGCCACGCCGGAGCCCAGCAGCACCGCCCAGGCCCGGGCCAGCGCGAAAGCACCCGAAGACCGCGCCATGCCGGCGCCAGCCATGTCCGGCCACCAGCCACGCATTCCTCGGAGAGGCCATTGCCCCTGTGGCTCCCGACTTCTTTCTCTGTCGAGGCCAGCGAAGGACCGGGCAGCGCGGGACGCCTCTTCTCCTCGCATTGCCATTGCAACTGATCACCAAGGAACGCGATTGGCACATATGAGGGCGTGTTTGTGGCGGCTGTGTAAATTGAGCTGGACGCCAATTCGGTGTGTATCTCGAACGGCTTCGTCACCAACCACGGTCGGGGATGAGGGCCGATACATTGTGCGGGCCTCGATCCGGCGGATCCGATCGCAGGCGATTTGTTGGGAGGCGGTGTCATCGCGCGGCAGTCGCAGGCAGCGTGCGTGGTCCGAACCAGTCGATCCGAGCACCATGGGGGTGCACCCATCCCATCGCGCGGCCATCCACCGCCAAAAGAAACGAGCTGGCATCTGGCGCGTCCGGAATTCCCGTGACCAGCCCTTCGAACATCGCCGGCGTCTCGGCTGCGATCCAGCGAGCGCCGATCGTGCGGAGCGTCTCGGCAAAACGGCGGCGCCCTTCGGCATCGACATAGATCAGGACCGCGGTGTGGATGACCACCAGCGTGGCGTCCTTTGGCGCTTCGGCGGCCAGGGCCGGCAGGTCGCGGGTCAGATCACCCTGCCGGATCAGCGGGCGGTGGCGGCGCGCCAGCTCCAGGCAGGCGTCGAGCCGGGCCACTCGCTCCTCCAGCCCCGGCCAGATCAGGGCCCTGAGCCACGCCACGGCCCCGTCGTCGTCGATATCGATCGGAGAGAGATCCAGCCCCGCGCGCCAGACGATCTCGGGCTTTGCCTCGGGCAAGGGTGTCGCCGCATTGGCGGTGCAATGCATCACAGGCTCTCCAGGCAGGGTATGCCCGCCCCAGTCATAGCCATAGAAATCGGGCAGGAGGCAGAGTCCGGCGGCGGTGCCGACCTCGATCAGCGCAATTGGCCCCTCGATCTGCGCCAGGGCGGGCAGGATGGTGGCGCAACGGCGCGGCTCGTTGGTCTGGGTGCGCCTTGACATCATCAGCCCGGCGATGGCCTCGCCCTCGGCGGCGAGCACCTCCTCGAGTGCTGCCCGGTCCGCCGGCAGGCCCGCCGTGACCCTGACGGCGGAGAGGAACAGATTGGGCTGCTGCTTCGGCTCGGGCAGCCGGGCGAGAAAGGCGCAGGCAAGCTCGGACCCGGCCACATCGGCGCAAAGCCTTGCATAGATGGGCGAGCCGATCTCTTCGGCGACCGGTACGAAATCGGCATAGCGTTTGGCGATGGCCTCGATGGCCGGCAGGTCTGCGGGTGTGCTCATCGAACGGGTCCTCTCCTTTGACGGAGCGTCACTGACTCTGGGCCTGCGACTGTCCCTTTTCGGGCACCGTCGGAGCCACATCGACCCCGACGCTGAGGATTTGATGCCCCGCACCGATGACAATGCCCGAGACCGGCGAGACATCGGCATAATCGCGCGACCAGGCCAGCGTGATATGGTCCAGCCCCGGCACCATGTTGTTCGTCGGATCGAAATCGACCCAGCCAAAGACCGGGTCCCACACCGCCACCCAGGCATGGCTGGCATCGGCGCCCGCCAGTTTCGGCTGACCCTCAGGCGGGATCGTACGCAGATAGCCGGAGACATAGCGCGCTGGGATGCGCAGCGCCCTGAGGCCCGCCAGCATGACATGGGCGAAATCCTGGCACACCCCGCGGCGCAGCGCGAAGCTCTCGACCGGCAGCGTGTCCGATCCGGTGGCACCGGGCAGATAGGTGAAATCCTCGAAAATCCGCGCCGTCAGCTCCAGCGCGCCGACCAGAACCGGGCGGCCGGCGGCAAAGCTGGATCTGGCATAGCCGGCAATCTCCGCATCCGCCTGGGTCATGGCCGAGGGAAAGGCGAAGGGCGAGATCTCGACCGGGACCGGCCGGGTCGAGATGCCAAGCGCCGCATCGCGCACATCTTCCCACGGCGCCGAAGCCTCCGAGATCATGGCCGAGGGGGCCGCCCGCTCGATCTGGCTGGTGGCCAGGATGTCGATGGTCGAATGCGGGCGGGTGATGGTGGCGACATGGGCCGTGTTGCCGAACATGTCGTGATGCGGGCGCAAGCTGTCCGGCTCGGGCGTGATCCGGATGGTCGAGGACCGCACCTCCTGCTGCCCCGGCAGCACCCGCGGTTTCAGCCGCATCAGATGCTGCGAGAACGCCGCCGGATTTTGATAGCTGTAGGAGGTCGTGTGGGTGACGGTGTAGAGCATCTCACGGGCCCCCTTCGCCCAGACGTGCCTGGCTGATCACCGCCTCGGCCACATCGGAATGGGCGAAGAAGGCGCGGCTGAGCAGGGTCGAGACCTGGCCGAGATCGGTCCGCGTGCGCGCGGTCAGGGCGTGCAGATCGTGGCGCCCCCCAGCCTCGTCGGGCCGGGCCAGGGTCTCGGCATCGGCGAGGCGATAGGCGGTGAGGAGGGCCATGGCCTGACGGTGTTCGGGCCGGCGATAGGGGGTGTCGCGGGGCAGTTGCTCCAGCACATATTCCAGCCGCTCGATCTGATAGACCAGCGAGCGGGGATTGGTCTCGTCCAGGACCAAGAGGTCGATCACCGCCGGCGCCACCGTCGACATCATATAGCGCGAGCGATAGGCCGATGCGGAATCCGACAATTTCAGCCACGCGCGGAGATAGGTCTCCTCGTTCTCGCGCGCTTGCCCGGCCAGTCGCTCGGCCACTTTCGCGGTGGCGACGCCGCGTTCGATCCGTCGCCCGATCTCGAGGAATCGCCAGGCGTAGTTGCGGGTGAGGTTCTCCTGCGCCGAGCCGGCAAAGGCGGCCAGGATGCCCAGACTGTCGGTGATCAGCCGCAGCAGGTCCGAGGAGCGCGCCAGGCTGGTATCGCGCTGCCAGCGGCTGTCCGAGCAAAGCCGGTCGATATAGCGCCAGCTTTCCTCGGAGATCGCCGAGCGGGCCCGGATGGCGTTCGAGCGCAGGCTGGTCAGGATATTGGCCATCGAGGCCGGCTCGCCACTGTCCTGCACCAGGGCGCGCACCGCGGCTTGGAACGCCGCATCGCTGGGTGTCGGTGGCACGGTTTGTGTCTGGATGGCGATCAGATCGCACAGCACATCGGGCGCTGCATCGGCCCGGTTGCCCGAGAGATAGTATTGCAGCCCGATGCCCAGCACCCGCAACGTCGCCTCGGCGCGTTCCACATTGCGGCCCAGCCAGAACAGCTCGTCCGCGACACGGCTCAGCAGATCGCGGCCGGTGCGTCGCAGATGGCTGTCCGAGAACACATCGCGCAGCGTGATGGGCGGGGCGGCGCGTTCGGCCGGGTCGGGCAGAACCCAGACATCCTTGCCAAAGCTCAGGTCCGGCGGCGGGTGCCCCGGCTCGACCCGGGCGGCGACCCCGCCGGGTGCCAGGCTCCAGCCGTCGGCAGTGCGGCAGGCAAAGACCCGCATCATCCATTCCGAGGGCACGATCCGCCCTGCCTCCCAGCACGGCGTATGGGCGAGGCGCGGGGTGGCGACGGCGCAATAGCGCTCGCCCTCGAGATCGAGCAGCGCCTCCATCTCCTCGCGGCTGTTCCATTTTTGACTGCGGTTGACGCGCGTGTGCTGGTTGATCGGCTCGATCCGCCACATCTCGCGCTCCTCGCGCACCTGTGCGCGGGCCTTCGGGTCGCCCAGCCAGAGGCAGGGCGCATCGCTGACCAGGAGATCGGCCTCGAGCAGGGTCTCAGCCAGCCGATGGGCAAAGGGCGCCAAGCCGCGATAGGCCAGCGCGGAGCTTCCCAGCGCATTGGCCGAGATCAACTGCCCGGACCGCGTCGCCATCGACAGCGCCGGCGCCCCCCGCGCCGCCTGATCGGGCCGGTGCAGCGCGTCCAGGCTGCGGTCCTGTGCGCCGCGCAGCAGGATGTCGAGCTTTTTCAGCCCGGCCAGCGTCTTCACAAAAGCCGCCCCGTCGCGCACCGTGATATCTGCCGGCTCGATCAGCGCCGCGTTCAGATAGCGTGCGAAATAGGCATGGCTGAAAAAGCGGGGATCGTTCTCGCCCCCGGTGACCAGGGCCAGTCGTCCCTCCCAGCCCATCAGCCCGTCGAGATAGCTTTGGAACGCGGCGTAATGGGTGGCCAGACGGCGCACGCCCATGCCGACAAAAGGGTTCGACAGCGCCTCGGATGTGGCGATCCGGTTCGCGATCAGCCAGCCATCGCCCAGCGGCGTGTCCAGCCGGTCGGCCAGGACCACCCAGCGGCCATCGGCGGCGCGGGCGATATCCGCCTCATAGACATAAAGCCAATGCTGCACCGGCGGCTCCCAGCCCGTGCAATGGGCTGCGAACCCTTTCGAGGCATAGACGAGGCCCGGCGGCATCACCCCCTCGCGCAGCACCCGGCCGGGGCCATAGATATCGGCCAGCGCCCGCTCGGCCAGTTCGGCACGCTGCACCAGCCCGCGCTCCAGCGCTTTCCAGTCTCCGGCCGAGAGGATGACCGGCAGGCTGTCGGCCCGCTGTTCGTCCTCGCGTGCGGCAAAGGCGATGCCCGATTCGGCGCGCAACCGGTCGAGATCGGCGGCGCTGCGGGCATAGCCTTCGGGGCCCGCGGTATCGAGCCAGTCGAAAAAGCCGCGCCAATGGCTGCGCGGACGCCCGCTGCCCGAAAACGCCTCGTCCCGGCGCTGCGGACGCACCGGGCCATAATCGTCGAATAAGGGGGGCAAAGCCGAGCCGGTCATCGGCTGATCTTTGCCCGACATCTTCGCCAAAGAAAAGTTGGGAAAGCAGCCCGGGATGACGAAACTGCTCCGGGCCGCGCCTTTGGCATGCGGCGTTTCAGGGCAATCGCTTGTTGGGATCGATCAGCGCCCGCCCTGTGACATTCGGGTCCGCGACCGGCCAGGGGCCGACCCGCACGCCATAGGGCTGGGCCAGATTGGCGGTTTCCATCCGCTGCGCATTGGTGTGGAAGACGCGGAAGCTCTGCAGATCAGGCCGGATCGCGTCGCCATCCTGGCTCTGATAATCTGGATTGGGCATCGTCAGATACTCGTCAAAATTGAAGTCATAAGTGTCGATCCCCACGGCCTGCCAGCTTTGAAACGTCACCAGCACCTGCGACCCTTGCGCCGCCCCTGTCACCGCGATGTCGCTGCGCAGTTGAAAGCCGCGGAGCGAGGTGAACAGGTCCTGCTCGGCCGGCGTGCCGCGCAGCTGGATTCGGGCGATATCGATGGGCGTCCCGCCATATTCGACCAGACTCTCGTAATGCAGCGACAGCCGGCTTTGCCCATCCCATCGGCCATCCTTCAGCCGCGGGATCAGACCGGCCCAGCGGAGCCCACCACCGAGCCGCGCCCGCTCCTCGGTCAAAAACACGCGGCGATGGAACCGCAGCGCCTGCACCACCTCGGCGCTGGAGCGGAAGTAGACCGGGGGCGTGAAAGTATAGGTCGCGGTGCGGCTTCGGTTCTCGAGATATTTTTTCAGGAATTGCCCCGAGAGAGGGTCATTTCCATCCACTTTCCGGGCCAGAACAGCATCCGCCAGACGGTGATACCAGCGATGGACCTGTTCGACCGGATACTCCTTCAGAACATCGGACATGAGAGCTCCAGTTCATAATGGGGTTATTCGAATGTCGCGAGATAGGCATCTTCAACAATTCGCGCCGCTTCCAGCGCGGTCAGCGCGGGGCGATCGACATCGCTGCTGGCCTCGAAAACCGAGACACGCACGTCAAACAACAGATCGGACGTGGTGAAAACCAACCCGGTCAACCCCCCGCTGGGAGAGAAAAAGGGCGCCTCCACACGTGCCCTGGCGCCGAAATCGGGGAAGTCACGGGCCAGCACCTCGGGGGCCAGGCCCCGGGTGGCGCTGGCATGGCCCGCTTCGGTGAGATGCGTGCCCGCAGGCGACAGCGCCACAAGGATCGAGAGGACGGGCGTGCCCGCCGGATCGGTGAGAAAGTAGGTATAGACCCGCTCGGCCGCCTCTTGCTCGATCACCCGCTCGAATCCGGTGAAGAGATCCGCCTCGAGGATCTGGTCCCAACTGCGCATCGGCAGGGCGGCTTGACCGGCCTGGCTGGCCGGGGCGCTCAGAAGCACGCAAAAAACAATGCTGAGAGGCAACACTGTGCCAAGGAGCGCCCGCATCTCAAAATCCTTCCGTTCTCCCAGATGCGCAATTGTACCGCACATCCTTGGGGTTGAGAACGGTCGAGGCCGCGAATGTCTATTGCCGGCGCAGATCCAAGGTCAGCGGGAATTCGGGGCTGATGACTGGGGCCTTGGGCTGCCAGGCGCCCGGCGTGTGCCCATGGGCCGAGAACAGCGCCTGCCGTCTTCCCTCGGCCTCGAGATCGTTGACCGGCTGATTGTCGAACGGGCGCCCGCCCGGATGGGCGACGTTGAAGACACAACCGCCCAGGCTGCGCCCCGTCCAGCGGTCATAGAGATCGAAGGTCAGTGGCGCATGGATCCCGATCGTCGGGTGCAGACAAGCCGCCGGCTGCCAGGCGCGGAAGCGGATGCCGGCGACACGCTCATCGGCCTGCGCGGTGCGGTGGAGCGGCACCTCGATCCCGTTGCAGGTCACTGTGTAGCGGTCCGACAGATCCCCCGCCACGCGCAGTTGCAACCGCTCCAGCGAGCTGTCGACATAGCGCGCGGTGCCGCCGATGGCGCCGGTCTCGCCCAGCACATGCCAGGGCTCGATGGCCGAGCGCAGTTCCAGCCGGAGGTCGCGATGATCCACATCGCCGAGGATCGGAAAGCGGAATTCGAATTGCGCCTTGAACCATTCGGGGTCCATCTCGGCCCCTGTGCCCTCCGAGATTTCGCGCAGCACCTGGCAAAAATCCTCCCAGACAAAGGCGGGCAGCATCCAGCGGTCATGCAGCGCGGTGCCGTGGCGGATCAGCGGTCGGGTATAGGGCGTCTTCCAGAACCAGGCGATCAGGGCGCGCAGCACCAGATTCTGCGCCATGGCCATGCGGGGATGGGGCGGCATCTCGAAGGCGCGGAACTCGACCAGCCCCAACCGCCCGGTCGGCCCGTCGGGCGAGTAGAGCTTGTCGATGCAGATCTCGGCCCGGTGGGTATTGCCGGTCATATCCGTCAGCAGGTCGCGGAAGATGCGGTCGACGATCCAGGGCGGCGGGTTCGAGCCGGGCGCCGGCACTTGGCCGAGCGCGATCTCCAGCTCGTAGAGGATCTCTTGGCGCGCCTCGTCCGCCCGCGGCGCCTGGCTGGTCGGCCCGATGAAGGCGCCGGAGAACAGATAACTCAGGCTGGGATGGTTCTGCCAATAGCGCACCAGCGAGGCGAGCAGATCGGGCCGCCGCAGGAACGGGCTGTCGCCCGGCGTCGCGCCGCCCACGACGATATGATTGCCCCCGCCCGAGCCGACCATGCGCCCGTCATGCATGAACTTGATCGTGTCGAGCTTGCAGTGCCGCGCTTCTTCGTACAGAGCCTCTGTCACCTCGCATTGCTCTGTCCAGCTCGAGGCTGGATGAATGTTCACCTCGATCACGCCCGGGTCCGGGGTCGCCTTGATCACATTGATCCTGGGATCATGCGGCGGTGAGTAGCCGTCGATATGCACGGGCAGTCCGGTTTCCTGCGCCGCTTCCTCGACCGCGCTGATCAGGTCGATATAGGCCTCGGCATTCGGCACTGGCGGCAGGAATACACTCAGCTTGCCGTGCCGCGGTTCGACCGTCACCGCGGTTCGGACCGACTCGGTAAAAATCGCCCGCATCGGGTCAAAGGGTGCGCCGGTGCCGGTGACCGTCACCCAGACATAATTCGGCGGCGGCGGCACCTCGTGATCCCAATCGGCGATGGTCTCGCCGGTCTCGACATGCATCAGAACCGCGCCCGGCTCGGGCCCGCTGATCGGAATGCCGCCCGCAATCATCTTCTCGCCGCCCGGGCGCTGCATCCGCAGGGTGCGGCGGGGCAGCGGACCGCGGGCCACGAAGGGGTCGCGCTGGACGATGAAGGGATATTCCGCCTCGGTCAGGAAAGGCAGCGATGTCAGGGGCAGACGATAGCCCGCCGCCGAATCGCCCGGGGCCAGGAACAGTTTGCCGCGGCGGGTCTTCCACTTCTCGGTCGCCCAGCGATAGCGCCGCCGGGGCATTCGCCGCGCCGCCGCCTGCGACTGCGCCAGCTGGATCGGCAGGACCATGCAGGTGGGGTTGCCCAGCCCCCGGTCAAAGGCCTGGGCGAGCTGGCGCCGCTCCAACGGGTCGTCCAGCTGATTGGTTGCGGGGTCGAGGTTGACCGGCAGCCGACCCTCCTGAAACAGATAGGTGGCGGGATCCTCCCAGGCCGGCTCGGCATGCTCCGGATCCAGTTCGAAGGCTTGGGCGAGCGCACCCATCAGCCTCTGGGCATCGGCCATCGTGGCGCCCACGGCGCTTTCCGCGGCGATGAGTTCGGGTTCGGACCACAGCGCCTCGCCATCGCGCCGCCAGTAAAGACCGAAGGCCCAGCGCGGCAGTTGCTCGCCGGGATACCACTTGCCCTGGCCGTAATGCAGCAGCCCGCCGGGGGCGAAACGGTCACGCAGTCGGCGGATGAACTTGTCGGCATAGGCACGCTTGGTGGGGCCGACCGCCTCGGCGTTCCATTCCTCGGCATCGCGGTCGAGCTCGGAGACAAAGGTCGGCTCGCCGCCCATGGTCAGGCGCACATCCCCGGCCGAGAGCAGGTCGTCCACCTGCTTGCCGGCGCGATCGATCCGTTGCCAATGCGCGTCGGTGAAGGGATAGGTGACCCGGGGCTCTTCGCGTACCCGGTTGACCTCCATATGATGTTCGAACTCCACCTCGCAGGGGTCGAGCGTTCCGGTGATCGGCGCGGCTGAGGCCGGCGCCGGGGTGGCCGCCAGCGGAATATGCCCCTCGCCCGCGAAGAGACCCGAGGTGGGGTCGAGCCCGACCCAGCCGGCACCCGGCATATAGACCTCGCACCAGGCATGGAGATCGGTGAAATCGGCCTCCGGCCCGCTCGGCCCGTCCACGGCCTTCACATCGGGGGTCAACTGGATCAGGTAGCCGGAGACGAAACGGCTCGCTAGTCCCAGGTGACGCAGGACGTGACAGAGCAGCCAGGCGGAGTCGCGGCAAGAGCCGGAGCCCTTGTCGAGCGTCTCTCCCGGTTCCTGCACGCCGGGCTCCATGCGGATCGTATAGGCGACCGCCTCGTGGACCAGTCGGTTCACAGCAACGAGATAGTCGTTGGAATGCTGCTTCTCGCGCGGGACGATGGCGAGGAATTCCTCGAAAAACGCGTCCTGCTTCTCGATCTTCAAATAGGGCGCCAGTTCGGCCCGCAGGCCCGGCGCATACTTGAACGGGTATTGCTCGGCGCTTTCCTCGAGGAAAAAGTCGAACGGGTTGATCGCGGCCATATCGGCGACCAGATCGATGACGACCTCGAATTGCTCGACCTTCTCGGGAAAGACGACGCGGGCGAGGTAATTGCCGAACGGATCCTGCTGCCAGTTGCAGAAATGCGGCTCGGCCGTGACCGTTTGACTGAACGAGAGGATCGGGGTGCGGGCATGCGGCGCCGGACGCAGGCGGATCACCTGCGGGCCGAGATTGATCCGGCGGTCGTAGCGATAGGTGGTGCGATGCGTGATCGCCGCGTTGATGCTCATCGAGAAGGCCCCCGGTGCTGCGCTGCGAAAGCCTTAAGCGCCGGGGGCGCGAAGTCAACCGGGCCAGGTTTGGGGCGATGCTGGTCGGGGGCTGTGCGCTCCCTTGAGAGCGTCGCGCCGCTGTGACCCTTTGCGCGGCCCACCCACCCGCGCACAGCCCTGAAACCTTGGTAATCGGGTGGCGACCGGGGACAGTTGCCGCCCGTGACCTGCGGTCGCGCGGCGGTGCGCGGGTGGGTGGGTCAGCGCGGCCTCGGACATCCGCGCGGAACGTTGCATCGGAGCGCGCCGCCGCCCGCGCTAATCCGCCTCTTGCGCCCTCCCCTCCCCGGTCGCTAGGGAAAGGCCCAGCGGCACCGGAGGCGGCGATGAAGATCGGTTATCTGATGAACACCTATCCGGTGACCTCGGGCACCTTCATCCGCCGCGAGATCCACGCGCTCGAAGCCCAGGGTCTCGAGATCACCCGCTATGCCATTCGCCGCTGGGATCAGGCGCTTGTCGACCCGTGCGACCGCGCAGAACAAGACCGCACGCGCTATCTCCTCAGCGGGCAGAGCAAGGCGCTCGTCACGGGGTTTCTCGCCGCGCTTCTGACCCGTCCCCATCGGGTCGTCCGTGCGCTGGGAGCCTGGGTCGGGCTGATCCGCAATGCCGGCGGCGGGGTGATCCGCCACAGCGCCTATTTGATGGAAGCCGTTGCCTTGCTGCGCGCGGCCGAGCGGGACGGGATCGCCCATATCCACACCCATTTCTCGACCAATTCCGCTGCCGTGGCGATGCTCTGCCATGCCATGGGCGGCCCGCGCTACAGCTTCACGGCCCATGGTCCCGATGAGTTCACCGATCCCGGACCCTCCAGCCTGAGTCTGAAGATTGACCGTGCCGCGTTTGTCTCCGCCATCTCTCATTACTGTCGCCGGACCCTGATCCTGGCCGGCGGCACCGGGAACTCCGAAAAAGTCCGAATCGTCCGATGCGGCCTGGATCTGGCGGATTTTCCGGTGTCAGAGGCCGCGTTCGATACGGGCACAATTGTCTGTGTCGGGCGCCTCTGCCCGCAAAAGGCGCAACATCTGATTCCGGAGGCGGCCATTGCGGCTGCGCAGGCCCATCCCGAACTGCGTATCCTCCTGATCGGCGATGGCGAGACCCGGCCCCAGATCGAGGCCGAGATTGCTCGCCACGGATTGACCGGGCGGATCGAGCTCCTCGGCTGGCAATCCAATGCCGAGGTGCGGTCCCATGTCGCCGCCGCCCGCGCGCTCCTCCTGCCGAGCTTTGCCGAGGGTTTGCCGATTGTCCTGATGGAGGCGCTGGCGCTGGGCCGGCCGGTCATCACCACCTTCATTGCGGGAATCCCCGAGCTGGTCGATCGCGAGGTGGGATGGATCGTGCCCGCCGGCGATATCGAGGCGCTCTCCCACGCCCTCACCGAGGTGATGGAGACGTCGCCTGACCGCCTCGCTCAGATGGGCCGCACGGGCCGTGCGCGGGTCGAGCGCTTCCATGATCAGCACAAGAACGCCGCCGTTTTGCGCGGCCTGATTGCCCGGGCGGTGGAGGGCGATCATGCCTGAACCCTGGGATATCTCGGTCTCGATCATAAACTATCGCACGCCGGAGATGACGCTGGCCTGTGTCATGTCCGTGCTGGAGGATATCGGCGACCAGAACGTCCATATCGCTCTCATCGACAACGCGTCGGGCGATGGCTCGATCCCGGCGATCGAGGCCTGGCTGGACGCGCATCCCGAGGCGCCGGTGAGCTTCGTCAAGTCACCGCTCAACACAGGGTTCTCTGGCGGGCATAATCTGGGGATCAAGGCGGCGCGGGCGGCATTCTATCTGCTGCTCAACTCCGATGCGATCCTGCGGCCCGGGGCCCTGGCGGCGTTTCTGGCGGCAGGGCGCGCCAATCCAAATGCGGGACTGATCGGCCCGCGGGTCGAGGGGGAGGATGCCACCCCCCACACCTCCGCCTTCCGCTATCCGACCCCGCTGTCCGAGCTGATCCGCGGTGCCGAGACCGGCCCGATCACCCGGCTTTTTGCCACCCGCGACGTGCCGTTGGCCCCCGTCCCGGACCCCAGCCAGATCGAATGGGTCAGCTTCGCCTGTGTCCTCATCCGCCACACGCTGATCGAGGAGCTCGGCGAGATGGACGAAGGCTATTTCATGTATTTCGAGGACACCGACACCTGCTGGCGCGCGCATAAGGCCGGGTGGCGGGTGATCCAGGCGCCCGAGGCGCGGATGGTGCATTACCGCGGCGGTTCGGCCCCGGTGAAGAAACTGGCGGCGGCGAAAAAGCGTCTGCCCGGGTATTTCTACGCGGCCCGGACGCGGGTGTTCTACAAGCTCCACGGGCGGCTGGGATTGCTGGCGGCCAATCTCGCCTGGCATCTGGGGAGGGCAATCGCCCAGGCCCGGCGGCTGGCGGGCAAGCCGGTGCCCCAGGCGAACGCCCAGGAATGGCGCGATATCTGGATCAACTTCCTCGATCCCCTTGGGGATCGCCGGGCGCCGGAAGATGCGGGATGAGCCCCCCCCATTTCGTCATCATCGGCGCGATGAAATGCGGCACCTCGACCCTGCAGGCGCAATTGGCTGCCCAGCCGGGCATCTTCATGACCGAGCCGAAGGAGCCGAATTTCTTCTCGAACGACGCGGTTTTCGCCCAGGGCCTCGGCTGGTATCGCGGCCTCTATGCCAGCGCGGCGGAGGGCGATCTGACCGGCGAGGCCAGCACTCATTACACAAAACTGCCGACCTATCCCGACACCATCACGCGGCTGGCGGCGGAGGCCCCCTCCCCCCGGCTGGTCTATGTGATCCGCGACCCGTTCGACCGGCTCGTCTCGCATTTCATCCATGAATGGACGATGGGAGAAATGGGCGGCTCGCTGGACGAGGCGATCAAGGCGCATCCCGAACTGGTCGCCTATTCCCGCTATGCCATGCAGATCCGCCCCTGGATCGAGCAGTTTGGCGCCGATGCCGTCTGCCTCAGCGCGCTGGAACAGATCAAGGCGGACCCGGCGGGGGAACTGGCCCGGGTGGCGGCCCATATCGGCTATGCCGGCACGCCGGGCTGGCAGGAGGAGAGCGCGCAGATGAACGCCTCGGCGGAACGAATCCGGCGCTTTCCACTCTATGATCTGGTGGTGGACAACCCGGTGGCCACCTGGCTGCGGCGCACTCTGGTGCCGCAGGGATTGCGCGACGCGGTCAAGGGCCGGTTGCAGATGAAGGATCGGCCCGAGCTGAGCGCAGGCAAACGCGCCGAACTGGTCGAGACCTTCCGCGCCGAGTTTGCCGAGCTCCGCGCACTGTTCCCCGGCAACGCCGCGCTGGACGCCGCCGCAAGGAAATCCGCCCTGTGATCGGCGCCGTCATCATTGGCCGGAACGAGGGGGAGCGGCTGGTCCGCTGCCTCGCCTCGATGGCCGGTGCCGCGAATCGGATGGTCTATGTCGACAGCGGCTCCACCGATGGCTCGGTCGCAGCGGCGAAGGCGGCGGGGGCCGAGGTGGTGGCGCTGGACATGTCCCGGCCCTTCACCGCCGCGCGGGCCCGCAATGCCGGGTTGGAGGTGCTGCGCAGCACTTCCCCCCGCCCCGATTACGTGCAATTCGTCGATGGCGATTGCGAGTTGCAATCCGGTTGGATCGCGACCGCGCAGGCGTTTCTCGATCGCACGCCCAAGGCGGCCGTTGCCTGTGGCCGCCGGCGCGAGCGGTTTCCCGAGGCCAGCGTCTATAACCGCCTGATCGACCGCGAATGGGACACGCCCATTGGCCCGGCGATGTATTGCGGCGGCGATGCGATGATGCGGATGACGGCGCTGGACGAGGTGGGCGGCTATCGCGACGATCTGATCGCAGGCGAGGAGCCGGAGCTCTGCGTCCGCCTCCGCCGGCGGGGCTGGGAGGTCTGGCGGCTGGAGGCCGAGATGACCCTGCATGACGCCGCCATCACCCGGCTGGGCCAATGGTGGACCCGCACGCGCCGCGCGGGCTTTGCCGCTGCCGAGGGGATCGCGCTGCATGGCCATCTGCCCGA
Source organism: Pseudomonadota bacterium (assembly GCA_038524325.1). Lineage (GTDB taxonomy): Bacteria > Pseudomonadota > Alphaproteobacteria > Rhodobacterales > Rhodobacteraceae > Thermohalobaculum. Next base: position 38,510 of record JBCBIS010000003.1, read on the forward strand.
ACGCCATGGGGTCCGCTGGACCCTGCGCGCCCTCGCCTGGGGGCTGGCGCTGCCGCTGGCGGGGCTGGTTTGGCTGCCGTGGAGCCTGCTGCTCTGGCTCGCCTATCCTGCGCAGATCCTACGCATGGCGCGCAGGCAGGGATGGGAGAGTGCCCTCTTCGGGATGCTGGGCAAATTCCCCGAGGCGCAGGGCGCGCTCGGCTATCTCTGGACCCGCGCCACCCGGCGCCGGGCCCGATTGATCGAGTACAAGTGATGCCGATCCGCCGCCTCGACGCCCTGCTCCGCCGGCCCGAGACGCTGCGCGACCGGGCGCTGAGCGCCTCGATGTGGAATGTGATCGGCCTCGGCCTGCGCTATCCGCTGCGCCTGATCGGCAATCTCATCATGGTCCGCCTGCTGGCGCCTGAGGCGTTCGGCCTGATGGCCACGGTCGGGGCGTTTCATATCGGTCTGATGCTGCTCTCGGATGTCGGGATCACGCAGAGCGTCATGCGCTCGGAGAAGGGTGAGGAGCCGCGATTCCTCGGTGCTGTCTGGGTGGTGCAGATCCTGCGCGGGGTGCTGATCACAGGGATCCTCTTCGCCGCGGCCCTGGTGATCTGGCTGCTGGGTCCCGAATTCGCGGCACCCGAGAGCGTTTATGCCGACCCGCTGCTGCCGCTGCTCCTGGTCTTCTCCAGCCTAGCGCTGCTGGCCCGGGGGGCACAATCGACCGCGGTGCTGCTGGCCCGGCGGCGGATGCGGCTGGGCCGGGTCATGGCGGTGGAACTGGGCGGGCAGGTGGTGGGCCTGATCGTGACCGTGGCGCTCGGCCTGCTGATCCAGAATGTCTGGGCGCTGGTGATCGGGATGGTGATGCGCGAGGTCGCCTCGCTGATCCTCTCGCACCGCATCGTCCCCGGCCCGGCCATGCGCTGGGTCTGGGACCCGGCGGAGAAACGCGCTCTCTGGCAATTCGGGCGCTGGATGGTCATCGCGGCCATCGGCGGGTTCTTCGCCACCTATTCCGACCGGCTGATCCTGGGGGGGCTGATCGACAAGACGCTGTTCGGGATCTACGCCATCGCCATGGTCTGGATCGAGATCGGCGTGCAATTGCTGCAGCGGATCGGGCAGTCGATCTTCATCCCCTCCTTCGCCCAGATCATGCGCGAGCGCCCGCAGCGGACCGATGGCGCGCTGCGCCGGGCGAACCTGTTGTTCGGAGGGCTGGTGGTCGCGGTCTATCTGGGGATGACCCTGATCGGAGGGCTCCTGATCGATCTGCTCTATCCAGAGATCTACGCGCCGGCGAAGGCGTTCATCCCGCTGCTCGCCTTCCGCCTGCTGCTGATCGGGTTTCTGCCGATGCGGCAGTTCATCGTGGCGCAGGGAGACTCGCGCTATGTCGCGCTGGTTCAGACGGTGGCGGGTATCTCGGCAGCGGCGGCGGTTTATGTCGCCTTCACGCCTTTTGGGCTGCATGGCGCGATCCTGGCCTTTGCGGTAGCAACTCTGCCCTCGGGCCTGCTGATCCTGGCCTATCCCGGGATGCTGAAGCGGACGGGATGGGGGCCGCTGATCATGGCGCTGGCCTATCCGGTCTTTGTCTGGGGCGCGGCCAGCCTGCTTATCTGACGCCTTCAAAGACGAAAAGCTGCGTGCTGCCGGGGGCCAGCTTTCCGGCATTGAACCGGTCGAGACCGCTGGTTCGTTCCAGCACGCGCTCCTCGATCTTGATGTTCTCGGCCTGGAGGTTGTTCTGGTTATAGTGCCCCGTGGTGCGAAAGCGGCGCACCCGGTCTGCGCGGGTGAAGGGCAGATCGAGCGTCACCTCGGTCACCCCGTCGCCGCCATCGGGCATGCCAGGGATACGGCGCGAGAGCAGAAACACCGCCACCCGGTCGTCCTGGCGCGTCGCATAGGCCACCACCAGCGGCGCGTTCTTGATCGCCACGCGGCGCGGTGCCTCGGCCAGATCGGCATGGGGCACCCGCTCGATCTCGACCTTGAGGAAATCGCCCGTCGCCTCGCGGTTATAAAGCGAGAGGAGTTGCCACATCGGGTAATCCTGCCCGCCGCGATGGTCATGGGCATGGCTCCGCCAGGTCGGGCCGGGCCCCCAGGTGAAGAAGTTCTGTAGGGTGAACCCGGCGCGCGCGCGCAGCAGAAAGGCGTCCAGCGTCGCGGTCCCTGCCGCGAGGCTCTTCATGATCTTCTCCTGCGCGATCAATTGCTCCCTGGTTACTTTCAGCCCACCCAGCCCCGGCAAGACATAGCCGGGCCCCGCCTCGTAAGTGCCCAGGCTGACCGGGCGGCCGCGGGCCTCGCTGACCTCTCTGGCCTGTTTGCGGTGGAGCCGGGCGGTCGGCAGGCCGCGCTGCAGGGCATGGGTCATCAGCGAGAAATACCCCGCCGGCGTCTCCTCGGGCGCGCGTTGCCTCGCCTCCCACCCGCCGAGATAGGCGGCGATGGTCACGATGTCGGTCTCCGGCGCCGCGCGGGCGGCCAGATCGCCATAGTCGCGCCCCTCCCAACCGCCGACAACGGTGACCCATTTGTCGGCGATCCGGTTCCAATAGGGGCTCTTGCGCATCTCGCCCGAGACATAGGCCTGGAACAATCCATAGGCCGTGGCGCGGTCCACCCGGTCTCCGGTCCCCGCGTCGCGCATGTTCTGAAAGACCCAGGGGCCGAAATTGTCGTTCCAGGTCTCGTTGGCCAGTTCGAAATAGATCTTGCCGAACGCATCGGTCCAGGGTGCGCGCCGGCCTTGGGCATAGCGCTTTGCCGCCCAGGGCTTGCTGGCCGGGCTGTCGCGGCCCGGGTCATAGGGGGCGGCGAGATACTCGATCAGGCCCTGCCACTCCGCCGGGGTGAAATGCGGCTCGATCTGCAGCCAGGGGTCGACACCGGCCTTTTCCATAATCGAGAGCATTTGCGGCAGGCTGTTCTGGTTCTCGATCCCCGTGGGCAGCCCGCCCGGGTTGGTGAGCTGAGCCAGGTCATAGGTGCGCTGCCGGGTCTTCACGGTGGCATGGGTGCGCAGCACGCCGATCCCTGAGCGCGCGAGCCGCGCATAATCCTCGGGCACCAGGTCGAGATAGGGGGTATCGGCGCGGTAGACCCGGAAATTGTCGATGCCCAGCACGCCGGGGCCGCCGGCGATCAACCACATCTGGCCTGGCTTTTTCGTGGGGTCGAGCACCTTTGGCCGGAAGGTATAGGTGTATTTCCGCCATTCCGGGCCGATGCGAAAACTCTCCTTTGGTATCGGGCGCGGGCCCTGGCCGTGGAAGCCGCCGAAATCAAAGGTCACGGTCATGCCGCGATTGGCTTTCATCCAGACCTCGGCGCGGTAATCGACCCCGGGTTCGAGGACCGGATAGAATTGCTGGGCCGTCCCGCTATTGGTGCCGGTGCCGACCCGGATCTTGCCGCGCCGGGCCATGGTGACCTCGAGATAGGTCTCGCCCGCCTCCTCGACCGGGCTCCGCCGGTCATGCGAGGCCAGCCGCCACGAGGTGCCGGGGCTTCCATCGGGCCAATCCTTGACCGTGCGTGGTAGGAACATCTTCGCCGGACCGCGGGCGTTCCACACGCGGTTGCTGAGCAATTCCGGCCGCGAGAATTCGGTCATCTTCTTCGAGACCAGCACCAGATCGCCCTTGCGAATGGCGGCCCCGTCGCGTCCCTCTGCCAGATCGAAGCCGAACCCCTTGTGGCGGTCCGGCGGTCCATCCGAGCGGAACAGGGCGTAGCCAGCCACGCCGGGAACGGCCTGCCACGACAGGGCCACATGCCCCCGGTCTTGGATCTTTGCGCGCAGATTGCCGGGCGCCGCAGGCAGCTTGCCCGAGGCCCGACCGCGCCGTTCCTCGAAGGCGATCAGGCGGCGGCGTTTTGGCTTTTGCTTTGGAAAATTCGCCGGGCTGGTGATCTTTACCGGCTTTGCAGGTGGTGAGAGCCGCCCCCAGCCATCGACCGCCCGAACCGTGTACCAGTACTCGGCATTCGGTCGGTTCCAGGCCTCGAAGGAGTGCAGGAACTGCGTGGTCCGTGTCGGGATCACCCGGCCCTGCGGTGTCTCGCGGATCCAGCCGCTGGCATGGAAACCGCCCTCGGGGATCCGGTCGCGGCGCACCAGCCGAAAGGCGCCGTTCTCGATGCGATAGACCCGGACATCGGCGCCGTCCAAAGCGCCATTCCCGATCTGATCCCAGACCGTGATGTCGGTCGGGTCGGCAATCACCCGGTCGGGCGCGCCCTCGGTCGCGAGAAACCAGTTGCGAAAGATCACCGGCTCAAAGCCAGAACCATCGCGGATCATCTCCGCCCCGTTCCCGATCCCCCCAATGGTGGCCGAGAAGGGGCCCGGGTCTTCCGCTACAACCCGGTCGAGAACGCGGAAATGCGCACGGTCCGCCGCGCCCGAGACCGCCGGGCCCGGGGCGATCCCGATCAACAGAAGCAGGGTTGCTTTGACACTTCTCATCGACCGCTCCACTCCACTGTCTCGACCGGTGTTCAACGGCACATGCCCGGCGCACCGTCGCGAGTCTACAACAGCCGGGCAAGGTTGTGCCTGCGCCTTATCCGCCAAGGCACCAAGATGTGACCGAGCGGATAGGCAGGAATTGACGCGAATGGCGTTTGGCCTGGTGGCGTTCCTTCGCTAGACTGCGTTTGCGCAATCTCGGGACCCAGACGATGCCCACCCCTATCGCCTTCATCATGCTGCTCGGCTGGCCGGTCATGGCCGCCTGGCTGTTTTTCAGCCAGAAATTCGAGAAGGCGATTATCTGGGCGGTGGTGTTTCCGTTCCTCTTCATGCCGTCCTCCTTCGCGATCGACCTGCCCGGTATCCCGCCGCTAGACCGGATTTCGGTGCCGAATCTGACCCTGCTGCTGTTCGTGATGCTGGCACCGAAGAGGGCGTTCTGGCCGTTGCCGCGCAGCCATCTGGCCAAGATCTGTATCGCGCTGATGCTGATCGGGCCGTTCTTCACAACCTATTACAACGGCGACTCGTTTTTCGCCGGTCCGCGCCCGATCAAGGGGACGGAGCCCTTCGACGCCGTGGCCTGGGCGGCGGAGTCGTTCTTTCTGATCATTCCGTTCCTCGTCGCACGGAGCTTTCTCGCCCAGGTCGAGCATCAGCGCGAGATCCTGATGGCGATCCTGCTGGCGGGATTGGCCTATTCGCTGTTGATCCTGATCGAGGTGAGGCTGAGCCCGCAGCTCCACATCAAGCTCTATGGGTTTTTCCCACACAGCTTCATGCAGCAGATTCGCGATGGCGGCTTCCGCCCGGTGGTGTTCCTGCGCCACGGGCTGTGGGTGGCGTTTTTCACGATGACGGTGGCTGTTGCCGCGCTGATCCTCTGGCGGGCGACGGATGTGAAGCGACGACAGCTCTATGGCGTGGCGGCAGCCTATATGACTGTGGTGCTGGTTCTGTGCAAGAGTCTGGCGAGCCTCGTGTATTGCCTGTTCCTGCTGCCGCTCGTCGCCTTTGCCTCGCCGCGCAATCAGGTGCGGATCGCCGCCTTGCTGGTCGTCATGTCGCTGGCCTATCCGATGCTGCGGGGCGCTGATCTGTTCCCGGTGGGGCCGATCCTGTCGGTGGCGCGCACCATTGATGCGGACCGTGCCGACTCGCTGAAGGACCGGTTCGACAACGAGGATATACTGCTCGACCGCGCCAAGGAGCGCCCGGTTTTCGGCTGGGGCGGCTGGGGGCGCAGCCGGGTCTATAACGAGCGCGGCAAAAACGTTTCGGTCACCGATGGCCGCTGGATCGTGATCTTCGGCACCTATGGCTGGGTCGGCTTTATCGGGTTCTTCGGGCTGTTGGCGATCCCCGTCTTCTCGCTCTGGCGGCTGACCCGGGACCCGCAGGTGGCCGAGAATCTGTCGCCGATCACTTCTGGCCTCAGCCTCTTGCTGGCGATCAACATGGTGGAGTTCCTGCCGAACTCGACCCTGCCGATGATGACCATGCTGATCGGTGGCGCCCTGCTGGGGTATTGCGAGCGGCTGCGCTCGGAAGGGCCGGCCACAGCACAACAGGCGGCACCGGTGCCGACCGGGCCGCGAAAGCCGCGAACCGTGCTCTAGCCCGCCGGCGCGGGGGCTGGAGTGTCGAACAAGGTGAAAGCTGCGGATTTGCGGCAGATCTCCAGCACCGTCGCGATATCCTCGACGGCCATCTCATCGCGCCATTTATGCGCCGCGATCTGCGGATTGCGGGTGAGGTCGTGATACCCGGCCGCGTCCGCCTCGCTGGAGATCGAGGCGCGCAGAAAACGCTCGCAGCTTTCGGTCCAGTCGAGGCCCGTCCAGTCGAACAAACCTTTCGCCTGCCCGATCGGGTCGTTGCACAGGTCTTCATAGCGCAGAAACCGCACATTCTCGCGGCCCGAGAGGGCCCGCCAGACCCGGTCGTTGAACACGGCCCAACGGTAGGCGAGGATCTCGAGCTGCGTGAAATCCGCCTCGCTCAGCCCCTCTGCCGGGTGGTCGAATGCGTACAGCCGGGCCAGATCCGCCCGCGGCGGCAGGAATTGCTGCGACATCGCCGCGCGCGACTGCCCCTGAAGGTTGGAATGCACATTGCCGCAGGGATGGCGAACCAGAAAGATGAGCTTCACCTCGGGCGCATGGGGGATGATCCGATCCAGCAGCAATTGGTGCGAGACGGATTTCACCACCATGGTCGCGCTGCTCAGATCAGCGAAATCCGGCACCGAGAGGCCAGCGAGATTTGCGCGCCCACGGCTGGCCAGACGCTCCGCCGCCGTCAGCCCGTAGAGCACGCCGCGGCGCATCTCGTGCCCAAGGCGCGAGCGATAGGCTTTGCGGCGGATCGGACGTTTGCGCATGGCCCGCAAGGGGCGCGCGGCGAACAGCGCTTCGATATAGGTGCGGGCCTCGCGTGCCTGGTCGTCGTCGGTCTGATCGGTGCGGAACTTGGGTTTGGCGACAAAACGCTCGGGCTCATGCGAGGCGAAGACCATCGGATGATGATCGAAGATCTTCATCAGCCACGAAGTCCCGGAGCGCCCGAGACCGTGGATCAGCACCGGATGGCATTGGGCGAGCGCCGATGTTTCCGCAGGCGTCACCCGAGACCCGCCGCTACTGCCCGACCAATCCGGCCATGGTCTCGCGGATCTCCGTCACCGGCGGGAAGGGCCGCCCTTCGGCCAGCGCCAATGCCCGCTCCAAATGCACCCGCGCGTCAGAGGGCTGGTTCAACGCCGCATGGATCATGCCGAGGTGATAATGCACCCAAGGGTTGTTCGGCAACGCCTCGGCCACTGGTTGGATCCGCTCCAGCGCGAGATCGTATTCACCCTTGAGATAGCGGGTCCACCCGAAGGTATCGCGATATTGGGGCAGGTCCGAGGGCCGCAGTCGGCTGGCAATCGTATAGGCCCTCTCAACCGCTTCGCTGTCATTGGCCCGATGATCGGACAGCAGGCTGGCCAGGTTGTTCGCGACCAGCAGCGAGTCCGGCACCCGCTGGTACAGCCGCTCGTAGACCTCGATCGCTTCGTCAAAACGCCCTTGCCGCTCGCGGAACTGAGCCAGGCGAGCCAGGAGGATCAGGCTGTCCGGCGACAGGTCGAGGCCGGAGAGGATCTGCTTCTCGGCTTCCTCGCTCCGCCCCTGTGCGGCGAAAAGCCGGGCAAGGGCCGAGTGTGCCCCGCCATTGCCCGGATCGATCTCCAGCACCTGCCGGAACCGCGCCTCGGCCTCGGCGAATTCGCCGCTGGCGAGGTGAAGATTGCCGCGCAGGCCAATGGCCTGGAGGTTCTCGCTGTCTTCCACCAGCAGATCGTCGAGGAAGGCGATCGCCTCGTCCGTCTTCCCGTCGCGCACATAGGTCTGGACCAGTGCCGAGATCGATGCGGAACGGCGGTTGCTTTCCTCGGGAAGGTCGCGCAGCAGGCTGACGCCCTCGTCAAACCGTTCCTGGCTGATCAGAATGGCAGCTCGCAATTGCCGCGCCCGCTCTGGGTTCAGCCCCTCCAGCGCCTGTGCGGCTTCCTCGGCGCCCAGCCAGTTCTGCAAACGGAGCCGGGTAAAGCCCAGAAGGTCGAGCAGCTCGGATTCGTTGGGATGCCGACGGATCGCCTCCGACAGCACCGTCTCCGCCGCCGTGAACCGGACCGAGCGCAGCAGGAACTGCACATAACGCTCCACCGTTTCCGGGTTGTACCCGGCGGAGCGCACTGCGCTGGCCAGCCGGTCATTGGCAAGGTCGAGATTGCCCGAAAGCTCCTGTGCGCGGCCTGCGAGCAGCAGCAGGCGGACATCCTCGGGCGCCTCTTTCAGGCCGGCCCGGACTGTGGTGACCGCAAGCTCCAGATTGTTGTCGCCGATCTGGCGGGCGATGCGCATCACTAAGGCGTCGACATTGGTCGGGTCTTCATCAAGCACCTGATTGACCAGAAGATACGCCTCCTCCCGATCTCCACGCGACAGCAGCAGACGGGCGAGGACCACACGGGCCCGGTTCGCATTCTCGCCCGACGTTTCGATCAGGCTGCGCAGATCGGTGATCGCCCGCTCGGTGTCTCCCGTCTCCACATCGTATTGCGCGAGCATCAATTGCATGCGGAACGGCCGCTTGGTTTCGCCGACCATCCGGGCAATCTCGGTCCGTGCCGCATCCTCGTCGCGATAGCGTCGCAGGAAGCGGATGAAGTCGTAGAGGGCGGTCAACTCGCGCGCATCGGGATCGGCGAGAACACGCAGTTCGTCCTCTGCGATCTGGATCTTGTCGTTCTGAATGGCCCATTTCGCCCGGGTCCGGCGGAACCGGTCCTCTTCGGGGAACATCTCGACCATCAGAGCCAATTGCTCGCCAAGGGCCGGCTGATTGTCGAGCTTTTCGAGCAGTTGCAGCTTGATGATATGTAGCGATTGCGTGTCCGGCAGATCCGCCAGTGCCTGGTTCACGCGGTCGAGGGCAGCCGAGAAATCGCCGGTCTCGAACAGGAAACTGGTCCGCATCAGAGCAGCGTCGACATCGAGCGGGTCGATTTCTTCGGCGCTTGCGATTGCGGCATCGGCCCGTTCCAGATCGCCTTTCTTGAGCGCGATCGCCCCTTCCAGCGCATGGACCTCGGCGTCATCCGGCGCGAAACGCAGGGCCGCCGCCAACTCCTCCTCGGCATCCTCGACCTGGCCGACCAGCAGGAAATAGCGCGTGGTCTTCTTGCGGGCGGCAACATGGTTCGGTTCGAGATTGACGACCGTGGTGAAGCGGCGGAAGGCGGGACGGATATTGCCCTTTGCCTCTTGTATCTTGCCCAGTTCGAAATGCGAGGGCACGTGATCCTCGTTCAGCTTCAGGGCATTGCGAAATTCCAGGATGGCCTTGTCCGGCGCGCCGTCCTCCAGCAGGTCCAACCCGCGCTGATAATGGTTCTCGACCCGCTCCTCGACGCTGTCACAGGCAGCGAGCAGGACCATCAAGGCGAGCGGGAGGAGTGTGGCCACACGGGCCGATCGCATGCAGCGTTGAGCAAGCTCAAAAAGTCGTTCCATCGGCTCGGACCCCTCGTTCGTGACGTGAGCGGGCCTTTTCGCGGCCCGCGGCAAGCAGCACGGCACTGAATACCAACTCTATATCACGAATGACTTATACGAGATGAGCCTTCATACAAATGAAAACGGGAGAGCGGATTGCCGCTCCCTCGCAACTGTGACCTGCAGATGTCTTTGTGGTCAGGCGGCGGTCCTGCGGCGCGCGATCAGACCGATGCCAACCAGCCCAGACAGCAGCAGCGCCAGCGAAGCGGGCAGCGGCACGGTGGCGACGGTCAGGGACGAGAGGCGGATCCCGTCTTCCCCCGGCCCCTCAGGCGACAGCCCGATCACAATGAACGTATCGCCTGACAGGTTGGGGACACCGAGCTCATCCAGCGTCGAAAATGGGCCGCTGGACGGGCCGTCGGGGATCGTTACCGTGAAGGTGTTGCTCAGATCGCCGATCATGAACGTCTCGGCATTGTCGCCAAGCTCGAAGATCACCGCGTCGGTCAGAGTGACATTCTGATCGAACTGGAAGACCAACGATTCCGTGCCGGCGATCCGCCCGCCCTCGGGCGAGCCCTGAACGCCAAGGCCAAAGAACGATTGATCGACATTGGCGGGGTTCTGCAACTCGCCAAAACCGAACACCTCGAGCCCGAGTCCATCGACCTCGAAGGAGACGGAGGTGGCATCATCGGACCCTTGTTCGAAATCGAACGTTACTGCATCGGCCGTGAACGGCGCTGCGAAGGCCAGAAGGGCCGACAGCGCAAGAGCTTGGAGTTTCATGTCTCAGTCCTCTTGCTAGCAGGCATGGCGACGGAGGCTGCGGACCCGTCGAAAAATGCTGCAGAAAGGGTGTTTGATGCGGCGCACAATTTCAACACCCAAACATCGCCCGGATCATGAACTTCTCGAGAGACGCCGCGACGATGCCTATCGCGCAGGCACGCATCGTTCATTTCAGAAGCACTTACCACAAGAAAAAGCACGCATTGCGTGTGCGGCGCTGCCCTGCGACTGGAGATAGTGCCGCCCCCGCATGGGGGCCGCGAATCACTGTCGGAATGTCAGGCCACGGGAAACTGCCAGGAAAAAGCGGTGACCGGTGGCCGAACCGTCCGCTCCGCTGCTGTCGTTACTAAACCGGAACGTGTATCCAAGATTGAGGCTGGTTCTGCGGCTTAGATTGATCGAATAGCGCGGCCCGAAGCGAATGACAGTCCGTTGATCGGATCCTTCATCCAGCCCATCGCGCCGACTGACCGCGACATTCGCCGAAATCCTCTGCTGCGGGGTCAGACGATAGCCCAGATTGCCGGCGAGGCGCGTGAAGGTTTGCAGTTCACCCGCTGAGGTCGGTTCGAGACGTTGGAGCAGGTCGAGACCCGCATTGATTGTACCGCTCTGATAGTCGAGGCCCGCACCGCCGACCGCGCCGACGAAATAGTCGGTTTGGTCGAGATTGTTCAGCTCGGCCTGACGGCGGACCAGCGTAACCCCGCTGCTCACACCGAAACGGTGGCGACGGGTGCGGTTATGCGTGAGCGCTCCACCAAAGGTCAGGGTCTGTGTACGGGTCGAGGAATTGTTATCCGACGAAAAATACCTCAAAGCCCCCGTGAACCGCACCGATGTGAGATCGTTCAGACGGTGCAGGCTGCCAGCTGTAAACCGGATCGAGCGGTTTGGATTGAGTTCCTCGGCATCATCAACGAAATCGACCAATCGCCCGTCGATGCCAAGCACCAGAGTGTTGAGCTTATCGATCCGAAAGCCCAGATCCGCATCATAGTTCACCGTGATCTGTTGCGTCTCGACATCGGTGTTGCCGGTGTCCTCCACCTGGGTAAACGAGGTCGAGTCGACCGAGGCATCCACTCTGGACCGGAAGTCATACCGTTTGCCGTCATATCGCAGGTTGACGACCAGCCGTGGGTCGATCCGGGTGAGATCTTCGGACTCTTCGGTCCCGGCAAAGGTGATGCCCGTGACGCCGAAGGTCGTCGCGATCCGGGTCCGCTTGGTTCGCGCGCTGACCGTGGTCCGTACCCCGGTGCGAGAGCCATAGACCGTACCGTTCCGATTGACGCGGAGACCACGGTTCGTATCCACCTCGAAGCGCTGATTGATCCGGCCGCGCCAGCTCCAGGCTATGCCTGGGCCGAACGAGCCGGAGGGTTCGGGCGGGGCCTGCACAATTGTATCCGCCGGTACCGTGGATCCCTCGACATCGAGCGTTCCTGCGGGGTTCTCCAGTTCCTGTGCCGCGCCCTCTGCCAAGGGCAGAAGGGCCGAACAGGCCAGGACCGCCACGATCAGGCGCCGGGTCCGCGGCCAGAGCAGGCCGCCCGGGGCTGCGGCCACCATCCCTCGACCCCTTATTCGAAGAGGCCGCGTTCGGGCACGATGATGATCGTCCCGTTGGTCAGAACGGCAAGATCCACGGTCGGTCTCAACTCGCCATCGAGGACTCGGTCGTAATCGAACAGCCGCAGGGTCTCGACATCATCGATGACCTCGCGCACCTGGATGCGGCTGCGCGCTGCGAAGGGGCCGGGGCCCCCGGCCATCGACAGCGCCTGCAGAATGGTGATCGGTTGCGCCTCGGTGAAGTTATAGCGCCCGGGACGCGGAACCTCGCCCACCACGAAGAACTGATTGGCGGGGGTAGCGCTGCGCGGTCCCTCCGGCAGGGGGGCGATGTTGCTTGGAGCGACCGTCACGCTGGGCGGCTCGATGAAATTGCCGCTCAACCGGCGCCGGATCTCGCCCTGCAGCTCGGTCGGCGTCCGCCCCTCGGCGTCGATTGTGCCCGCGATGGGAAGGTTGATCCGCCCGTCGGGCCGGACCAAGGCGCCGCGGCTGAGCTCTGGATCTTCCAACACGATGATCTGCAGATTGTCGCCGTTGCGGATCCTGTACTCCTCGGAGGGGACATCCTGATCCGTGACGTCGACCGGCACATTGGCCGGGTCAAGCGGTTGCGACTCAACCGTTTGCGCCAGCGCGCCCCCCGCGACAGCAACCCCGGCAAAAGCCGCAACGAAACCCATAGCCGCTCGCTTGCCGAACGCCTGCAGCGACGCATTCCCCAGATACCGCATCATGTCCCTCGTCCGCTCGAACGTTTTCGACAGAATTTTGGGTATCCTAGCGTGTCTTTTTGCCTGCGTCGACTTCTCTTTTTTTAATCAAATGCAATGGGTTGTGCGGATATGTGAATGTACCCGCCCGGCCCGGGCCCCAAGAATGGGGTCCGGATCAATAATATCCGTAGCCGTATTTGCTTGGATCGGGGTCTTCGGCCTTGTTCAACAGGACGCCCAGCAGGTGGGTCTGTTCGGACAGAAGACGTTCGCACTCGCTGACTTCCGAGGCCTTGGTGTGCCCCCCTCCGACGACCAGCAAAACGCAATCCACCTGGGGAACGAAGCCCAGCACATCGTCGCAGGCGAGCATCGGCGGCAGGTCGTAGATTACCACATCCGGCTCGTATGTCTGGTACATCGCTTCCAGCGACTGCTGCACGCAGGAATCGAGGATCAGCTCGGCCGAATCGCGCACCCGCTCGGCATTCAGGCCAAGTGCGAGGTTCGGTCCGGAACGGCGCAGGAATTTATCGGCGGGGATATCGCCCGCAAGGAACCAGCGCGCCGGCTCGGGCCGGTTCACGCCCAAGACTCGGGCCACATTGGGCACCCGCAGATCCATGTCGAACAATATGGTGCGGCAGTTTTGCTGCCGCGACATGCTCAGCGCCAGATTGGTGGAGGCGAAGGTTTTGCCGCAGCTCTTGGTTGCCGACGTGATGCCCAGTCGGGTCCATCCATGCTTGCGGAAAACCCGCAGAATCCGCGTGCGCAGAACGTCGAAGGCGACATAGGCCGGCTCGTTCTTCGCATGGCTGATGACCCGGTTGCGTTCGAGATGATCCGGGTCGAATTCAATCTCCTCCAGCGCCTCCCACGCCGCTTCGACGCGACCGGCCTGACGTTCCGAAGGCGACCATGTCGGGGCCGGGTCGGCCGAGGGTTCCGCATGCACCTGTTCGCGCAGGGCGCGGGCCTTCTGGATGGCGATTTTGAGACGCTCTACCATACCGTCAGATCCTCTTTCCATTATGCCGTTCGCGTGAGCCGCCGCAGCGTCCCGGGCCAGCCGGTTCTGTCACGCGGCGCGGCCTGTACTCGGTTTCCGCGTCAGGTGCGCCCGCGGATCGGGGTGTCGTCATAGCCATCGCCCGGTCGATCGTCCATCGCGTCCAGCGCCTGCTCACTGATCTTCGGGCGGCGGATCGCGGTCTGCGCCCCGGGCTCTGGCGTCGGGCCGCCGGTTTCGACCAGCTTTGGCGTGGCGCCGAGCGGTGTGAACTGGTTGAAGATCCCGTTGCGCTCCATGCTTGACATCAGTTCGCGCAGGATATCCTCGTCGATCACCTGCCGGTCGCCCGAGAAGCCATAGACGAGGCAGAGATCGCAGAGCACGTTGATCAGCCGCGGCACACCCTGGGTCGCGTGATAGATCAGATCGCAGGTGGATTGCGGAAAGATCTCCCATTCCGCACCAGAGACTGTCAGGCGCCGTTCGATATACTTGTGGACCTCTCCGGCATTCAGCGAGCCCAGATGGAAATCCGACGAGATCCGCTGCGAGAATTGACGCAATTCGGGCCGGGCGAGCAACTCGCGCAGTTCCGGCTGGCCGACCAAGATGATCTGTAGAAGCTGGTCTTTCTCGGCGTTGATGTTCGAGAGCATGCGCAGCTCTTCCAGTTGCTCAACACCGAGGTTCTGCGCTTCGTCGACGATCAGAGTGACCTGTTTGCCGCTGGCATAGGTCTCGACGACGAATTTCTGGAACTTGTCATAGCGCTCGACATGGCTGAGGCCGTGATAGGGCTGCTCGAACGCCATCAGCGCCCATTCCAGCAACTCACCCTTTCCCGCTTGGATGTTCGAGACAAGCCCGGCCACCAAATCGTCGGGAAACTCCTCCAGCAACTGGCGCAGCAAGGTGGTCTTCCCTGCGCCAACATCGCCGGTGATCACGGTCAGGGGCGAGGCGCTCAGGATCCCATAGCGCAGCATGGTGAAGGCCATCAGATGCGCTTCCGACCAGTACATGAAGGCTGGGTCGGGCACCACTTGGAAGGGACGGGTTCTGAGGCCGTAAAAGTTTTCGTACATGACTAGCTGACGCCTACACTCTCGTCCGGTCGGTTGCGCGCAGATCAAAGCCCGCCGCATTCCGCACCTCTGGACGACCCCGTTCCACCATAACTCGACACCCCGCTCCGGTATCGCCTGCGGACAGTATAAGCCGCCCGAGGCATGCGCGCAAAACGGGCCGTCCGCGTCTCGATCCGGGCCGATCCCCAAGTTTTCTCGCACGGAAATGCGTCGAAACCTTGCCCGGCCGTTTCATAACGTGACAGAGGCCATATGCGGGCCGCTTGGTCAGAGCCGCGCCTCGATCATGCGGATCACCTCGTCCAGGCCCGTCCGTTCGGCGATCCGCTGACCCATCAGTTCGAGCGGCAAGTAATGCTGGTCCACCGCGTAGAGCAGCAATGGGAAGCCCGC
The DNA here is from genome assembly GCA_038524325.1 of Pseudomonadota bacterium. Taxonomy (GTDB): domain Bacteria; phylum Pseudomonadota; class Alphaproteobacteria; order Rhodobacterales; family Rhodobacteraceae; genus Thermohalobaculum. The sequence continues at coordinate 53,626 of JBCBIS010000003.1, forward strand.
CAGGACGATGATGGCCAGCGTCACGCCCCAGAACCGGCGGCGGCGGCGCTCGGTCTGCGTCATGATATAGGGGATCGTCGCGACGGGGCGGAGATCAAGCTGACGCTCCATTTGCGCGGCCGAGCGGATCGCCGGGTTCATAAGCTCGATCAGGAAGGCCAGTGCCACGGCGAAGGCCAGGCTGACCCCGCTGCCCAGGGCCAGGATCTTGCGGCGGTTTGGCGAGACCGGTTTTTCCGGTGCCGTCGCGTTCTCGATCACCTCGAACCTTTCGGCCTGTTGGTTCACCTCCAACCGCTCGCCGGTCTCGGCCGATGCGCGTTTGCGGACGATTTCCTTGAGCTGATCCTGCGTGTCGTCGTGCTTGCGGTAGAACCCGCGCAGCGCCATCTCGATATTTGGCGTGCGTTGGATCGATTCCTCGTAGCGTGTCCGCTTCTTCTCGATCTCGCCCTTCTGGTCCTTCAGAAGCGTGATCTGTGTGTTGAGCAGATCAATTCTGCGCTTGATATCGGCCTCGCGTGCGCTGCGAGATTCCTCCGGCGCAGCGTTTGGCGAGTCCGCCACCCGCTCGGCTTGCAGTGCTTCGATCTGCGCTCTCAGACGGCGCACATCGCGGTGGTTTTCGGAGAAGATCGCGAGCTTCTGAACCAGCAGGTTCTCCATCTTTTGAAGTTGGCGGCCTTTGGCGGATTCGGGCGGCGGCCCGGCCTCGCCTTCGCCAAGCTTCTCGAGTTTCTCCTCAAGCGACCCGCGCTCCTCCTCCATCTCAAGGATACGACGGTCGAGCTGGAGATCGGTATTCGCGAGCCGCGCGATCTCGGAACGGCGGAAGTCGAGGCTGTCGGGCAGTGCGCCCTCATTTTCCCGCTTGAACTCGGTGATCTCGGATTCGATCGAGGCGAGCTGCGCGCTCAGCCGCTCTTCTTCCTGTTGGAAGAAATCCAGCGTCTCCGAGGCGCGCTCGGTCCGCGCGCGCAGGTTCTGGTCGAGCACCGTCGTGACGAACTCGTTCGCGATCTTCGCGGCCTGCCCGGGATTATTGAACGAGACTTTGATCACGAAAGCCGAGATCCGGCGATTGTTGCCGCGCCGGGCGCGTTTGCGCGACACTGCAATCGGCCGTATCGAGGTCGAGTCGCGTAGGATTTCAATCTGCTCCGACACAGTCAGATCATCGCGGTCGCGGAACAGGCCGAGATCTTCGATGACCTGCACCAGGTTATCGCGCGTCATCAGCCGTTGTTTGATGAGCTGGACCCGCTCCGCTGCCGAAGCGGTCACGGTCGACCTGGCGAGGGCAACCGGGATTTTCTGGCTCTCGACCAGGATCTTGGCGCTCGATTCATAGACCGGCGGGAGGATATAGGCCGTGAACGCGGAGGCGATGACGCCAAAGATCGCCACGCCGATTAGGATGCCGATCCGCCGGCGGGCCATGCCCA
>JBCBIS010000004.1:0-53810 GCA_038524325.1 Pseudomonadota bacterium
TGTCGAGGAGCGAACCGATGACCTGAGCTATGCCTGGTCCTCGGTGGTCACCAGCTTTGGCGGCACGGCGCGGGCCATGGTGATCGCGATCCCCTCGGCCTATGCGATGGCGTTCTTTCCGGGGAAATACACCAAGGACATCCTGCTGTGGATGCTGTCGACCAAGATGCTGCCCGCCGTCGGCGTCCTGATGCCGATCTATCTGATCTGTCAGAGCCTGGGTCTGCTCGACACCAAATTGGCGCTGGTGGTCATCTATGCGCTGATCAACCTGCCGATCATCATGATGATCCTGTTCAACTATTTCCGCGAGATCCCGAAGGAGATCCTCGAGGCCGCGCGGATGGACGGGACCTCGACCTGGGGCGAGATCACCCAGATCGTGATCCCCCTGGCCTGGGGTGGGATCGCGTCGACCGCGCTGCTCTCGATCGTGCTGCTGTGGAACGAGGCGTTCTGGTCGATCCATCTGACCTCGGCCGATGCCGGCACGCTGGTGGCTCTGGTGGCCTCGTTCTCCTCGCCCGAGGGCTTGTTCTGGGCCAAGCTTTCGGCCGTCTCCACCCTCGCCTGCGCCCCGATCCTGGTGTTTGGCTGGTTCACGCAAAAGCAGCTTGTGCAAGGCCTGACCTTCGGAGCGGTCAAATGAGCCGCCCTCTCCGCATCGACGGGGCCGGATAGCCATGTCGATCCTGCTGCCAGAGTTTGAATATGTGGACCGGGCGACCGAGACCATCCGGTATCTCCAGCATGGCTGGCCCTCTGATCTCTGCCGCTGGCACAGCCATCAGGAATACGAGCTTCACCTGATCGTCGCCACGCGCGGGAAGGCCTTTGTCGGCGACTATATCGGGGCCTTCGAGCCGGGCGCGCTGTTCCTGACCGGGCCGAACGTGCCGCATAACTGGGTGACCGACGAGCTGCCGGCGCGCGATCCGATCCCGGTCCGCGACATGCTGGTGCAGTTCAGCCAGGACAGCATCGACCGTCTGTGCGACGCTTTCCCCGAGTTTCGCGAGATGGGCGCGATGTTCGAACTGGCCCGATCGGGCATCGAGTTCACCGGCTTCAACCCGACCTTCGCCCGTGGCCATCTGGAAGCGATCCGCGATACGAAGGGGGCCGAGCGGATCGTCGCCTTTCTGCGCTTTCTGGTCCGCATCAATGAACATGCCGAAAAACGGGCGCTGTCGGTGGCCGGTGTGCGCAGGCTGGAAGGCAACAATCGGCAGGCGCGGATCGCCGGGGTGGTCGATCACATCGTCTGCAATTATGCCGAGGATCTGCCCCTCGCCCAAGCCGCCGAGATGGCGGGGATGAGCCCGACCGCCTTCTCGCGCAATTTCCAGAAGGCGACAGGCAAGCGCTTTGTCGAATTCGTCAATCAGGTGCGCATCGGGCAGGCCTGCTCGATGCTGCTGGCAACCGACGACCATGTCTCGACGATCTGCCACGATGTCGGCTTTCAGAACATCGCGAATTTCAACCGCCACTTCCTGAAGATGAAGCAGATGACCCCGACCGAGTTCCGCGATCTGGCGCGCAGCAACCTCGCCCCGGTCGGTGGAGAGCTGCGATGAACCTGCCGGCGCAGATCGGGGTGTATCGCACCGGATATGACCGCGCGGAGTTGCGGACCGGCATGGTGCATCTCGGCTATGGCGCCTTTCACCGCGGGCATCAGGCGGTTTATCTCGATGATTGCATGGAGGCGACGGGCGATCTCTCCTGGGGCATCGCCGCGGTCAATCTGAGACGATCGGAAAGCGCCGGGTTCGCGCGGCGCAACCCGATGCTCGACGGCTATGCGCTGAAGACGATGGCACCGGACGGACAGGCGGATCTGCGCCTCGTGCGCGCGCATACCCGGTTCCTCGACTGGCCCGAGACGCCGGAGCCGGCCGAGGCGTTGCTCGCGGATGCCGGGGTCCATGCGGTCACGGTCACAGTGACCGAAAGCGGATACTCCCTGGCGACTGACGGTGCCCTGAACATCGAGGACCCGGTGATCGCCGCCGAATTGGCGGGGGCGCAGCCAAGATCGGTCTATGGCTATCTCGCCCGGGCGCTCGAGCGGCGGAGGCAGGCGGGTGGGGCGCCCGTTACACTTCTCTGCTGCGACAATATCCGAGAAAATGGCCTGGTGCTGGAGCGCGCCTTCCTCGCCTATCTCGTGGCGACGGGCCGCGACCGGCTGGCCGATTGGGTGCGGGCGCGGGCGAGCTTTCCCTGCTCGATGGTCGATCGCATCACTCCCCGCGCCACGCCCGATCTCGCGCGTGAGGTCGAGGCGCGGATGCCGGGCTATGGCGCCGATGCGATCCATGGCGAGGCCTTCTCGCAATGGGTGCTGGAAGACCGGTTCGCCGGCCCGATGCCGGATCTGAGCCGCGCCGGGGTCGAAATCGTCACGCAGGTGCATCCCTATGAGGAAGCGAAGATCCGGATCCTCAATGGCGGCCACACCGCCCTGGCCTATCTCGCCGCGCTGTCCGGGTATCAGACCTTCGACCAGGCCATGCGCGATCCCGGGTTGCGCGCCCATTTCGAGGCCTGGCAAAGGGCAGAGGTCCTGCCCGGCCTGACCCTCGACCTGCCCTTCGATAAAGCCGCCTATCTCACCACCATCGCCCAGCGCTTCGAGAACGCCGCCATCGCCGACCATCTCGAGCGGATCTGCATGGATGGCTACTCAAAAATGGCGCTCTATGTCCGTCCGACCCTGGCCGCCTGCCTTGGCCAGGGGATCGCGCCGGTGGCGGGGTATCGCAGCATCGCCAGCTGGTATGTCTTCGCCCGTCTGGCGGCGGCGGGCCGCTGCCCGATCCCCTATCGCGAACCCTGCTGGAGCGCGTTGGCCCCCCTCCTCGCGCCCGGGCGGCAACAGGAATTCGCCCGCGCCCCCCAGATCTGGGGCGATCTGCCCCAGCGCCATGCCGGGTTCGTCCCCGGCCTTTGCACTGCCCTCGAGGAGATGGATCGCCAATGGCCAATGTGAGGATCACCAACGCCACCAAGTCGTATGGCGCCGACCAGGTTATCCATGGGGTCGACCTCGACATCTCCGATGGGGAGTTCGTGGTCTTCGTTGGCCCTTCGGGCTGTGGCAAGTCCACCTTGCTGCGGATGATCGCCGGGCTCGAGGAGATCAGCGGCGGCGAGATCGAAATCGGCGGGCGGGTGATGAACGAGGTCGCCCCGGCCAAACGCGGGGTCGCCATGGTCTTCCAGACCTATGCGCTCTATCCGCATATGACGGTCTTCAACAACATGGCCTTCGGCTTGAAACAGGCCCGTACCGCGCCCGCCGAGATCGATGCAAGGGTGCGGGCCGCCGCCGAGGTGCTGAAGATCACCGACTATCTCGACCGGCTGCCCCGCGCCCTGTCGGGAGGGCAGCGCCAGCGGGTTGCCATCGGACGGGCCATCGTGCGCGAGCCCGAGGTGTTCCTCTTCGACGAGCCGCTTTCGAACCTCGATGCCGCGCTGCGCGTGCAGACCCGGCTCGAGATCGCCCGGCTGCATCAGCGCCTGGATGCCACCATGATCTATGTCACCCATGACCAGGTCGAGGCGATGACCCTGGCCGACAAGATCGTCGTGCTGCGCGGCGGGCGGATCGAGCAGACCGGCGCGCCGATCGACCTCTACGAGCGTCCCACGAACACATTCGTTGCGGGTTTCATCGGCAGCCCGCAGATGAATTTCTTCACGCCGGCCGATCTGGCCCCCTCGGCCCCCGAGGGGCTGGGCGGCGAGGCGATGATCGGCATCCGACCCGAGCATCTGAGGGTTTGCGGGGCCGAGGACGCGCTGCTGACCGCCCGGCTCGAGCTGGTCGAACAGCTTGGCGAATATGCCCTGGCCCATATGGTTTGCGAAAGCGGCGCCGAGTTCATCGCGAAGATGGAGGCAGCGCCCGCAGGCGCCAAGGGCAGCCGCCTCGGCTTCACCGCCGATCTCGCGCGGATCCACCGCTTCGATGCCCGGGGCATCCGGCGCGGCGCTCAGGTCTGAGCCGGGAGGGGCCATGTCGATCCTCGTCTGCGGTGAAGCGCTCTACGATGTCTTCCAGACCGAAAGCGGGGCGGAGGGAAGGCTGACCTTCGAGGCGCGGCCCGGCGGGTCGCCGTTCAACGTCGCCTGCGGCATCGCTCGTCTGGGCGGGCAGGCGGCGCTGCTGACCGGGCTCTCGACCGACACGTTCGGCGCCCGTCTGCTGGGGGAGTTGCAGCGGGACGGGGTCAATACAGGCTATCTCCAGCGCAATGCGCGCCGCACGACCCTCTCGGTCGTGGGTCTCGATCCCGGGGGCAGTCCGGACTATGCGTTCTATGGCACGGACTCGGCGGATTGTGGGCTGACCGAGGCGGATATGCCCCCTCTCGGCCCCGAGATCCGGGCCCTGCATCTCGGCTCCTATCCGCTGGTGGTGCCGCCGGTGGCGGATGCGCTCGCCGCGTTGGCGCTGCGCCATCGCGGGCTTTTCCTCTCGCTGGACCCGAATATCCGACCGACCATCGCGCCGGATATGGCGCTGTGGCGGGCGCGGATCGATGGGCTGCGCCCCCATGCCCGGCTGATCAAGGTGAGCGCCGAGGATCTCGCGCTGCTCACCCCCGGGCGGGCACCGATCGAGACGGCACGGGCCTGGGCGGCCGAGCATCCCTGTCTCGTGGTCCTCACCGCGGGGCCGGACAGCCTGACGGCGCTTCTGGGCGAAACCGTTGTGCACGTGACCCCCCCGGCTGTCGAGGTGGTCGACACGGTTGGGGCCGGAGATGCGGTTCAGGCGAGCCTTCTGGCGGGGCTGCAACGTCTCGGCGCCTTCGATGACGGGGTGCATGCCCTCGCCGAAACCGCTCTCCGCGGCCTGCTCGAAGATGCGGCCCGGCGCGGCGCGCAGACCTGTGCTGTGCGCGGCGCCCGCATCTGAGCATCGGTTGGCGGCCTCAGGCAGAAGGGGATGAGATGTTCACCGCCCCGCCAGCGATCAAACGAGGCGAGGCTGCACGGCAGTCCCAAGGCGCGAAGCTGCCAGCCCGCAGCGTTTGGTCCACAGCTTTCAACCCGCGGCCGGGCCGTCCAACTCCGCCAAAAATCCAGCGATCTGGGCGGCGCAGTCTTCGGGCTGCTCGACCGGCGGCAGGTGGCCGCAAGAGGCGATCTCGTGATAGCGCGCGCCCTCGATCAGCCCTGCCAAGCTCCGCACCAGTTCCGCCGGGGTTGCCTTGTCCCTGTCCCCGGCGATGCAGAGGGTGGGCAGCTTCAGCGTGGCGGTTGGTTCGGTATAGTCCGCGTCACGGATGGCGGCGCAGACCGCGGCATAGCCCTCGGCGGGGGTCCGGCTCAGCATCGCCCGATAGCCGGCGATGTCGGCTGGCCGATTGGCGTGGAAGCCTTCGGTGAACCAGCGCGCCAGCACCCCGTCGGCCATCGGCGCCAGCCCGCCCTCGGCCGCTGCGGCGATCCGCTGGTTCCAAAGCTCGGTCGAGCCGATCTTCGCGCCGGTATTGCACAGGATCAGACCCCGCACCCGCTGGGGCGCGGACTTGGCCACCTGCTGGGCGATCAGCCCGCCGACCGAGAGGCCGCAGACGACCGCCTGCGCCAGGCCGAGATGGTCCATCAGCCGCAGCAGATCCCCGCCCAGATCGGCGATGCTCAGGCCAGGCCCGGGCATCGAGGACAGCCCATGCCCCCGCTTGTCCATGCCGACCAGGGCATAGCCTTGTGGCAGGCGGCTCAGCACCTCGTCCCACAGCGTCAGATCGGTGCCAAGCGAGTTGGAGAAGACCACCGCCGGCCCGGTTGGATCGCCCTCGACCCGATAGCGCAGCGTCACACCGTCCAGATCAACGAATTTCATGATGTCCCCTCTCTCATTCTGCCGGTGCCCCGGTCATCACATCGTCATAGGGCAGCCCGACATAGTTCTCGGCAATCGCCGTCTGCGCGGCCCGTGACGCGAAGATATAGTCGAGCTCCGCGCGTTTGATCCGCCGCCCGAAGGCATCGTCCCTGTCGAAATCGTGCAGCACCGTGGTCAGCATCCAGGAAAACCGCTCGGACTTCCAGACCCGGCGCAGGGCCGTCTCGGGATAGTTGAGCAGCCCGCGCTCCTCGCCCCGCACGAAATGGGCAATCAGCGCCGTGGCCAGGTAATGCACGTCGCCGACCGCCAGATTCAGCCCCTTGGCGCCGGTCGGGGGCACGATATGCGCCGCATCTCCGGCCAGGAACAGCCGGCCATAGCGCATTGTCTCGCAGACAAAGCTGCGCAGGGGCGCGATGCTTTTCTCAAGCGCGGGGCCGGTGGTGACGCTCAGCGCGACTTCGGGGCCGAGCCGGCGCTTGATCTCCTCCCACAGCCTGTCATCGGGCCAGGCCTCCAGCGCCTCGTCGGCGGGGCATTGGATATAATAGCGCGAGCGTGTGGCCGACCGCATGCTGGCCAGCGCGAAGCCGCGCCCGGAACTGGCATAGATCAACTCGTCGCGGCAGGGTGGCACATCCGCCAGAATGCCGAGCCAGCCGAACGGATAGACCCGCTCGAACTCCCGCCTCCGCGCCGCCGGGATGGCCTGGCGCGAGGGGCCGCGAAACCCGTCACAGCCGGCCAGAAGATCCGCCTCGACCCGCCAGGACCTGCCGTCTTGCGTGAAGCTGACCGAGGGATGGTCGGTGTCGATATCGTCGAGCGTGACATCGCCCGCCCCGTGAAACATCCGGGTGCCGCGGGCGTCATGGGCCGCCATCAGATCCTTGGTCACCTCGGTCTGGCCATAGACCGTCACATCGCGACCGACCAAGGCGTCCAGGTCAATCCGGCAGGTCGCGCCCTCGACGGCGAGGTCGAAGCCGCGATGCACCAGCCCCTCGCGATCCAGCCGGTCGCCCAGCCCGGCCTTGCGGAGGATCTCGACCGTGCCGGCCTCCAGCACACCCGCTCTGATCCGCGCGGCCACATGCGCGGCCGACTGCCGCTCGATGATGATCGAGGCGACCCCCTCCAGCCCCAGCAACCAGGACAGCAGCATCCCCGAGGGCCCGCCGCCGATGATCGCAACCTGGGTCTTCAGGGGGGAGGAAGGCGGGCCTTTCACGGCATCAGGCTCCATCGCATGGGACACGCGCAGCCATTATCATCCGGGTCCGACGCTGATCCTCTGCCAGGAGTGATGGTGGGCGGTACTGGGCTCGAACCAGTGACCCCAGCGATGTGAACACTGTGCTCTACCAACTGAGCTAACCGCCCGCCAGAGACCGCCGTATAGGCGGGGTTTCGGGGGGCGTCAAGCGTCTCGCGCGGGAGGGTGCAGGGTCTCGAGCAGATCCGGCAATTCGGCATAATGTGCGATCACCGCGTCTGGGGCCAGGGTCTCCAGCGGCTCGGCGGCGAAACCGAAACTTGTGAGGATGCAGGGCATGCCTGCGCGCCGTGCGGTTGTCAGATCGGTCACTGTGTCGCCGATCAGGACCGAGCGCATCGGATCGGCGCCGATCCGGCGGCAGGTCTCGAGCAGATGTTCGGGGTCGGGCTTGCGCACCGCCAGGGTGTCGGCGCCGAGCAGGGCGCCGAACCGGTCGAGCACGCCCAGCTCGCGCATTAGGATCAGGGCCAGGCGCTCGGGCTTGTTGGTGCAGATGCCGAGGCGCCAGCGGCCCGCCTCCAGCCGGTCGAGGCATGTCTCGAGCCCGTCATAGAGCGTGGTCTCGACCGCGATGCGCTGCTCATAGGCCTCGAGCAGGATGGGGTAGAGCCGGTCGGCCAGCGCCGTGCTCTCGCCGCTCTCGGCCGGGCGCCCCGCCTTCTCCAGCGAGCGGCGGATCATCGCCCGGCCACCGCGTCCCGCGAAGGAGCGGTCCTCGGCTGGGTCGAGCAGCGGCAGGCCCTCGGGTGCCAGGGCCACATTCGCCGCGGCCAACAGATCGCCCGCCGTATCGGCGAGCGTCCCGTCCAAATCAAAAATGGCGCCCCGCATGATCCCTCCCCCGCTGCTCGACCCTGCTTTAGCCGGAAGGGCAACGAACTGAAACAGATTCTGAACTCTGTGCAGGGGGCGGAGGGTTTTCCGGCTGGGGCACAGTCTGTATAGACCCTCGCCATGACCGAGAGACGGGACATCGCCATCGTGGTGCTGGCGGCGGGCAAGGGGACGCGGATGCGCTCGGCCCGGGCCAAGGTGCTGCACCAGATCGCCGGGCAGCCGATGCTGCACCACGCGCTGCGCGCGGCGCTCAGCCTGTCGCCGGCCCATGTGGCCGTGGTCGTCGGGCATGACGGCGCGGCGGTGGCGGACTCGGCGCGCGAGGTGGTGCCCGATGCGCTGATCTGCGCGCAGGCGGAGCAGCTGGGCACCGGTCATGCGGTGCGGATGGCCGAGACCGCTCTGGCCGGGTTCGACGGCCAACTGATCGTGCTCTATGGCGACACGCCCTTTGTGGGCGCCGAGACCCTGGCGCGGCTGGCCGAGGCCCCGGGCGCGCTGACCGCCCTGGGTTTCGAGACGGGCGATCCCGGGCGCTATGGCCGCTTTCTGCTGGAGGGCGACACGCTCCACGGCATTGTCGAGGCGAAGGACGCGACGCCCGAGCAATTGGCCATCACCACCTGCAATTCCGGCGTGATGGCCGGGCCCGCCCGGGCGATGTTCGAGATGCTGGGGCGGGTGACCAACGAAAATGCGCAGGGCGAGTATTACCTTACCGATCTCGTGGCGCTGGCCCGCGCCGATGGGCTGCCGACCCGCGCCGTGCTCTGCGACGAGGCCGAGACCCTGGGCATCAACGACCGGGTGCAACTGGCCGCGGCGGAGGCGAGGTTCCAGGACACTGCCCGGCTGGCGGCCATGCGGGGCGGCGCGACCCTGATCGCGCCTGACAGCGTGCATTTCGCCTGGGACACGGTGCTTGGCCAGGATGTGGTGGTCGAGCCCCATGTGGTCTTTGGCCCCGGCGTGCGCGTGGCAGACCGGGTCACGATCCGCGCCTTCAGCCATATCGAGCGGACGGTTCTGGCCGAGGGATGCGCGGTCGGCCCCTTTGTCCGCCTGCGGGGCGGGGTGCGGCTGGACCCGCGCGTGCAGCTTGGCAATTTTGTCGAGCTGAAGAACGCGCATATGGCCGAGGGGGCAAAGGCCGCGCATCTGACCTATCTGGGCGATGCCGAGATCGGGGCGGGCACGAATATCGGCGCCGGCACGATCACCTGCAATTACGATGGCGCGATGAAGCACCGCACCACGATTGGCGAGGATGTCTTCATCGGCACCAATACCGCGCTGGTGGCCCCGGTCACCGTGGGTGACGGGGCCTATACCGCGACCGGCACGGTGGTCACGCGGGATGTGCCGGCGGGCGACCTCGCCATCGCCCGGGCGCGGCAGCAGAACAAGACGGGCTTTGGCACCAAGCTGCGCGAGCGGCTTGCCGCGCTGAAAGCGGCCCAAAAGGCGTCGAAGAGCGCCGCGGAGTGAGCGGGTAGGAGAAGCAGCATGTGTGGTATTGTCGGCGTTCTGGGGCAGCTCGAGGCCGCGCCCCGCATTCTGGACGCGCTGAAACGGCTGGAATATCGCGGCTATGACAGCGCCGGGCTGACCACGCTGGAGAACGGCGTACCGGTGCGTCGCCGGGCCGTGGGCAAGCTCTCGGAACTGATCAAGCTGGTGGCCGCCGAGCCGGCCCATGGCTCGGCCGGTATCGGCCATACCCGCTGGGCGACCCATGGCGCGCCGAATGTGCAGAACGCGCACCCCCATGCCGCGGGCCCGGTCCATGTCGTCCATAACGGCATCATCGAGAATTTCCGCGAGCTGCGCGGCGAGTTGGAGGCCCAAGGCCTCCGCTGCGAGACCGATACTGACACCGAGGTGGTCGCCCAACTGGTCGCCGCCAGGATGGATCAGGGCATGAGCCCGTTCGAGGCGGTGCAGGACACGCTGGCCCGCGTCTCGGGCGCCTTCGCTCTGGCCTTTCTGTTCCGCGATCAGCCGGATCTGATGATCGCCGCGCGCCATGGCTCTCCCCTGGCCATCGGTTGGGGCGAGGATGAGATGTTTGTCGGCTCCGACGCGCTGGCGCTGTCTCCGATGACCTCGCGGATCACCTATCTGGAGGAGGGCGACCGGGCGATCCTGACCCGTGCGGGCGCGCGGATCTTCGACGCCTCGGGCGCGGAGGTGGAGCGCGATGCCCGCCAGGTCTCGATCGACAGCGCGCTGACCGAGAAGGGGCCGCACCGGCATTTCATGGCCAAGGAGATCCACGAGCAGCCCCAGGTGCTGAGCATCGTGCTGTCGCGCTATCTGAGCGCTGACAAGACCCGGGTGATCTCTCCCGCCGAGGAGATCGACTGGACCCGGATCAGCCGGCTGTTCCTGATCGGCTGCGGCACGGCCAGCTATGCCGGGCATGTGGCGAAATACTGGTTCGAGCAGATCGCGGGCCTGCCGGTCGAAATCGATATCGCCTCGGAGTTCCGCTATCGCGAGCCGCCGATGACGGGCGATGAGATGGCGATCCTGCTGAGCCAGTCGGGCGAGACGGCGGACACGCTGGCGGCGCTGCGTTATCTGAAGGGCCGGGCGCGCACGACGGCGGCGGTGATCAATGTGGTGGAAAGCTCGATCGCCCGCGAAGTGGATGTGGTGCTGCCGATCCTTGCGGGGCCCGAGATCGGCGTCGCCTCGACCAAGGCCTTTACGGCAAAGTTGATGACCCTGGCCTGCACGGCGCTGGTCGCGGCCCGCCAGCGCGGGCGGATCGATGCGGCGCGCGAGGCGGAGTTGATCGGCCATCTGCTGGCGCTGCCGAATGCGATGTCGGATGTGTTGGGGCAGGAGCATACGGCGGCGACCACGGCGCAGGACATGGCGCAGGCGCGCGACATCCTCTATCTCGGCCGTGGCGCCATGTTCCCGATTGCCTTGGAGGGCGCGCTGAAGCTGAAGGAGATCAGCTATATCCATGCCGAGGGCTATGCCAGCGGCGAGTTGAAACACGGCCCCATCGCCCTGATCGACGAACGGGTTCCGGTGGTGGTGATGGCGCCCCGCGACGCCTTGTTCGACAAGACCGTCTCGAACATGCAGGAAGTGATGGCCCGCGGCGGCAAGGTCGTTTTGATCACCGACCGGGCGGGGGCCGAGGCGGCGGCTTCCGGCACCTGGCGGATCATGACGATGCCCACGGTGGACGCGTTCGCGGCCCCGATCCTCTATGCCCTGCCGGCGCAGCAGCTGGCCTATTTCGCCGCTTTGGCCAAGGGCACGGATGTCGATCAGCCGCGCAACCTCGCGAAATCGGTCACCGTCGAATAGGTGCAAAAAAGTGATCCGATGACCCGGGTTGGGACATCTCTAAGTCTCGCGAAAGTTTAAAAGAATCTGTAAGGTCGCGGCAGGCAGGATCATGGAAAAAGGACACCGCCTGATGAGCAGATATCTTCTTCTGGCTGCGTGCCTGGCCGTGCTGGGCTGCGCCAAACCTCCGAAAAAGGTCGAGAAACCGACGGATTACACGACGTTCCTCGACTCGAGCTGTTACACGGTCGACCTCTTCGACCGGCATGACATCATCCCGGCCAGCGCCGAGGTGCCGGTGGCCTTCCGCGGCTATCTGGGCGATTGGGGCAACGGGGCCTGGGACGGGCAGTGGTGCCACGACCTGCGGGTGCTCAGCGTCAGCCCCTCGGGCGAGGTCGATCTCCTCGATATGCACGCGCCGCGGTATACCAATTCTCCGGCCACGGTGTTCCGGCGCAAGGCGATCATCGATGGCGATGGCAACCTGCGCTTCGCCTATGACAAGGAGACCCATATCTATCGCCTGGATGGCCGGTTCCTCGTGGGCAAGCGGATCGGCGATCAGGGAGAGTTGGAGATCGCCATGACCCGAAAGGACGTGGTGCCCCTGCCGGTCGCCCGGCCTGAACGGCTGGCCCTGGGGAACTGATCGCGCTGACCCGCGGAGGGACCCTGCCGGGTTTCGGCCAATGTGACTGTGCGAAGCGCCTCACCCCGGCTGCGGCGCTTCCTCCGCGGGGGCAGGCTCCTCCGCCACCGGGGCCGGTTCGAAGCTGACGATCAGATCGCCAGCACGCGGCTTCGTTCCTTTCACATCGAACAGCACCTCGCCGCGGCGGATGATCGCCGCCGCTTCGGCCTTTCCGTGCCGGCTGGCGAGATGGGCCGCCAGGTCCGTGCCCCCGGCCAATTCCGCGACCGCGAAATGCCAGCCGCGTTTGATCCGCAGTCCGAGCAGGTCGAGATCGCGGCCCGAGCCGAGCAAGGTGCGCCCGCCGATGGTGACTGGCAGGTCCGCCTCGCCCTCGCTGCTTTCGTGTCGGCCGACCTGAAAGACCTGCTCGCGGCCCAGCTCCGGCCCGAGATCGGTGCAGACCAGGGCGTTGTAATCGTCGTTCTCGGTCATCGCGACCAGCGTGCCATAGCGGGCGAGGTCGATCGCGTGCTCCGCCGCCTCCGACAGCAACTCGCCGTTGAAACTGGGCCAGCCCTCGGCCCGCGCGGGGCCCAGATGGCGCCAGTTGCGGTCGACCATGACGATGGGAACCCCGCCATCGCGCAGCGCCTTGGTCAGCGCGATCGAGACCGGATTGGCGCCGAGCACGATCACGCCGGGCGGCTCGGTCGAGGTCAGGCCCAATTGCCGCGCCAGCGGCGCCAGCGAGAAGCCGTGGACGACGACCGTCACGGCCACCAGCACGAAGGCGAGCGGCCCCAGCATCGCCCCATCGGCGAAGCCCAGCTCGACCAGCCGCTCGCCGAAGAAGCCCGAGATCGCCACCGCGACGACACCGCGCGGCGCGACCCAGGCCACCAGCAGCCGCTCATTCGTCTCGAGCTTGGTGCCGATCAGGGCGGGCAGCACAGCCATCGGCCGTGCGATCAGCATCACGGCGGCGACGAACAGCCCCGCGCGCCAGTCGAGCGCGGCCAGCGACGCGAAATCCAGGCTGGCGGCCAGGAGCACGAAGACGCCCGAGACGAGCAGCACCGTCACCTGCTCCTTGAACCGTTTCAACTCTCCCAGTGAAGGCAGGCGCATATTTGCGATGACCACGCCCATCACGGTGACGGCGAGCAACCCGCTCTCGTGCAGAACCCAATCGGTGGAGGCATATACCGCCAGCACCGAGACGAACAGCACCGGCGCCTTCATGTATTCCGGCACCAGACCGCGGCGAAACGCCAGGCCGACGCCCCGCCCGGCGGCGAAGCCGACCAGGGTGGCGGTCACGATCCCGATGCTGAGATGCCCGACCGCCTCGACCAGATGATCGGCCTGCAGGGCGACGGCCAGCTCGAAGGTGAGCACCGCGAACAGCGCGCCGACCGGATCGTTGATGATCGCCTCCCAGCGCAGGGTCGAACTGACCCGCGGGGTCAGCCGCGCCTGGCGCAGCAAGGGCATGATCACCGTCGGTCCCGTCACCACCAGAATGCCGCCAAAGATCGCCGCGGTGACCAGGTCGAGCCCGGCCACCAGATGCCCGGCGGCGGTATTGGCCACCCAGCCCAGCACCGCCCCCCAGGTGCAGAGCCGGCGCACCGGCAGGGCGGCGTCGCGCAATTCGTGAAAGTTCAGGGTGATCCCGCCCTCGAACAGGATGACCGCGACCGCGATCGCGATGATCGGCCCGAACATGTCGCCAAAGGCCGCGCGCGGGTCGATCAGCCCCAGGACCGGCCCTGCCATCACCCCGGCCAACAGCATGAAGACGATGGCCGGCAGTCTCAGCTGCACGGCCAGCCATTGCGACCCGACGCCGAGAACGCCGATCAGCGCAAAAATCAATGTGAGATCGTCCATAATTCCCCTCTTCTGCCGCCAGTATTGACCGGCTTGGCGCGACCGGCAAGCGGCAGGGGCCGCTGACGTCCCGGCAATGTGGCCCGCCTGACGGCTTTTGCAGGGTTCAGCCGGGTGCGATTCTGCTCTAGACGCGGAGCATGCTGCTCACCGTGCTTGACATCACCGCTCCGGTCTTTCTGCTCGGCGCTGTGGGGGTCCTCTGGGCCTGGGCGGGGGTGGCGTATGATTTCACCTTCGTCTCGCGGCTGGTGCTGAACATCTCGCTGCCCTGTCTGGTGTTCTCGACCCTGGCCACGACCCGGCTGTCGCCCGAGGCGATGGCCGAGATGGCGGGAGCCTCGGCGTTGGCGTTCCTGCTGGCAGGCGGCGCGATGTGGGCGTTGCTTCGGGCGCTGGGCCTGCCGATCCGCACCTGGTGGACCGCCTCGGTCTTCGGCAATACGGGGAATTTCGGGTTGCCGCTTTGCCTCTTCGCCTTTGGCGAGGAGGGGTTGGCCCTGGCCATGGTGCTGTTCGCCATCGGCGTGGTGTTCCAATTCACCCTGGGCCTCGGGGTCATCGCCGGGAAGGGGCAGGCGGGGGCGCTGTTGCGCCAGCCCATGGTCTATGCCGCCGCCGCTGGGGTGGTGGTCGCGGCGCTGGACTGGCCACTGCCCGAGGTCGCGCTGCGCAGCATGGCGCTGGCGGGGCAGATCGCGATCCCGCTGATGCTGATCACGCTGGGCGTCTCGATCGCGCAGTTGGAGACTTCGGCCACGGGGCGGGCCGGGCTGGTCACCGGGCTCAGGACCGTGACACTGGCGGCATCGGGCGTGGCGGCGGGGTGGGCGCTGGGCCTCGGGCCGGTCGCCTTCGGCGTGCTGGTGCTGCAATTCCTGACGCCGGCGGCGGTCACGGTTTATATGATGAGCGCGCGCTATGGCACCGAGCCGGGGGCGGTGGCGGGTCTGGTGCTGATCTCCACCCTGCTGGCGGTGGCTCTGGTGCCCGCGGTTCTGCCCTTCCTGCTCTGAGCGTCCCCCGGCAGGGCCGCGTTAGAGCTGGCGCAGGTCCCGGCGCAGGATCTTGCCGGTCGCCGTGGTCGGCATCTGCGCGATGAAGGCGATCTCGCGCGGGGCGACATGGGGGCTCAGCCGGGTTTTGACATGGGCGATCAGGGCGGCCGCCAGCCGGTCCCCCGGCTCCTGCCCCGGGCCTAGGGTGACGAAGGCCTTCACGATCTCGGTCCGCACCGGGTCGGGGACGCCGATCACCGCGGCCATCTCGACCGCCGGGTGGCCGGTCAGGCAATGCTCGATCTCGGTCGGCCCGATCCGATAGCCCGAGGAGGTGATCACGTCATCGGTGCGGGCATTGAAGAAGACATAGCCTTCGGGATCCATCCACCCCTCGTCCCCGGTCAGCATCCAGTCGCCGGAGAATTTGGCCGCCGTCTTCTCGGGCGCCTGCCAATATTCCAGGAACATCGCGGCATCGCCGCGCCGGATCGCGATTTCCCCGGTCTTGCCGGCGGGCAGCGCGGTGCCGTCGGGCGCGAGGATCGCCACGTCCGAGCCGGGGATCGCGCGCCCCATCGAGCCCGGTTTCACCGGCATGATCGAGGCGCAATTGCCCAGCACCACATTGCACTCCGTCTGGCCATAGAATTCGTTGATGGTCAGGCCCAGCGCCTCGCGGCCCCAGGCCAGCATCTCGGCGCCCAGGCTTTCGCCGCCCGAGCCGATCGAGCGCAGCTTCAGATCGAAGCGCGCCGTTTCGGGCACCTGCCGCATCAGTTTCAGCGCGGTCGGCGGCAGGAAGACGTTGGTCAGCTCATAGCGCTCCAGGATGGCAAACGCTTCCTCCGGGTCGAACCGCTCCATCCGGTGGCTGAGGAGCGGGACGCCGAACCGCAGCGAGGGCATCGCGATATTGCAGAGCCCGCCCATCCAGGCCCAATCCGCCGGGGTCCACATCGCCGCGCCGGGTTTTGGGAAGAAGTCATGGACCAGTTGCACGGCGGGGACATGGCCCAGCAGGACCCGATGGGCGTGCAGCGCCCCTTTCGGCGGGCCGGTGGTGCCCGAGGTGTAGGAGAGGAAGGCAGGCGTCTCGACCGTGGTCTCCGCCGTCTCGAACCTGTCGCTGGCCTGCTCCAGAAGCGGGGTCAGCGCCTCGGCCCGCGGACCGGCGCCGTCGATGGTTAAGATCCCCTCCAACCCCGGGGCGATCCCCTCCAGCTTGGGCAGATTGGCGAGATCGGTCACCAGCATCCGCGCGCCCGAATGCTCGAGGCGATAGGCCAGCCCCTCGGCCCCGAACAGGGTGAACAGCGGCACTGCTATCGCGCCGATCTTATAGGCCGCCAGATGGGTCAACAGCGTCTCGGGGCATTGCGGCAGCAGCACCGCCACCCTGTCGCCCGCCCCCAGCCCCCGCGCGCTCAAGAGATTGGCGAGCCGGTTGGCCGCGCGGTCCAGGGCACCATAGCTCCAATCCTGCAACTGCCCCGCCGCCAGATGGCGCAGCGCCAGCCGCTCCGGACTGTGGCGCGCCCATTTCCCGACCATGTCATCGGCGAGATTATAGCGGGGCGGGAGCGTCCAGGCATGGGCGTGGCGGATGGCGTCCCAGGAATGTGCGGCGGTGATCTCGACCATGCGCTGCATACCGCCTTTGCCGCCCGCCCCTGTCAAGCCTGCCCTGACATGCCGGCCCGGGCGATACCGGCCTGAAATGCCTGCCCCCTGACGTGCTTGCCCTGAGATGAGCGCGCCTGACGAGCCGGCGCTGACCCGCTGCCGCCGGGCACGCCTGCTCCTGACACCCCGCCGCCTAACATGCTCGCCCTGGTTGGCGCGCCCAGACGCGTTCGCCCGGACAAGCTCGCCTGGACAGGGCCGACCTGCGATGCTTGCGACTTGTGGGCCGGGGTGGCCGCGCCTCCGGCGCCGGGGCGGGGTCAGAGATTGCTGCTGCGCAGCGCCTCGATCACCGCATCGGTCACCTCGCGGGTCGTGGCCTGCCCACCCAGATCGGGCGTGTGAAAGCGTGGGTCGGCCGTGACACTCTCGATGGCGGCCATCAGGCGCTGGGCGGCCTGGGTCTCGCCCAGATGCTCGCACAGCATGACCGAGGACCAGAAGGTGCCGATCGGGTTCGCGATTCCCTTGCCCATGATATCGAAGGCCGAGCCATGGATCGGCTCGAACATCGAGGGAAACGCCCGCTCGGGATTGAGGTTCGCCGTGGGTGCGATCCCCAGCGAGCCGGACAGCGCGGCGGCGAGGTCGGACAGAATGTCGGCATGCAGATTGGTGGCGACCACAGTGTCGATGCTCTCGGGCCGCTGCACCATGCGCATGGTCATCGCATCGACCAGCATCCGGTCCCAGATGACATCGGGGAAGTCTTGCGCCACCTCGCGGGCGATCTCGTCCCACATCACCATGGCGTGGCGCTGCGCGTTGGACTTGGTCACCACGGTCAGGAGCTTGCGGGGGCGGCTTTGCGCCAGCTTGAAGGCGAAGCGCATGATCCGCGCGACCCCGGCGCGGGTGAACATCGCGACATCGGTGGCGACCTCCAGCGGGCTGCCCTGATGCGCGCGGCCGCCGACCCCGGCATATTCGCCCTCGGAGTTCTCGCGCACGATCACCCAGTCGAGTTCCGGGCCCGAGACCGCCCGGAGCGGCGAGGTGATTCCGGGCAGCATCCGCGTCGGCCGGACATTCGCATACTGATCGAAGGGCTGGCAGATCGCGAGCCGCAGGCCCCAGAGGGTCACATGGTCCGGGATTTCGGGATGCCCGGCCGAGCCGAACAGGATGGCGTCATGGCCCGCGATCTGCGACAGGCCGTCCTCGGGCATCATCCGGCCGTGGCGCTTGTGATGCTCCCCGCCCCAGTCGAACCGGTCGAAAGAGAGCGAGAAGGTTCCCGCCCGGCTGGCCAATGCCGCGAGCACTTCACAGCCCGCGTCGATCACCTCGGCACCGATACCGTCGCCGGGGATGGCGGCAATGCGATAGGGGGTCATGGCATGTCTCCTGTCGACTCAGACCGCTGGCATGGTCTCGGTCACGCCGGGCCAGTCCATGGCGCGGTTGGCCATGTCGCGCAGATGCGGATAGCCCGGTTCCAACAGGAACGGCGTGGCGGCCTCGGCAAAGTGATACGCGATAATCATCGCCAGATCGCCGCCGTCATACTCGTCGCGCCGCCCCTCCGCGGTCTGATCGAGGACCGAGAGGCCGCCGGCGATTTGCCGGTCCAGCCGATCCTGCCAGCTCTGCCACTGGAACTCGACCGGGCGGCGGACTTTCTCATAGACCATGGCCACGATCTTCTCGGCGGTGGAATTGGCCAGGGCGAGGCGCTGGAGGCACTCGACCCGCTCGGCCCCGGAGGAGGGGATCAGCCGTAGCCCCTCGGGCGCGGTCTGCTCGAGATAGTCACAGATCGCGAAGGTCTCGATCAGATGGGTGCCGTCGTCGAGGATCAGGATCGGAACGCGCGCCACCGGGTTGTGCTTGCCGATCTCGATGAAGTCATCCCCGGCCACGGTCAACTCGCGCCGCTCGATCTTGCGCCCCTGATGCGCACACCACAAAGCGACGCGCCGCACGAAAGGTGACAGGTTGCGGCCGATCAGAATCATGGATGCCTCCCTCGCTGGTCTTTCCCCACACCTGTACCGGGCGGCCGGCGCTTGTCAAAGCGTGTCGGGGTCAGTCGAAGAGATGGCGGCGCAGGATCGGGGCCACTTCGATATCCACCCAGTAATTCGTATGCCCGCGCGGGCCGACCGCATGTTCGACCGGCCAGTCCCGGTGCCCGTTGCCGATATGGGTGCCGACGAAATCGTCGATCCGGAAGATGTTGATCCACTGCTTGAGCCCGGTCTGCTCCTGCCCGGGCAGCCAGAAATCATTGGGAAAATACTTCGCGTAGATATGGGTGAAGGGCGAGCCCATGGTGATCAGCTTCCAGTTCGGGCAGGTCTCGACCAGATCCGCCACCTTGCCATGGCGCAGCACGTCCAGAGCGACCACGGTGCCCTGGGAATGGGCGACGATCACCACCTCGTCGGGCATATGGCGTTTGCACATCACGCGGGCGACGGCGATGAAGCGCCGCTCGATCCGCTCGCGGAAATGGAAATGCCGGTCTCCGCGTTTGGGCGCATAGTCGAGCACGCGGAAGTAATTGATCACGTCCGAGCCGAGCCCGATGCCCACGCGCAACTGCTCGCGAAAGCCATAGAGGGCCAGGCCGATCAGGGCCGAGACGGCCAGCATCCACTCGAAATAATCATGCGACTGGTCCGCCATCCAGTTCATCCAGGTCACGTCATAGAACAACAGCGCCCGGTCGCGCAGCACGCTGACGATCCCCAGGCTGAGCAGCACGACCGGGCAGAACATGGTCAGGATCGCGATCGGCACCGCGACGATCAGCCGGGGCGCCTCGATCGGGGGGCGGCTGGCGCCGAGGTCGGGATGCACGATCAGCCCCGGCTCGGCCGGCGGCGCGCCGCTGGGGACGGTCTTTCGGGCCGGGTTGCGGATGAGATAGTTCATCTTCTTCAGCCGGCGCATCCAGGCGCGATAGGGCAGGGCGAAGATCGTGGCCGTGATCAGCGCGATGGCCAGCGCGAAGGCCCAGTTCACCCAGACCAGGAAAAATGCCGCTTTGAACAGATCGAAATTCCCGGTGAACTGCCGGTCGATGAAGAACCCGACCGCCCAGACACAGCAGAGCAGCAGGATCCACATCAGCGCCATGGCCGAGAGCGCCACCGGGGCGAGCGCCGGGATCCGCTCGGCCCCGGGATCGGCGCGGCTCCAGATCCACAGCACCATGTGGATGACCAGGATCAGCGTCATCAGTGTCAGGGTCACCATCCAGGCCAGCTGCTGCAACAGCAGAAGATAGACGCCCAGCAGGTAGAGGCCCTTCAATTCTGACTTGCAGGTGCGGCTGCCGCCCGACAACAGATCGACCCGGACACAGATCATCGAGAGCGCCTCGGTCTCGAGCACCTCGAGGAAATTCGCGGTGGAGCAGAGCGCCGTGCGGGTCCAGCCCTGCTCGGGCGTGCAGAACGCGCGGCGGTCCTCCCATTGCAGCTCCTGCACGTCACGGTCGGCCTGCGGATCGATGGGCGGCAACTCGGCCGCGCTGTGCGAGATCGTCAGGGCCATCGCGCTCATGATCAGCGCGCTCCACATCATCCAGCGCCAATAGCTGCGCCAGAGATAGCTGACCGAGCGGGTCATGTGGAACAACCCATAGCCCGCCATCGGAATGCCGATCAGAAGCGCCCAGCGCAGATCCTCGGTCAGATCGGCGCCGACATAGATCCGGGCGATCGAGGCCACGATGGCGCCGACCAGAAGCACCGTGTTAATCGCCGCAATCGGGCCGTGGATGCAGTAGATCGCGGCATCGGTCAGCCGCCGCATCAGGAAATGGTCCTTATAGGTGATCGAGGCGCTTTCGCGCACGATATGGCCGAGACCCAGGATCACGCGGATCAGGCTGATCAGGATATCGACCGTCCCGCGCCCCGTCACGACCACGTCGGACCAATAGACCTCGGCAAAGATGTGATCCGTCTTCTCGGTTCGCATCCTGCGCGAGTGGCATTCGAACAGGGTCGGGATCTCGGGCTGGTCGTGCAGATTGCCCTCGCGGTCGCGCGGACCGCCGCCCTCCTCCTCCAGGGCTTCGATGTCATAGGAGGTCTCGGCCGCGACATCCTCGGGCATCGAGGCGGTCAGGAGGCTAACACATTCCCCCGGCGCCTGCTCGCCGATCCCATGCACGACCACGACCAGCCGCGTCTTGCGCCCGTCCCTGGCGGGCGAGGCGCTGTCTTCCGGGTCAATGTCGGCTTTAAGATCCTCCATATAAAGCATTGTATCAAATATATCTTGTCGCACCAGACCATGATCGTTTGGGCGGCGGGAGAGGCGCGACGCAGCGCGCGGCGTCAGGACGCTTCCGTCGGCCGGGCCAGGCGGTGAGAGATCCGCTGGCGCACCAGATCGATATGCAGCCGTGCGGTATAGGCATAGTCGCGATAGGGCAGCGGCAGCGCCAGCCCCGCGACCTCCTCGTCAAGCGCGGCCAGTTCCCGGTCGAGCTTGGGCAACTCCTCCGCCCCGGCTGTCTGGGCTTCGACTTCGATATCGCGGACCCGTGCATAGAAGCGATAGACCCGCGCCCGCATCCGCCACGAGTAAAGCCCCGGCACCAGCCGGACCAGCGGGATCAACAGAAAGATCACCGGCAGCAGCAGAATGGCGAACCGGTTGATCTGCGCCACCACCCAATAGGGCAGGTATTGCTGCAACGGGCTGGGCCCCGAGCGGATCAGGTCGCCGGCATAGACATCGACCGGCATCGCCGCCGCCTCGGTCGTGGGAAACGCGCCCTCATCGGTGAGCATGTCGCGCCCGCCATGGATCTCGCGCGCTGCCTCGACCAGCCGGTCGACCAGCGAGGGGTGCAGATCGGCCCGTGCCGCCATCCGCGCCACCATGGCCAGCAGTTGGATTTCCTCCTGCGGCACCGGCGGGCTCAGTTGCACGCCCCCGGCCGGCAGCGTCACCAGCCGCGATTGCGGCCAAAGCCGGGTGAGGACGCCGATCGGCTCCAGCGGCAGCAGGGCCACCTCCTCGGCGCGGAATAGGGGCGCGAGGTAAGGCGCCGCGGCGGGGGCGACAAAGGCGGCGATATCGACCTCTCCCGCCAGCAAGGCATCGGCCCCGGCGCGCCCGCCCAGCGGGACCAGTTCATTGGCTGCCGGGTCCAGACCGATCGCCTCGGCAAACCCCTCGATCGCCGCCCGTGTGCCCGAGCCAGGGCCGCCGGCCGCAATCCGCAACCCGGACCACTCGGCCGGATTGCGTGGGATGGCGCCGTCGCGCCGGGTGAACAGAAAAAGCGGTTCCAGGAAGATCGCGCCCAGGGCCTCGGTCCCCGGCAGGGCCGCGACCCCACCCTGGAGCAATCCCGCATCGGCCTGTCCAGCGCCGATCAGTCTGGCGTTTTCGACCGACCCGGCGGTCTCGAGCAGCCTGACCTCGATCCCGTCGCGGGCCAGGATGGCGCGATAACGCTCGGCGATTTGCCAATAGCCGCCGCCCCGCCCGCCGGCAGCGAACTCCAACCGCGATGGCGGCGCCAGATCGCGGCTGAGCCAGACCAAGGCGGCCAACGCCAAGCATATACTGGCTGCTCCAAGAGCGATGCGCATGGACCTCTCCCCCGACAGCCATGGCGAATAGCGATTAAGACGATTCCCGCAAAATCCGGCAGAGTAAACAGCCGATCCCGATCTTGGCGGACCGTTTGCGATTGATCCCTCCGCCCACCGCACTTAGGTTGCGAGGAGAAACGGAGGATGCCATGACCACCCCGCCGCTGATCGACCCGTTCCAACGCGCTATCACCTATCTGCGGGTTTCGGTGACGGACCGCTGCGATTTCCGCTGCGTCTATTGCATGGCGGAGAACATGACATTCCTGCCGAAGCGCGACCTGCTGACGCTGGAGGAACTCGACCGGCTCTGCTCCACTTTTGTCCGACTGGGCGTGCGCAAGCTGCGCGTGACCGGCGGCGAGCCGCTGGTGCGCAAGAACATCCTCTGGTTCTTCGAGCGGATGGGCCGGCATCTGGGCGCGGGTCTGGACGAACTGACCGTGACGACCAATGGTTCTCAACTGAAGAAACACGCGCAGGCCCTGGCCGATTGCGGGGTGAAGCGGATCAATGTCTCGCTCGACACGCTGGACGAAGCGAAGTTCCAGGCGATTACCCGCTGGGGCCGGCTGGCCCAGGTGCTCGAGGGGATCGAGGCGGCGCAGGCGGCGGGCCTCAGGGTCAAGATCAACACCGTGGCGCTGAAGGGCACGAATGACGGAGAAATCCATCACCTGGTCGAGTGGTGCAACGCCATGGGGATGGACCTGACCTTTATCGAAGTGATGCCGATGGGCGATCTCGGCGGCGAGGACCGGCTCGATCAGTATTACTCGCTGAAGGACCTCAGGGGCGACCTCGCGACCCGCTGGACCCTGACCGAGAGCGATTACCGCACCGGCGGCCCGGCCCGCTATGTCCGGATCGAGGAGACCGGCCAGCGGATCGGCTTCATCACGCCGCTGACCCATAATTTCTGCGAAAGCTGCAACCGGGTCCGGCTGACCTGCACCGGACAACTTTACATGTGCCTCGGTCAGGACGACGATGCCGATCTGCGGCAGGTGCTGCGCGCTTCCGAGAACGATGCCGTGCTGGACGCCGCCATCCGCGAAGCGATCACGCGCAAGCCCAAGGGTCACGATTTCGACTATTCGCGTCAGCGGGTCGACGGCCAGGTTGCGCGCCATATGAGCACGACGGGCGGCTGAAAGGCTACAAACGCCCGCGGAACGCGGGCTAGATTTCAATCCCGCCACCACCCCCTGCACCACCAGGTCTTGACGGCATTTTGCCGTCAAGACCTGGTGGTGCAGGGGGTGGTGGCGGGTCAGTAAAAGACTTGCAAGCGCCAGCATGCACCGTTTAGGCAGAGGGATCAGAGATCGTATTGGTAGCCGATTTCGGCGAGTTCTGCCTCCCAGACCATGGCGAAACGGCGGATCTGATCTTCCGAGAGATACCGCCGATAGGTCGCGCTTTCGCGCCTCCAGGCCATCTTGCCATCCATTGCGGTGTTGAGATCCGCCAGCCGATAGGCTTGGTCGGTATCGATCGCGCCGATCCCCAGGAACCGGAAGATCTCCGCGACGGTCCCGTCGAAATCGGTCTTCAGGTCTTCATAGCGGATCACATGGACCGGCTCTCCCGCCGCGGCCCGGTCGCGGAAGGTTTTTACATTCTCGAACCACGAGCCGAATTTGCGGTTCTTCGGCTGCAGCGCCCCATCGGCGATCCATCGGCAGACGAACCACTCCATCCGTGCGGGCGAGAGCGCATCGACCGACTCGATCCCAAAACCCGACCGCCGCCCTGCTTCGTTCCCGACATTGGCTGACAGGAAGTTCAGATAGGACACGAACACATCCAGCGGATCGCGGTGGATATAGAGGATCTTGTCCACCGGCACCTCCTGCCCAGATGCATCGAGCAGCCGCACCATGTGATGCGACTTGTGGAAGAACCATCGCTTGCCCTGGCGTGGCCAGCCATGTTGCAGCACCGCGTGATTGGCCGCATCGGGGAGGAAACGGCGCACGCCCTGCTTCACATCCTCCATTCCCATCCCTGCCGCCAGGATGCTGCGCAGCCAGGCATTGCCCGAGCGCGGGAAGGAGTAGACGCCGACCGAGACGGAATCGGCCGGATCATAGGGGCGGCTCTGCGCCATGTCGGTGTCGTTTGCAGTCATGCCGGGTCTCCTCAAGCAGCGCGCTGGCGGTGTGCTGTCGCGCTATGATACACTTTGACGGTCATGGGCAAGCCCGGGATCCGCGGCTTGCGGGGGAAATCTGCCTTGGAGGTCATCATGGACCTGCGTCTTGCCATTCTGTCCGCGGCACCGGACGCGCCTGATCCGGCGGTTCAGGGGATGCTGGAAGCCAAGGACCGGCTCGACAAGCTGGGCGACCGTGCGGCCACGGTCCGGCGCATCGGGCATCTGATCGGACAATGCGCCCATGAGAGCCTGCATTTCAGCCATGAATCCGAGAACCTCTTCTACACCACAGCCGCGCGCATCAGGGCGGTCTGGCCGAGCCGGTTCTCCTCGAACAAATCGGCGGAGCCGTTCACCCGCAACCCGGCAAAGCTCGCCAACAAGGTCTATGGCGGGCGCATGGGCAATACCGGCGCCGGCGATGGGTTCAAGTATCGGGGCAGGGGATACATCCAGCTGACCGGCCGCTCGAATTACGAGACCTATGGGAAAATGATCGGGGTCGATCTGGTGGTGGATCCCGACCGAGCCATCGAACCCGATATCGCCTGGCTGTTGGCCGCGGCTTTCATGAACACAACCGAGCGCAAGCGGAAGACTCTGTTCACATGGGCCGATCTCAACAATATCGAGCAGGTCACCCGGGGCATCAATGGCGGGATCAACGGCCTGGCCGACCGGCGCGCGCTGACCCTGCGCGCCCTCGAGGCGTTGGGCGATATCGAGAAGCATCCTTTGCTCGAGCATGGGTCCGAGGGGCCGTCCGTCGTGCTTTTGCAGCGCATCCTGGCCAAGGCCGGGTTCTCGCCCGGCGGCCAGGACGGGCAGTTCGGCGGCAAGACCGAGGCGGCGCTGAAGGCGTTCCAGATGGCCAGGGGGCTTGATCCCAACGGCACTACGGATGCACCGACTTGGGCCGCGCTCGATGCCGCGAGCGGGCGGCCGGTCGCGGCTGAACCTGGCCAACAGAAACCCGCCGACCCGCCGCCGCCATCGGATCTTGCGCCGGGTCAGGCGCCGTCTCCCAATCCGCGCCCGGCCGCCCAGAGCACCGCGGCCCCGGCGCAGGCACCCGCGCCCGCCCCCAGGCCGCAGCCCGCCGCAGCCGATGCTCCGCCGACACTGCGCCCCGGCGATACCGGCGAGGATGTGGCGGCGCTGCAACGTTGCCTCGCCGATCACGGGTTTGCCATCGTCTCGCGCTTCGGGCCAAGCACCGAGGAAGCGGTCCGTTCCTTTCAAGCCGCGCAGGGCCTGCTCGTGGACGGTGTTGCGGGGCCAAAGACCTGGAAGAAGCTGCTGGCGCAGGGCGGCGGCAGCTGACTGCCTGACCCGCGGCCGGGACCCTCTCGGCCGCCATCCCCTGGCATTTGGGAGATTTCGATGATCCGTCTCGCCCTCGCGACCCTCCTCCTGATCGTCGGCCTTGGCGGGCCCTCGGCGGCACAGACCCGGGCCGATCCCGAAGCGGCCAGCGGCAGGGCCGCGAAACCCCTGGTCGAGGCAACGACCCATATGATCGTCGCGGCGCATCCCGCGGCGGCCAAGGCCGGGCGCGAGATGCTGCGCGCGGGCGGCAGTGCGGCGGACGCGGCGATCGCCGCGCTTTTGGTTCTGAATGTGGTCGAGCCGCAATCCAGCGGCATCGGCGGCGGGGCCTTTGCCCTGGTCCTCGGGCCGGAGGGGCTCACCAGCTTCGACGCCCGCGAAACCGCGCCGCTCTCTGCCACGCCGCGTCTGTTCTTCGATGGCGACCGCAAGCTTGGCTGGCTCGAGGCGGTGCCCAGCGGGCGCTCGGTGGGGGTGCCGGGGCAGCTGAAGCTGATGGAGGATCTCCATCGGCGCCACGGCCGCCTGCCCTGGCCGCGGCTGTTCTATCCGGCGATCCAACTGGCCGAGGGCGGGTTTCCGGTCAGCCCCCGTCTCGCCGCCTCTATCGCCGGTTTCGCGCCCGCGCTGATCGGCACCGATGCCGCCGCCCTGTTCCTGCCCGAGGGCACGCCGCTCGCCGAGGGAGAGATCCTGCGCAATCCGGCACTGGCCCGCTCCTTCCGGCGGATCGCGCTGTTGGGGGCCGAGATGCTTTATCAACGCAGCCTTGGCGATGCGGTGATCGCCTCCGTCCAAAAGGCCCCGATGCCCGGCGCCCTGACGGCAGAGGATCTCGCCGCCTACCGGGTGATCGAGCGGGCGCCGGTCTGCCATGGGTTTCAGACCTGGCGGGTCTGCGGCATGGGCCCGCCCTCCTCCGGCGCCACCACTGTCGGGCAGATCCTCGGCTTGATCGAAGCGACCGGGGGGGCGGCGGACGACCCGCATCTCTTCGCCGAAGCCTCGCGGCTGGCCTATGCCGACAGGGGCCTCTATCTGGCGGATCCCGATCAAGTGAAGGTCCCTGTCACCGGTCTCCTCGACCCGGCCTATCTCGCCCAGCGCGCGGCGCTTATCGACCCGGAGCGGGCCGCCGAAGGCCCCGCCAGCCCGGGCACCCCGCCCTGGCAGGAGGGGCGGCTGGCCCCGGGCGATGCGGTCACCAGCCCGGGCACGACGCATCTCTCGGTGATCGATGGCGCGGGGCTGGCGATCTCCCTCACCGCCTCGATCGAGACCGCCTTCGGATCGAAGCGGGTGGCGGACGGGTTTCTTCTGAACAATCAGCTCACCGATTTCTCCTTCACCCCCGCGGCCGAGGATGGCGCGCCGGTCGCCAATGCGCCGGGGCCGGGCAAACGCCCCCGCTCCTCGATGGCGCCGACCATGGTGTTCGAGGGCGATCGGCTGGTCGCCCTGGCCGGGTCTCCCGGTGGCTCACGCATCCCCGAATATGTCGCCACCTCCTTGCTCGCCATGCTTGCCTCCGGCATGGACCCGGCCGAGGCCGCCGCGCGCCCCCATATCTCGCAGCGCAACCGGGCCAGCCTGGTGCTGGAAGCGGGCCGGCACAGCGCCGAGACGCGCGCGGCGCTGGCGGCAAACGGCCACCAGATCGAGGAATCGGCAATGACCTCCGGCCTGCACCTCATCCGCATCGCCGAGGATGGCGTCCTCCAAGGCGGGGCCGATCCGCGGCGCGAGGGCATCGCGCTCGGCGACTGATCCGCCCACGAAACATCCCGACAGGTCGTTGAATGCAAGACAGCGCCACTGGCGCCCGCACCTCGGAAAGATCGGGACGATCTTGCCGAGGGTATGTCGCGTCCGCCCCCTGGGGCGGACACCGCTTCGCTTCGGGGCCGTGAGATCAACGGCGGGATCAGCCCGGGCGCTGCAAACATTCGTTCAGAAACGCATCCTGGCGGGCATGGGCCTCCCGCGCGATCGCCAGATCGAAGCAATCGAAGGCATGCACCCCGCCCGGCACCAGCGCCAGATCCGCCGCTCCGCCCGCCGCCTGCCAGCGTGCGGCCATGAACAAGCTGTCATCCAGAAGAGGATCGTTGGTCCCCACCTGGAACAACGCCGGCGGCAGACCCGCGAGATCGGCCAGAAGCGGCGATGCCTCGGGATCCGCGCGCCCCGCCATCAGGTTCTCGCCAAACCATTCGATCACCGGGGTCGAGAGGATCAGATAGCTCTCGCCCCAGTTCTTGGCCGAGGGCGTCATCGCCAGATCGAAAATCCCGTAATTCAGCACCGCGCCCACCACCCGGTCCAATCGCCCCGCGGCGCGCAGGCGCAGCAGAGTGATCACGCTCAGATGCGCCCCGGCGCTCTCGCCGCCGATGGCCACGGGCCCGTCGAACGTCTCCAGCGCCCAAAGTGCTGCCGCCGTACAATCTTCGGCCTGGGCTGGCCAGCGATGCTCCGGCGCCAGTCGGTACTGGATCGAGACCACAATCATCCCCGTCGCCGCCGCGATCCGCTGGCTATAGCGGTCAGACTGCTCCGGATTGCCAAAGGTCCAGCCGCCGCCATGGATGTGCAGATAGACGCCCCGCGCGGGTCCTGTGGGCCGCGAGACGCGCACCCGTCCCGCCCCCGGCGCGCCGGTCTCGACCCATTCCGACCCGTCCAGCGGCCCCGCCGGCGGAAACAGGCCCCTTCCCTCTGCGCGGGCCTGCCGCGTCGCCTCGATCGGCACGTCATAGGGGCGCGGGGCGGCCACCAGCTTGCGCGCCAGATCCTTGTTGAACGCGTCGGTCTCGGCGCTGACGGCGGAATGATCGAACGGATGCAGTGCGGGCATGGCGTGTCCCCCTCGGAGCCTCTGCCCGATCTATACGCCGCCCTCCCGCCGCCTGCCAGCCTCTCGCCGCCCGGCGATCCCTGCAAAATTTTTCCATTTGATAAAATTTCAAAGCCGCTTCAGAGTGGAGGTGACAGAGGCAACCAAGAGGTCCCCCATGTCGCGCGCCGCCGGACGTCTCAGCCCCGAGCAACTCGCCGAGAATTTCGCCGATCTGCACCCAGCCCTCTCGGCGCATGAGGCGCTGGTGGCGGCCGATCGTTGCTACTTCTGCCATGATGCGCCCTGCGTGACCGCCTGCCCGACGGCCATCGACATCCCGCTCTTCATCCGTCAGATCGCCACCGGCCAGCCCAAGGCGGCGGCGAAGACGATCTTCGATCAGAACATCCTGGGTGGGATGTGCGCCCGGGTCTGCCCCACCGAGACACTGTGCGAGGAAGCCTGTGTCCGCGAGACCGCCGAGGGCGAACCGGTGATCATCGGCCGCCTGCAGCGCTATGCCACCGACACCGCGATGGCGGGGCCGCAGCCTTATACCCGCGCCCCGGCCACCGGCAAGACCGTGGGCATTGTCGGCGCCGGTCCGGCGGGGCTCGCCTGCGCCCATCGGCTGGCGATGCTCGGCCATGCCGTGACGCTCTATGACGCGCGTCAGAAGGGCGGCGGGCTGAACGAATACGGCATCGCCGCCTATAAGACTGTCGAGGACTTCGCGGCGAAGGAGCTCGATTGGCTGCTCGGCATCGGCGGGATCGATCTGGTGACGGGGCAGAGCCTCGGCCCCGATCTCAGCCTTGCCGATCTGCAATCCCGCCATGACGCCGTGGTTCTGGCCATGGGCCTCGCCGGCGTCAACGCGCTGCGCGCCGAGGGCGAGGACATGCCGGGCGTGGAGAACGCCGTCGACTTCATCGCCGAGGTCCGCCAGAACGACCGCGCCCAGATCCCCGTGGGCCGCAATGTGGTGGTGATCGGCGGCGGCATGACCGCCATCGACGCCGCGGTTCAGGCCAAGCTGCTGGGCGCCGAGACGGTCACCATCGCCTATCGCCGCTCGCGCGCCGAGATGGGGGCGAGCGGGTACGAGCAGGACCTGGCTGCCTCTAAAGGTGTGACCATCCGCGAAAACCTCCGCCCCCTGCGCGTGACAGGCGCGGGCGAGGCGACGGCCATCGAGCTTGAATACACACGTCCCGGGCCGGATGGATTGGAGGGGACGGGGGAGACCCTGACGCTCGCCGCCGACCAGATCATGAAAGCCATCGGCCAGACCCTGGAGGCACCCGGGGAAATCGCCCTCGACGGGCACAAGATCCAGGTGGACGCCGAGGGCCGCAGCTCGATCCCCGGCATCTGGGCGGCGGGCGATTGCGCGGCGGGGGGCGACGACCTGACCGTCACCGCCGTCGCCGAGGGCCGCGACGTGGCGATGAGCATTCACCGGAGCTTTGCGGGCTGATACCCTCCGCGCCTCAACCAGGAGGATCGTTCGATGGCCTATTTGGAACTCTTCGTCGCCCCGGTGCCGACCGCGAACCGAGACGCCTACCTCACCCATGCCCGCGCCATGGGGGCGTTGTTCAAGGACCACGGCATGGAGACGATGATCGAATGCTGGGGCAGCCATGTGCCGGACGGCGCGCTCACCTCCCTGCCGCTCTCGGTCAAGCTGGAGGAGGGCGAGACGGTCGTCGCCGGCTGGATGCGCTGGCCCTCGAAAGAGGCGCGCGACAAAGGGTTCGAGGCCGCCATGGCCGACCCCCGCATGACCGAAGAAATGACCCAGATGCCCTTTGACGGCAAACGCATGATCTTTGGCGGTTTCGACGTGATGCTGGAAATGTAAGGAGGCCCGGATGGCCAACCTCTCCAACGACTTTGTGGGCATCAAGAGCCCGAATCCGTTCTGGCTCGCCTCGGCCCCGCCGACGGACAAGGAGTACAATGTCCGCCGCGCCTTCGAGGCCGGCTGGGGCGGGGTGGTCTGGAAGACCCTTGGCATGGACGGCCCGCCGATCGTGAACGTGAACGGGCCGCGTTACGGCGCTGTTTATGGGGCGGACCGGCGGCTGTTGGGGCTGAACAACATCGAGCTGATCACCGACCGCCCGCTGGATGTGAACCTGCGCGAGATCAAGGCGGTCAAGCGCGACTATCCCGACCGGGCCATGGTTGTTTCGCTGATGGTCCCCTGCGAGGAGCAGTGCTGGAAAGACATCCTCGCCCGGGTCGAGGAGACTGAGGCGGACGGGGTCGAGCTCAATTTCGGCTGCCCCCATGGGATGAGCGAGCGGGGCATGGGCTCCGCCGTCGGGCAGGTGCCGGACTATATCGAAATGGTCACCCGCTGGTGCAAGCAGAACACCCGGATGCCGGTAATCGTGAAGCTGACGCCGAACATCACCGATATCCGCTATCCTGCCCGTGCGGCCAAGGCAGGGGGCGCGGATGCGGTCAGCCTGATCAACACGGTGAGTTCAATCACCAGCGTGAACCTGGACGATTTCAGCCCGGAGCCGAGCATCGACGGCAAAGGCTCCCACGGCGGCTATTGCGGCCCGGCGGTGAAGCCCATCGCGCTCAACATGGTGGCCGAGATCGCCCGCGATCCGGACACGGCAGGGATCCCGATCAGTGGCATCGGCGGGGTGACCACCTGGCGCGACGCGGCGGAGTTCCTTGCGCTGGGCGCGGGCAATGTGCAGGTCTGCACCGCCGCCATGACCTATGGGTTCCGCGTGGTGCAGGAGATGATCTCGGGGCTGGAGGCCTGGATGGACCAGAAGGGTCATGCCGATCTGGACGCGGTGATCGGGCGGGCCACGCCCAATGTGACGGACTGGCAGTATCTGAACCTCAACTACGTCACCAAGGCGCGGATCGATCAGGATCTCTGCATCAAATGCGGGAGGTGTTTCGCAGCCTGCGAGGACACCTCGCACCAGGCGATCCGCATCGCCGAGGGCCGGGTCTTCGAGGTGATCGACGAGGAATGCGTCGCCTGCAATCTCTGCGTCAATGTCTGCCCGGTCGAGGCTTGCATCACCATGGAGCGCCTCGCCGCCGGCACCACCGACACCCGCACCGGAGCGACCATCAGCAACACCCATGCCGACTGGACCACCCACCCCAACAACCCAGGCCGGGTGGCGGCGGAGTAAGGTGCGCCTCGCTTACCACGACAGCGGTTGCATGGGGCTCGTCTTTGTGTCGAGCGGCTAGATCAGCGCGCCGCGAAGATCCTGACGCACCGGCCTCTGGGGCAGCTGCGCGCCCATGAATGGGCGCTCGACTTTGGCAGCTAAACCTGGTCCCGAGGATGCCCGATATGCAGCAGCCAGCCGCCGGGATCCCAGATAAAGATCATCTTCCAATCCCAGGAGGTGATGGAAGGCGCGGCCACCTTCACGCCGGGATAGGAGTCTTCGAGCTTCAACGGCTCGATATGTGCCCACCAGTCATCCACGCTCTCGACCCAAAACTGGACCATCCCGGCGATCTTCCGGTCATAGCCGATATGCTGCGCCGACAGAAACCGATGCCCGATCCCGGTGTCGATCTCGCAGATCGTGTCCAGCGCCCAGTTCTCCTTGAACCCCAGTTCCTTGTAGAAGCGGCGGGCGACTGGCCAATCCTCGGGCGTATAGCCGAGGAAGGGCCGGAAATCGCGGATTGCAGGTGTGCTCATTCGCGCCCCCTTTCGATTTGTTGGCGGACAGCCGCGGTGTTGGTTTCGCTCAGACCCCGCTCGGGATGTTCGTCACGTCGCGGACCACTTTGCGGGGCGCTGTCAGTTCCTTCCATTTCGACAGCGCCTGGTTCACCGCGGGGAAGGCGGGGCGGGGGACGAAGCGGCCTCGGCCCGGTTGGGGTTGGGAGTTTTTGCCGTGCTCCCAGATCACCTCGCCGCGGCTGAGGGTATAGCGCGCCTGGGCGGTCACCTCGATCCCTTCGAAGACGTTGTAGTCGATGATGGATTTCTGCATGGTGGCCGAGATGGTCTTGGAGATCTTCGGATCCCAGACCACGATATCCGCATCCGCCCCCTCCACGATCGCGCCCTTCCTGGGATAGATGTTCAGCACCTTGGCGATATTGGTTGAGGTGACGGCGACGAATTCCGAGGGCGTCAGCCGGCCCGTCTCGACGCCCCGGGTCCACAGAACCGGCATCCGGTCCTCCAACCCGCCGGTCCCGTTGGGGATCATCGGAAAGCCCGCATCGCCCATATGTTTCTGCTCGGTGGTGAAGGCCGCGTGGTCGGTGGCCACCACTTGCAGCGAGCCTGCCGCCAGCCCGGCCCAGAGCCCGTCCTGATGATCCTTCGAGCGGAAGGGCGGCGACATCACGCGGCGGGCGGCGTATTCCCAATCCTTGTTGAAATACTCGCCCTCATCCAAGGTCAGATGCTGGATCAAGGGCTCGCCATAGACCCGCATCCCCTTTTGCCGGGCGCGGCGGATGGCTTCATGGGCCTGCTCGCAGGAGACATGGACAATATAGAGCGGGACGCCCGCAGCATCGGCGATCATGATGGCGCGGTTGGCGGCCTCGCCCTCGACCTCCGGCGGGCGGGAGAAGGCGTGGCCCTCGGGCCCCGTGATGCCCTCGGCCATGTATTTCTCCTGCAGGGCGGCCACCACATCGCCGTTCTCGGCATGGACCAGGGGCAGGGCGCCGAGGGCGGCACAGCGCTGGAACGAGGCGAACATCTCGTCATCCTCGATCATCAAGGCACCCTTATAGGCCATGAAATGCTTGAACGTGTTGATGCCGCGGGCGACGACTTCAGCCATCTCGTCAAAGATCTGCTCGGACCAGCCGGTGATCGCCATGTGATAGGAGATATCGGTGCAGATCTGATGGCCCGACTTGCGGTCCCAATCGTTCACCGCGTTTATCAGCGAGCCATCGGGGCCGGGCAGGACAAAATCCACGAGCATCGTGGTCCCCCCGGTGGCCGCGGCCCAGGTGCCGCTCTCAAAGGTCTCGGCGGCGGTGGTGCCCATGAAGGGCATCTCCAGATGGGTATGCGGGTCGATCCCACCCGGGATGACATAAGCCTCGGAGGCATCGATCACCTCATCGCCCGAGAGATCCTCGCCGATCCGAGCGACCCGCTCCCCCTCGATCAGAACATCCGCCTCCCAAACCCGATCCGCCGTGACAACGGTGCCGCCCTTGATGACCTTGGTCATTGATATCTCCTGTTCCGTGTTGCGCTGTCCCGGGCTTGACCCGGGACCTCGCCCGGGACCTTGATCGAGTGGCTCAGAGCGGAATGTCCGAGGCGACATCGCGCCAGGTTGGATTTGTCCGACGGATCAGGTCGATCTTCCAGGCGCGGTGCCAACGCTTGATCGCCTTCTCGCGCCTCAGGGCGGCCTCCAAGGTATCGTGCATCTCGAACCAGTAGAGCGTGTGGACATTGTACCTGGCGGTGTGACCCTTGACGGAGCGGGCGCGATGCTGCGCGACCCGTTTCCTGAGATCGTTGGTCATGCCGACATAAAGGGCGCCGCCGGGGCGGGAGCCGAGGATATAGACGAAGTATGGCATCCGCATCGAGCCGCTCGTAGAGGTCCCGGGTCAAGCCCGGGACAGCGCGTGTTGGAAATGTTGGCGCGCTAGCCACGATCACACGCCATCTGATTCATGATCTTCGAAGATCCGCGCAGGGTGTATTTGTATTCCCCCACCTCGGCAAAGCGCAGGATGATGTCGCTGCCGGCGCGCATGGCGCGGGAGAGGCGGAGGGGGGCTTCGTAGTCGTTGGGGAAGGCTTGGCCGTTATCCGCCACGCCCTCGGGCTGGTCGCGATAGAGGCGGCGGCCGCCGGAGAGGACCTCGACCTCGAAGGGTTGGGTGAGGCCCTGGAATTTCTCGCCCCTTGTCTCGATCGCGAGGAGGAAGGCAGTCGGGTCGTTGCCGTTGCAGGCGGCGATCAGGGTGGACCGGTCGGTCCCCTGCACCCGGGCCTCCACCGCATCCGAGGTCGGCGTCGGCTCGAGCGTGTAGCCCTCGTTGCCCACATACCAAAGCTGCCAGCGACCGGTATCGCCGATCGGCCCGGGTTTGTAACCGCTGCTGCTCGAGAGTTTACTCGTCAGATCGGAGGCTTTGCAGCCGCCGAGGAGCATGGCGGCGGCAAGGGCTAGGAATACGAGGCGCATCGGTTACTCGACAATCTCGGCTGTCTCGACGACGGCATGGAACAGGACGTTGGTGCCTTTTTCGGCCCATTCGGGGGTGATCTCTTCGGCCTCGTTATGGGAGAGGCCGTCGACGCAGGGGCACATGATCATCGCGGTCGGCGCCACTCGGTTGATCCAGCAGGCATCATGGCCCGCGCCCGAGACGATGTTGCGATGGGAATACCCCAGCCGCTCGGCGGCCGCGCGGATCGCCTCGACGCAGCCATGGTCAAACTCCGGCGGGTCGAACTGGCCGACGATCTGGGTCTCGAGGCTGACCCCGAGTGCGTCGCAAAGCTTTGGCGCCTCGGCATGGAACTGCTCCAGCATCGCGTCCAGCACCTCTTGCAGGTGGCTGCGGAAATCCACGGTGAAGACCGCCCGGCCCGGGATGATGTTGCGCGAGTTCGGGTGGATGTCGATATGCCCGATGGCGCCGACGGCGTTGGGCTGGTGGCCCATGGCGATCTCGTGCACCAGCTCGGTGATCTGCGCGAGGCCGCGGCCGGCGTTCAGGCGCATGGGCATCGGGGTCGAGCCGGTATGGCTCTCGCGTCCCGTCACCGTGCATTCGATCCAGCGCAGGCCCTGGCCATGGGTGACGACGCCGATCTCGATGTCTTCGGCCTCGAGGATCGGGCCCTGTTCGATATGCAGCTCGAAAAAGGCCTTCATCTTGCGCGCACCGACCTCCTCCTTGCCGCGCCAGCCGATGCGCTGGAGCTCGTCGCCGAACGCCTTGCCCTCCGCATCCGTCAGGGCATAGGCCCAGTCCTGGGTATGGATCCCGGCAAAGACGCCCGAGGCGAGCATGGGCGGGGCATAGCGGGTGCCTTCCTCATTCGTCCAATTGGTCACGACGATGGGGTGGCGGGTCTTGATGCCGAGCTGGTTGAGGGTGCGCAGGATCTCGAGCCCGCCAAGCACGCCCAGCACACCGTCATATTTGCCGCCCGTGGGCTGGGTGTCGAGATGGCTGCCGACATAGACCGGCAGCGCTTCGGGGTCCGTGCCGGGGCGGGTCGCGAACATGTTGCCCATCTGGTCGAGGCCCATCTCGCAGCCCTCGGCCTCGCACCAGGTCTGGAACAGCGCGCGGCCCTTGGCGTCGTTATCGGTCAGGGTCTGGCGGTTGTTGCCACCCGCGATGCCAGGGCCGATCTTGGCCATCTCCATCAGGCTGTCCCAGAGCCGGGCGCCGTCGATCTTGAGGTTCTCACCCGCAGCGGCCATCGGTTCCCCCTTCTTGACCAGTTGGTAAAATCGAGGCTACCAACCGAGGGCTATCCGTCAAGGGGCGCCATGGCCAAACCTTCCCGCATCCAGTCCGAGAACCGCGAGAAGATCCTGGCCGCCGCGCTGGAGGTGTTCTCGCGCGACGGGTTCCGCGGGGCGACGGTGGACGCGATCGCCCAGGCCTCGGGCATGTCGAAGCCGAACCTGCTCTATTACTACCGCTCGAAAGAGGCGATCTATGCCGAGGTGCTGGCGGGCCTGCTGGACGCCTGGCTGGACCCTCTGCGCGCGCTCGACCCGGAGGGGGACCCGGCGCGCGAGATCGGCGCCTATATCGACCGCAAGATCGAGATGGCCCGGGACTATCCCGCCGAAAGCCGCCTGTTTGCCGGAGAGATGCTGCGCGGCGCGCCGATCCTGGACACGGTGCTGCGCCGCGATCTCAAAGCGTTGGTGGATGAGAAGGCCGAGGTGATCCGCGCCTGGACCCGGGCGGGCCAACTGGCCCCGGTTCACCCGCATCACCTGATCTTCGCAATCTGGGCGACCACCCAGCATTATGCGGATTTCGACCCGCAGGTCCGTGCGGTTTTGGGAGACGAGGGCGAGGGCCGCTTCCACGACGCGGCTGATTTCCTGAAGCGCCTGTTCCTGCTGGGCCTGTGCCCGCGCGACGGTGCTGGCTGATGGTGCGCGGCGCGGTCGTGTCAGGTGCCGGCGGGATCGGGCAGGATGGTCACCCCGTCGGTTTCGACCAGCGGATCGAGCGCGGGCAGCAGCTCGACGCTTTCCTGCTCGTTCGGATCGGTGCGGGCCAGCACCACGCTCGCCGGGGCGTTGGTCAGGTTCACCGGCAGGTGCGGCATGCCGGCGGGGATATAGACCATATCGCCGGGTCCGGTCTCCATCCGATGCTCCAGCCGCTCCCCCCACCACATCACCACTTCGCCCGAGATCGTGTAGATCGCCGTCTCATGCGCTGCGTGCAGATGCGCCCGCGCGCGGGTCTTCGGGGGAAAGGTGAGGGCATGCATGCAGAGGCCGAGGCTGCCGACCGTCTCGCGCGAGATCCCATGGGCATAGTCGAGCCCCTGTTTTCCGCGATAGGTCTCGCCCGCACGCAGTTTGCGGCATTGCAACGGAGAGGCGGATGCGTCCATTCTGAGATCCTCCTGAGGCCATGATGACCAGCGAGGGTTAGCGAGCGATGAACAGCCAGGCCGGCCAACCCCGTGCCTCTGAAATGGGGAAGGCGCCCGAGGATGCAACCCGGGCGGTCATCTCGGCGCGTGGCCTCTCCCTGACCTTTCAGACCGATGACGGCCCGGTGCAGGCGCTCTCGGAGGTGAACCTGCGGGTCGGCACGGGCGATTTCGTCAGCTTCATCGGGCCATCGGGCTGCGGAAAGACCACTCTGTTGCGGGTGATTGCGGATCTGGAGCAGCCGACAGCGGGCGAGATCACCGTCAACGGTCTGACCCCGGCCCAGGCCCGGCGCGCGCGGGCCTATGGCTATGTGTTCCAGGCCGCGGGGCTCTACCCCTGGCGGACCATCGAGCGCAATGTGCGCCTGCCGCTGGAGGTCATGGGCACGCCGCGCGACGAGATCGCGGACCGCGTTTCTCAGGTTCTGGAACTGGTCGGGCTGCAGGATTTCGGCCGCAAATATCCCTGGCAGCTCTCGGGCGGGATGCAGCAGCGCGCCTCGATCGCCAGGGCGCTGGTCTTCGATGCCGATCTGCTCCTGATGGACGAGCCCTTCGGCGCGTTGGACGAGATCGTGCGCGATCACCTGAACGAGCAGCTGCTCGCGCTGCATGCCCGCACCGGCAAGACGGTCTGTTTCGTGACCCATTCGATCCCGGAGGCGGTCTATCTCTCGACCAAGATCGTGGTGATGAGCCCGCGCCCCGGCCGGATCACCGATGTGATCGACAGCCCTCTGCCGGCCGAACGCCCGCTGGAAATCCGCGACACGCCGGAGTTTCTGGAAATCGCCGCCCGCGTGCGCGAGGGGCTGAGGGCGGGGCACAGCTATGACGATTGAGCCCGACAGCCGCGCGCAGTCGAAGATGCGGTTTCTGTTGCGCACCCAGCGCTGGGTGCGGGTGTGGTTCTGGTGCCTGGTGGTGGCGCTGGGCATGGCAGTGATCGGCATCTGGCCCTCGGCGATTGCGGTGCTGGCCATGCTGGGCATCGCCTGGGTGCCGATCCTGGTGCTGGTCTTCTGGGGGCGGTGGCTGGACGAGATCATCTCGCCCCCTTCGAACCGGGACGAGGGCCCGTGGTGAGGTTTGCCCCAGGCGCTGTCCCGGGGGTGGCCCCGGCCCACCCCCCGACGCCACGAACACCGCCGACAGGTCCCGGGTAACGCCCGGGACAGCGCCTGGGGGCCGCCTGATGCGCAGCCTGCTGCCCGTTGTCACGGTGGTCACCGCTTTGATTGCGCTCTGGTATGCCGGGGTGGTCTATCTGAATGCGCCTTGGGAGCGGGATCAGGCCGAACGCGCCGGGGTGGAGATCGGCTGGGCCCAGATTCTGCCGCGCACCATGGCGCAGGAGCGCCCGGTCCTGCCCGCCCCGCATCAGGTGGCGGTCGAGATCTGGGAGACGACTGCAGAGAAAAAGATCACCTCGAAACGCAGCCTCGTTTATCACGCCTGGATCACCCTCTCGGCGACTTTGCTGGGATTTGCCATGGGGGTCGGCCTCGGCATCCTCCTTGCGGTCGGCATCGTGCATTCCCGCGCCGTGGATCTGAGCCTGATGCCCTGGGTGATCGCCTCGCAGACCATCCCGATCCTGGCCCTGGCGCCGATGATCATCGTGGTGCTCTACAATATCGGGGTCGAGGGGCTGGTCGCGAAGGCGGCGATTTCGGCCTATCTCAGCTTCTTCCCCGTCGTGGTCGGCATGGTCAAAGGGTTGCGCAGCCCCGAGGCGATGCAGATGGACCTGATGCGCACCTACAACGCCAGCACCGCCCAGACCTTCTGGAAGCTGCGCTGGCCCGCCGCCCTGCCGCATCTGTTCCCCGCGCTGAAGATCGCCATCGCCGTCGCCCTGGTCGGCGCCATCATCGGCGAGCTGCCGACCGGCGCGCAGGGCGGGTTCGGCGCGCGGATGCTGAACGGGAGCTATTACGGGCAGGTGCTGATCATCTGGTCCGCCCTGGTCGGAGCCGCCGTCTGTGCCGGGCTTTTGGTCGGCGGCATCGGGCTGGTGCAGCGCCTCACCATCGGGGGCCGCCGATGAGCGGGTGGGAGCGCGAGGGGCGGATCTTCGCCCTCTCGATGTCAATCGTCGGCGTCGGTATGCTGCTGCTGATGGCGACGGCACTGCTGGACCAAGCGCGGACGCCTGGGCTGGCGATGCAGATCGGCCTCTCGGTCGCGGTGCTGTTCGGGATCATGATCTGGGGCATTTCCCGCAACCCTGGGCTGCCGCGCTGGGTCCGCGCCCTGCCGCCGCTCTTGTTCGGCCTCGCCCTCCTGATCGTTTGGGAGATCGGGGTGCGTGCCTATGAGGTGCCGATGGTCATCCTGCCCGCGCCCAGTCAGATCGCCGTGGCGATCGGAGGCAATCTGCCGATGCTCTGGGCCGATTTCGTGCAGACCGTGCTGCGCTCGGCCCTGCCGGGATATGTCATGGGTTGCGGGGCGGCGGTGGCGGTGGCGATCCTGATCGACCGCTCACCCTTTTTGCAGCGCGGGCTGTTGCCGGTGGCCAATCTCGCCTCGGCCCTGCCCATTGTCGGCATCGCGCCGATCATGGTGATGTGGTTCGGCTTTGACTGGCAGTCCAAGGCCGCCGTGGTCGTGCTGATGTGCTTTTTCCCCATGCTGGTCAACACGATGCAGGGACTGGCCAGCACCGACCGGATGCAGGCCGATCTGATGCGCACCTATGCGGCCAGCTATTGGCAGACGCTGCTGCTCCTGCGCTTGCCCGCCGCCGCGCCGATGATGTTCACCGGGCTCAAGATCTGCACCACCCTTGCGCTGATCGGGGCCATCGTCGCAGAGTTCTTTGGCACGCCCATCGTCGGGATGGGGTTTCGGATTTCCACCGAGGTCGGTCGCCTGGCGCTCGACGTCGTGTGGGCGGAAATCGCGGTGGCCGCCCTGACCGGCACCGCGTTCTATGGCGCGATAACGCTCCTCGAGAGAGCGGTCACATTCTGGCATCCGTCCCAACGGGGATAGGCGGAGCCGCAACAGGAGAGAAAGATGAGAACACTCGCAACCCTCACAGCCGCGGCCCTGGCGCTGAGCGCCGGTCTGGCCCAAGCCGCCGACAAGGTGACGCTGCAACTGAAATGGGTCACCCAGGCGCAATTCGCCGGCTATTACGTGGCCGCCGAGAAGGGCTTTTACGCCGAGGAGAATCTCGAGGTCGAGATCAAGCCCGGCGGGCCGGATATCGCCCCCGCCCAGGTGATTGCCGGCGGTGGCGCGGATGTGGTGCTCGACTGGATGCCCTCGGCCCTTGCCAGCCGCGAGAAAGGGCTGCCGCTGGTCAATATCGCGCAGCCGTTCAAGTCGAGCGGCATGATGCTGACCTGCCGCAAGGACACGGGCATCACCTCCCCCGCCGATTTCAAGGGCAAGACCCTGGGGGTCTGGTTCTTTGGCAATGAATACCCGTTCCTCAGCTGGATGAGCCAGCTTGGCATCCCGACCGATGGCGGTGAGGACGGGGTCACGGTGCTGAAACAGGGCTTCAATGTCGACCCGATCTTGCAGAAACAGGCCGATTGCGTCTCGACCATGACCTATAACGAGTACTGGCAGATCATCGATGCAGGTCTGACGCCCGACGATCTGGTGGTCTTCAAATACGAGGATCAGGGGGTGAGCACGCTGGAGGATGGCATCTATGTGCTCGAGGATCGGCTCGCCGACCCGGCCTTTGCCGACAAGATGGTCCGCTTCGTGCGCGCCTCGATGAAGGGCTGGAAATACGCCGAAGCTAACCCGGATGAGGCCGCTGAGATCGTGCTGGACAACGACGCCACCGGCGCCCAGACCGAGAAGCACCAGAAACGTATGATGGGCGAGATCGCCAAACTGACCGCAGGCTCGAACGGCACCCTGGACCCGGCCGATTTCGACCGCACCGTCGAGACCCTGCTCAAAGGCGGCTCTGACCCCGTGATCACCCAAAAACCCGAAGGCGCCTGGACCCACGCGATCACGGACAAGGCGCTCTGAGGGGCGGAGTTATCCGCTGTCCCGGGCTTGACCCGGGACCTCTACCAGGTGCCTGCCCGGGCTTGACCCGGGACCTCTGTGAGCTGTTCGAGACGTCTCAAGCAACTCGTAGAGATCCCGGGTCAAGCCCGGGATAGCGCCTGCTGGCCGACATTGGTTGCAAGAACACTGCGTGCGCGGTCCACAAACGCCGCCATCTCCTCCGGGTCGGGATGCTGGCCGGTGAAGCTGATGAGATAGGCTTCCAGCTGCGCGATCCGGGTCTCGAGCGGCTCGGCCTCGACCAGGGCGTAATAGCCGATCTGCATGTAATAGATGATCCGAGCGCGGACATAAGCCTCGCCCTCGGCATAGCCGTGGCGGGAGAACATCGACTGGATCGCCTCGATGCGGGCGGCGTCGGCGCGGTCGACCTCGGCGCGGACCTCCGGCGAACGGCGCGCCCATTCGCGGATGGCGAAATCCAGGCGCGGGTCGAACCTGTTGGGATCGATGAAACACTCGAACAGGTTCATCACCGCCACCGTGATGTCCCGCGCCGGGCGACCTGCATGGTCCAGCACGGCCTTTGTATTGCGCGCCTGCCAGGTCGCCAGAAGCTGGTCGAGCAGATCCTTGCGGCTTTGGAAGTACCAGTAGAAGGAGGAGCGCGAGACCTCCAGCGTCTCGGCCAGGGTCAGGATTTTCACCTGCGCGACCCCGCGTTCGATCAGCAGATGCTCGGCCGCCGACAGCCAATCCCGGGCTGTTACCTTGATATTGCCCTTGCGGGGATCGCCATCCATCGCCCGATCATAGAAGTTCTGGACAGAACTGTCTAGACAGCCGCGCGCCCCCATGCTTATCGTTTTGGAGAGAGACTCGATCCGCGGGAGATCGCGCATGACATTGATGCATCGTCGCGCCCTTGCTCTGGCCTG
The DNA here is from genome assembly GCA_038524325.1 of Pseudomonadota bacterium. Lineage (GTDB taxonomy): Bacteria > Pseudomonadota > Alphaproteobacteria > Rhodobacterales > Rhodobacteraceae > Thermohalobaculum. Next base: position 41,998 of record JBCBIS010000004.1, read on the forward strand.
CCTCCTCGCCATGCCGGTGGCGGCGACCGCAGAGGAGGTGCCCACCTGTCTCTATGCCGGCCAGTTCTACAGCGCCGGCGCGCTGATCAGCGTCACGCTGCCGCCTCTGGAATGCCGTGATGGGCGCTGGAGCGCAGCCGTGACCCAGAGCTGCATCTATGAGGACAAGCACTACTCGGCCGGGGCGATCCGCCGGATGACGGAGGACCGGGTGCTGACCTGCAAAACAGCCAAAGACCAGCCCGATCTGCGCTGGCGCAACTGAGACCTGGAGACAGCCCATGAAATCCCAATACCGTGTGGCCATTATCGGAGGCGGCGTGGTCGGCGCCTCGGTCGCCTATCACCTGGCGAAATTCGGCTGGACCGATGTGGCGATTTTGGAGCGATCCGTGCTGACAGCGGGATCCTCCTGGCACGCGGCGGGCGGGATCCATGCGTTGAACGCGGATCCGAATATCGCCGCCCTCCAGGCCTATACCATCGACCTGCTGGCCGAGGTCGAGAAGGAGAGCGGGCAGGATATCGGCCTGCATATGACCGGCGGCATCACCTTTGCCTCGACGCCTGACCGGTGGGAGTGGTTGCAGGGCGCATACCGCACGTTCCAATCCATCGGCATCGAGGATTGCTGGCTGATGACGCCCGAGGAAATGCAGGAGAGGTGCCCGATCATGCAGACCGAGGGGGTTTATGGCGGGCTCTGGGCGGATCGCGAGGGCTATCTCGACACCACCGGCACCGTCCATGCCTATGCCAAGGCGGCCAAGATGCGCGGCGCCGATGTGATCGAGCATAACCGGGTGATCGAGCTGAACCCCCGTGGCGACGGCACCTGGGATGTGGTGACCGAGAAGGGCACGATCATCGCCGAACATGTGATCAATGCCGGCGGGCTCTGGGCCAAGCAGGTGGGGCGGATGGCGGGGCTGGACCTGCCGGTCTCGCCGCTGGAGCACCATTATCTGGTCACCGACGAGGTGCCCGAGGTTGCCGCCTGTGACTGGGAAATCCCGATGATGGTGGATCTCGACGGGTTCACCTATGCCCGCCAGGACCAGAAGGGGATGCTGGTCGGGATCTATGAGATCGAACACAAGCACTGGAACATGGACGGCGCGCCCTGGGATTATGGCTTCGAGCTGATCCCCGAGGACTTCGACCGGATCGAGAAGGAGCTGGAGATCGGCTTCAACCGCTATCCCGCGCTGGCCAATGTGGGCATCAAGCGTTGGGTCAACGGCGCGTTTACCTTCACGCCGGATGGCAACCCGCTGGTCGGGCCGGTGCCGGGTGTGCCCGGATACTGGTGCGCCTGCGGGGTGATGGCGGGCTTCCTCCAGGGCGGCGGCGTCGGCAAGGCGCTGGCCGAATGGATGATCCATGGCGAGCCGGAGGAGGATATCTACGGCATGGATATCGCGCGCTATGGGGCGTTTGCCTCGCAGCGCGAGTATCTCAAGCAGATGACCGGGCAGTTCTATTCCCGCCGCTTCGTGATGTCCTACCCCAACGAGCAGCTCTGGGCCGGGCGGCCTTTGAAGAAGGCGCCTGCCTATGACGCGATGGAGGCGGAAGGGGCCCGCTTTGGCGAAAGCTGGGGGCTGGAGGTGCCGATCTATTTCGCGCCGAAGGATTTTGAGGAAGAGCGGAGCCTCAAACGCTCCAACGCCCATCCGATCGTCGCCGAGGAGTGCAAGACCGTGCGCACCGGCTGTGGCATGGTCGATACCTCCGGCTTCTCGCGGTTCGAGGTGACGGGGCCCGGCGCGCGGGACTGGCTCGACCGGATCATGGCCTCGAAACTGCCGGGCGAGGGCCGCGCGCGGCTGGCGCCGATGCTGGCGCCCTCGGGCAAGCTGAAGGGCGATCTGACGGTGATGAACTGGGGGGATGGCTCGTGGTGGATCATGGGCAGCTATTATCTCCGCAATTGGCACCTGCGCTGGTTCCACGACCATCTGGGCGAGGGCGTGATGGTCCGCGATATCTCGGATGCCACCGTCGGCTTTGCCCTGGCCGGGCCGAAAAGCCGCGAGGTGTTGCAGAGCCTGACCCATCAGGATGTCAGCGCGATCCCCTTCATGGGCTGCACCACGCTGGATCTCGGCCTGATCCGGGCCAAGGTCGCGCGGATGTCGGTGACGGGCGAGATGGGGTTCGAGATCAACGTCTCCTGCGCCGAACATATCTCGCTCTATCGGATGCTGAAAGCCGCCGGCGCGCAGGATTTCGGCTTCAACGCCCTACTGTCGCTGCGGCTGGAGAAGTCTTTCGGCATCTGGTCGGCCGAGTTCACCCAGGGCTACACCGCGGGCGAGACCGGCATGGACCGCTGGATCGACTGGGAAAAGGCGGATTTCATCGGCAAGCAGGGCGCCATGGCCGAACGCGACGCAGGCCCGGCGCGGCGGCTGGTGACGCTGGAGGTCCAGGCGAACGGCGCCGATGCCTCGGGCTTCGAGCCGATTTGGCGGGGTGGCGAGCGGGTCGGGTTCGTGACCTCCGGCGGCTATGGCCACCATCTGGATCAATCGCTGGCCATGGCGCTGATCAAGGCGGATCTGGCAGAACCGGGGGTGGACCTAACCACCCATATTGTCGGGGTCGAGCGCTCCGCAAAGGTGATCACGCCCTCGCCCTATGACCCAAAGGGTCAGGCGATGCGGGGCTGAGATGGCACGCCGGGGTCGCGCCGAGAAGCACAGCCAAGCCGCCGCCCCGGCGGTCAAGCGGGTGGATTACACCCGCCTGATCAACACCCTGCCCCGGGCCCGCGCCTTCAGCGACGATCAGATCGAGGCCATTCACGACGCCTCGCTCAGGGTGCTGGAGGAGCTGGGCATCCGGGTTTTGCATGCCGAGGGCCGCGAGATCCTCCGCGCCGCGGGCTGCGAGATCCGCGACGAGATGATGGTGCACCTTCCCCGCGCCCTGGTCGAGGAACGGGTGGCGATGGCCCCTTCGGCTTTCACTTGGCGGGGCGGGCACGGGTTTGAGCTGGAGGTCACCCAGGAGACGCTGTTCTTCGGCCCCGGTGCGGGCTGCCCCAATGTGACCGATCTCGACCGGGGTCGGCGGCCAGGCGATTTCGCCGCCTTCACCGATTTCGTGAAACTGCAGGAGCATTTCGACGCGATCGGCAAACTCGGCCCCTCGGCCGAGCCGCAGGAGGTGGCGCTGCCGGTCCGCCATTATGCGACCACCAAGGCGCAGGTCGCGCTGTCGCGCAAAGTGCCTTGGGTCTATGCCCGCGGCACCGGGCAGGTGGAAGATTCGCTCGAGATCATTCGCATCGCGCGCGGAGTGAGCGAGGCCGAATTCCGCACCGCGCCCTATGCCTCGACGGTGATCAACACCAACTCGCCCAGGCAGTTGGACGTACCGATGACCCAAGGGATCATCGATTTCGCCCGCTGGGGACAGGTGGCGGTGATCACGCCGTTTTGCCTGTCGGGCGCGATGGCGCCGATCACGATTGCGGGCTCGCTGACCTTGAGCCATGCCGAGGCGATGGCTGGGATCACGCTGAGCCAGATTGTCCGGCCCGGCTGCCCCGTGGTCTATGGCGCGTTCTCGTCGAATGTGGATATGAAATCCGGCGCGCCTGTGTTCGGCACGCCCGAGCATATCCAGACGAATTTCGGCGCCGGGCAATTGGCGCGGCGGGTCGGGATCCCCTGGCGCTCGGCGGCCGGGACGGCGGCGAATTCGCCGGATGTGCAGGCGGATTTGGAAACGCAATTGGCGCTCTGGGGCGCGGTGCTGGCGGGGGCCAACATGATCTTCCATGCGGCAGGGTGGCTGGAGGGCGGGCTGACCTGTTCCTATGAGAAGTTCGTGACCGATCTCGAGGCGTGCCAGACGATCGCAGAGGCGATGCGCCCGGTGGATGCCTCCGCCGAGGCGATCGGCTTCGACGCGATTGCCGAGGTGGAACCCGGCGGGCATTTCTTTGCCGCGAGCCAGACCATGGATCGCTATGCCACGCAGTTCTACGAGCCGATGATCCGCGACTGGTCGAATTTCGGACAGTGGACCGAGGCGGGCTCAATCGATGCGACCCGGCGGGCGAATGCGAAATGGAAAGAGGTGTTGGCGGGGTTCACTCCGCCGCCCATGGACGAGGCGGTGCGCGAGGAGATCGACGCCTTCATCGCGCGTCGCACAGAGGAAGGCGGGGCGCACCCGTTGGATTGAGCCCGCCTGCACAACGAAGCCGCCGCCCGCCCCCACCCACCCACCCGGCGCGCAGCGGCTGCGTTGCGCAGGCGGGCTGTCAGGGAGGGTAGAATGACGGACAGAGCAGATGCGGTGATCATCGGCGCGGGCGTGATCGGGACGGCGGTCGCGTTCGAGCTGGCGAAGATGGGGTGGAAGACTCTGTCTGTGGACCGGAATGCGCAGGCCGGCCATGGCTCGACCTCGGGCTCTTGCGCGATCATCCGGATGCATTACTCGACCCTGGACGGGACCGCCTTTGCCTATGAGGGCTATCACTATTGGCGGGATTGGGCCGACTATCTAGAGGTGAGGGATCCGAACGGCTTGGCGGAGTTTCGCGAGACCGGATGCCTGGTGATGAAGACCGAGCTGAACGGCAATCTGGAAAAACACATGCGCTATTCCGGTGAGCTCGGCTGCCCGTTTGAGGAATGGACGGCAAGCGACATCGAACAGCGTCTGCCAATCTATGCCCTCGAGCGGTTCGGCCCGGCGAAGCGGCCCGATCAGCCGGGATTTGGCGAGGGCGCGGGGCGGATCGCGGGGGGTGTCTTCTGGCCCCAGGGCGGCTATGTCAACGACCCGGCATTGAGCGCGCAAAACCTCGCCCATGCGGCAGCGGCGAAGGGCGCTGCGTTTCGCATGGGGGCGGAGGTGGCGGAGATCCTGACCTCCGCGGGCCGGGTCAGCGGCGTGCGCCTGGCCTCGGGCGAGGAGATCCATGCGCCGGTGGTGATCAATGTGGCGGGCCCAGCCTCGGCGAAGATCAACGCTTTGGCCAATGTGCTGGACGATATGACCATCGCGACCCGGGCGCTGCGCCAGGAGGTGGTGCATGTGCCGGCCCCCGAGGGGTTCGATTTCGAGGCCGACGGTATGATCGTCTCGGACAGCGACATCGCCTGTTATTGCCGGCCCGAACAGGGGAATCATATCCTCATCGGCTCGGAGGATCCGCCCTGTGACGATCATGTCTGGGTGGAGGATGACACCGACTACAACCGCGACTTCACCGAGCAATGGCGGGTGCAGGCACTGCGCTATGGTCAGAGGGTGCCGAGCCTGGGGATTCCCTCGCGGATGCGGGGCGTGGTGGATCTCTATGACGCCTCGACCGACTGGATCCCGATCTATGACAAGAGCGCGCTGCCGGGGTTCTATATGGCCTGTGGGACCTCGGGGAACCAGTACAAGAACGCGCCGATCGCGGGGAAGATGATGGCGGCCCTCGTCGCCTATTGCGAGGCGGGGAACGACCATGACACAGCGCCCATGCAGTTCCGCCTGCCCTATCTGGATCGCGAGATCGACGCGGGCTTCTATTCCCGCAAACGCCCGATCAATGACGAGTCGAGTTTTTCGGTTTTGGGGTGATCCTCAGGGGCATGCGCGACAGATCTCTCTTTGCAGGTGGGCGGGAGGGGGGGCAGAAGACGGGTGCACAAAACGTGCAAAGCCTGACAGATCCGCCATGTCTGTGGATATCAAAGGCAGTGCTATTGCTTGGATATTGTCTCGCGGGGGCAGGTGTTTGGCGACCTGAGCGCTCGATCAGATGACCCCATCAGGCGGGTCGAAAGCGTGGCTGCGCAGCCACTGGAGTTTCGGTTCTTTCGAACCGTGAAGCCTGGGCGGGTCGCAAATCCGCCCGCGGCTTCGGTTTCCCAGGAGATCGGAGGGCGTCACCCCTTCGGCATGCGCAGGCATCTATGCCGACATATACTTAAAATTCTATGAAAATGCAGCCTAGGCCCGCAGATAGGTCTCGACAATCACCGCGGCATAGAACACCCCGCTCGCGGCCAGGACCATGCCGTGCCAGATCGCGTTGTGGAAGGGCATGCGTTTGGCGAGGTGGAAGCCGACGCCGATCGTGTAGGTCAACCCTCCGATGGCGACCAGGGTGATGGTGGCGGTGGAGAGGGCGATCAGCATCGGCCAGCCGAACAGCAGGATCGCCCAGCCCATGCCGAGATAAAGCGCGAGACCCAGCCATTCCAGCTTTCTCGGCGCCAGAACCTGCAGGCTGATCCCAGCCGCCGCGCAGGTCCAGATGCCGACCAGGGTCCAGAACCCCGCCGCCCCGCCGACCAGCACGCCAAAGGGGGTGTAGGTGCCCGCGATCAGGAGGTAGATGGCGGAATGGTCAAAGCGGCGCAAAACCTCCTTGAACGGCGAGGGCGCGCTCATGTGGTAGCAGGCCGAGATCCCCTTCATCGCGATCAGGCTGAGGCCATAGATCACCGTCGCCGTGATCACCCCTGCCGTGCCGTGCCAGACCGCGACCAGGGTGACCAGCACCGGCACCGCCATCAGCGCCATCATCACCCCGGCGACATGGATCGCGCCATCGGCGATCTTCTCGGCCCGGGTATAGACGGGATAGGGGGAGTAGGCGGCGATCTGGTTCATGGTGAAGAGTCTAAGATGGCAACCATTGGAGCATCAAGCGGGAATTCCGTAAAATCCCACCGGTCTCACTTGCGATGCGCGGCATACATCCTCTGCACGAATTGGCCCGAGGGCCGGTCGCGGAAGCCTTGCACAATGGTCTGCATATAAGCGGGGAGGGCGTCGAAGGCGGGCAGGTGGCCGCCATATTTCGGCTCCATCACCATGGGCGCGCCGGTGGTGGCGAAGGAGAGATCGCCCAGGGTCATCCGGTCCCCGGCCAGCCAGGTCCGGCCATCGGCCAACAGCGCGTCGACCCGGTCGAAGCCGGCATTGGCATCGGCGAGGCCCTTGGCCGCGGTCTCCTCGTTCAGGCCCAGGCCTTCCTCCATCTTGCCCTTGATCCAGGAATAGCCAAAGCGCACGGCGAGGCGTTCGACCAGCGGCACGCCGGTGGTGAAACTGTCCCAGACCAGGGATTTGTCCTTCATCAGCTCGAAATAGGCCCAGTTCACCACGCCTGTGCCCATGGTGTAGCGGTTGGCGTTCTGCAGATCGAACACCTCTTGGTAGAGATCCGGCTCCGCCTCCTGATCGGGCATGACATGGACGCCGCCGGTGCCGTCATAGTCGCGGACCAGACGCTCGACGGCGGCGGTCTGTTTGTCGCCATCGATCAGGACCGGGTAATGGTCGGGTTCCTCCCCCAGTTTCTTCAGCGCGGCAATGTGGAAGACCGGGGCGTGGGGTTCCTCGACATAATCGATCCCCCAGAGCTGGAGCAGCCAGCGGCCAAGATCGACATCGACGGAGGGCAGCAGGGTCACGAAACGGCGGGTCATTCTTGTCTCCCTCAGCCGCACCCACGGGTGCTGCGATGGTTGGCATAGAGGCGCAGGATGAACTGTCCGGCGGGGCGGGCGCGATGCGCCTCGATCACCGCGCGCTGCGTGGCGGGCAGCGCGTCGAGCGCGGGCAGCGGCGCGCCATAGCCGGGCGCCAGCACGATCGGCGCGGCAGAGGCGGCGAAGGCGATGTCCAGCGCTGACAGGCCCTTGCCATCCAGAAACTCCCGCCCATCGGCCAACAGCGCCTCGACCTTGTCCAACCCGGCGCTGACCAGGGCCAGACCGTCGGCGGCCTTCTGGTCGCTCAGCTTGATCCCGGCCACGATTTTTGCGCGATAGGCCGGAAAATCCGCTTCGATCTCGGCCTTCTCGGCGTCGGGGATGCCGGTGGTGAAGGAGGGCAGCACCAGCGCCTCCTCCTGCATGAAGTTCCAATAGCACCAATAGACGACACCATTGCCCATGGTGACGGTGTAATATTTCACCTCCGCCGCGACGCGGTCAAACTCCGGACTGTCCGGTTCGGGGTAGAGCGTCGGGCTGCCCGGGGCGAAATGCTTGGCGATATTGGCAAGGCCGGTCAGGCGCAGTTCGCCGTCCAGAAACCCCGGGTTCCCATGCGGGACGAACCCGGCCTGCTGCAGGGCCACCATGTTGAAGATCGGGGCGTGCGGCTCCTCGGTATAGGCGATCTGCCATTGCTGGAGCAGCCAGCGCGTCGTCTCCACATCGGTCGAGGGCAGAAGGGTGATGAGGCGGGCGGTCACCTCACGCCCCGCGATGCTCGGCATACATGCGGCGGACGAATTCGGCGGCGGGGCGGGCGCGGAATTCGCCGATCACCTTTTGCATATGCTCGGGGACCTGTTCGAACTCCGGCAGGTGGCCGCCATAGCCGGGATCTAGCAGAATGGGGGCCGCCCCGGCCGCAAAGGTCATATCGGCGATCGTGAACCGGTCGCCGCAGAGATAAGGCCGCCCATCGGCCAGGGCCGCCTCGGCCCGGTCAAACCCGGCGCGGACGGTGTCGATCCCCTTGGTCGCGTTCGCCTCGCCGAGGCTCAAACCTTTGATCAGAGCGAATTTGAGGATCGGCCAGAGCAGCCGGGCGAGCGGCTGTTCCAGCGCCGGGGTGCCGGTGGTGAAACTCGGCCAGACCAGATCGCGATCTTTGAGGAGATTCCAGTACATATAGCCGATCGTGCCGGGGCGCATAGTCTTGTGGTAGTAGACCTGCTCGGCCTTCGCCTTCGCGCCCATCTCCCCCTCGGGCACCAGCTTCAGGTCGGGGGCGACATGCTTCTCGAAATGCCAGACGATATGCTCCTCGGTCCGATAATGCATGCCGTCATGGTAGACGACCGGGCGGCTGGAATTGGTGGTCAGATACCAGGCCAGCGCGACGATGTGGAACACCGGGACATGCAGGCTCTCGCGGTGTTCGATCTTGTAGTGATGGAACAGCCAGCGGCAGACATCGGTGCTGACGGCGGGGGCGAGATTGACCAGGATGGGCGGTTTCATGCCGTCACTCCATGTCGTAAGCGAGCTTCATGTGGACCGGGAAGGGCGTGCCCGCACCGTCGATGCCGGTGACCCCCTCGGCATAGCGCAGGCCTTCGAGTTTGAGGACCGGTTTGAGGATCGCCGGGATCACCGCCCGGTTGATCGCCTCGCCAAAGCAATTGTGCATGCCATAGCCCCAGGTCATATAGGTTGATGCCGGGCGATCGGTGCGGAATGCGTTGGGGCTCGGCACGTCCAGGCTGTCGAAGGCCGCAGACAGGGTGGCGCCGAAGACCAGCGTGCCCTTGGGGATCTTCTTCTCGCGCACGGTCGATTTCGCGATCACCGCGTCGCGGGTGGCGCGGCGGTAGAGCACGGGCTGATGCGGGTTGAAGCGCAGCGCCTCCCAGCAATACCGGGCGAGCAGGTCGTCCTTGTCGCCCCGCGCCGCGGCCTGCGCGCCCGCCAGTTCGCTCGGGCGGCGCATCAGCTCCTCCAGCACCAGGCAGGAGGCTTTCGAGAGGGTCGGCACCGCCCCGATCAAGAGGCCGACAATGTTGTTGCGGATGCCCAGATCGCTCATCCCCGGCGTGCCGGCGGCCTGCAGGGCCAGACAGCGGTTCAGCACATCATCCGCGTCGGTCGGGTTCGCTTTGCGCTGGGCAATCGTCTGGTCGAGATAGTCCCGCGCTGCCGCCATCATCGGCGTGACCTTGGCCTTCAGCTCCTCGGACGCGCCCAGATCGGCGAAGAGGTACCAGAACATCGTGGTCGTCCAGTCGATCATCTCCTGCTGGCTGGGGCCGGGCGTGCCGAAATAGTGCCCGACCATGTCGGACGAGGTCTTCAGCCCCACATCCTGCGGCAGGTCGATCGTGCCCGTGCTGGCGGCCACCGCCGCATCCGCCACCTCGGTCGCCCGGGGCAGCACGATCTCGGCCACATCGGTTGCCCGTGCCGCCAGCCGCATCGCCGAAGTGTCACGGGTATAGTCCCAGCCGGGCTGCATCCCCAGGAAGAAGTTCGAGCCATCGGTGATCTCGATCATGCGCGGGCCATAGACCACCTCGAAATCGTCGTTGCGGTTAAGGAAGTCCAGCACATCCTCGCGCCGTGTGATCACCGCTGTGCCGTTGTTCTCATAGGCTTGGACGAACTGCTTGCCGATCACCAGATTGGGCACAAAGGCGCGCAGGACGCTCAATGCGGTGCGCTGCCCCTCGGCGGCCAGCAATTTGGCGGTGAGGCGCTGGGTAAAGCTGCCCTCGCCCTTACCGAAATACTCCTTCAGCGCCAGGAAAATCAGGCTCAGCAGTGCGCCCAGCCCCGAGAGCCAGTTCTGCAAGGTCATCAGCGGGGCCGTGATCAGGGCGGCGATGGCGGACATGGGCGGTCTCCCTCTGGCAGGATCAGGTCGGGTCGACCACCCCATGGGCGATCATGTTCAGCGCGGTGATCGAGGGGATGAAGAAATACTCGCCGCCCCGGACCTCGACAAAGGTCTTCATGCCCGAGCAGACATAAGGCGCCTCGTCGCCCCGCGGATCCGCCGGCACGGTAAAGCGGTTATGGGTCGCGTGATCGCCAACCAGCGGGCAAGTGTTGTTGCCCGAGTTGAAGTCGAGCCCGTATTCGATCCATTGCTGCTGCACGAACTCGAACTGTCGGAACAGATTGGCGCAGAGGATCATCATCGCCACGCCCTGTTCGCTCTCGTCCGTGTCGTTCAGCCCCGCCTCCTTGGTGGTCGAGCCATAGGGCAGCCCGCGGCGCAGGATCCGGCGGCGTTTGTTGAGCGAGCTGTCCGCATCCTTGTTGACGCCGCTATAGCGCGAGGGGTCGCGGGGCAGCCCGGGCTCGGCCGGTTTTACAGCGTCCGCGCCATCGACCAATTCGGGATGCATATTGTTCTGCGGGTCCAGGTAATCGCGCGTATTGACCCGCCGCAAATGCGAGGAGTTCGGGCAGTCGAAGCCTTGCATGTCCTGCGCATATTTGAAGTCCGAAGCGTGGCGGGTGCGGAGATATCCCACCTCCGCCCACCACATCCGGATAGGTTTGGCGTCCAGCTTCTCAGCATCGCCGACCGGGTCGTCGGGCAGCGGGTTCATCTGGAAATGATCCCGCACCTTTTGCCAATCGTCCCATTTCGGCGCCTTGGACATCGGCACGCCATCGGGCCAGCGGCCCACGACTTTGGAGCGCAGGGTGGTTTCCGCCTGATCCTCGGGAATACCGGCGACCTTGGCGTATCTCTTCGCTTCCTCGGCGAAATAGCTGCGCCACGAGCCGACATTCTCGTGCAGCTTCCGGAACGCCATGAAAGTGCCGTTGGTGGTGAATTCGGGCGGGCGCGCCGCGGGGGGCAGCTCCTGGCTTTCGTCCGGGTGGCCGAGCAGGAATTCCCCGGTGGCGAGCGGCTCCCAGCCATCCTCGCCGCGGCTGGGATCCATCCATTTGCCGCGGCCGACGACCTTCTCCTTCATCGTCTCGTCGTCGAACTGCCCTTCGAACACCGGGTCGCCTATGCCGTCGGCCAGGCCGAAATGCTCGCAGGGCGAGGGCATCAGGCAGGTTTTGTCCTCATTCGGGCAGGGCAGGCCGGGGGCGATCATGCCGTCGGGGCAATAGACCTTCTCGAAGACCGCACTCGCCTCCTGATACTTTGGGCCGATCCGATTGCCGCTGGCATCCTTGCCGTCCAGCGTCAGGATATCGATATAGCCACGCAGGTCGTTGCCCGGCTGCGCGCGGTACTCGGCGGTGACGCTCTGACAGGTCTCGTCCAGCCAGGTGGTCCATTCTTCCAGGACGTTATCGGTCGTTTGTCCCGGCACAGGATTT
>JBCBIS010000005.1:0-50399 GCA_038524325.1 Pseudomonadota bacterium
CATTTTGCGAAATTGGACGGTGTTTCCCTCCTATCGCTTTCCGTGATATGAAATCTGTGTCCATATATCGGAAGCGACAAGGCAGATAGATAGGAGGCGGAAATGCCCGACCTCGAGCAAGAGCATATCAGCGCAATGGCCAATGCGGTTCGCAAGATCGGCGACAGCTGGACATTGCTCATCATCTGGGCTGCCTGTCGGGGCGTGACCCGCTTCGACACGTTCCAGCGCCGGCTGGGCGTGGCCCGCAACATCCTGTCCAATCGGCTGGGACGGCTGGTCGATCAGGGGATCCTCGAGAAGGCCCCGGTCCGCTCGGGCGCGCGCCGCCTGGAATACCGCATCACGGCCAAAGGCGAAGCCTTGCGCCCGGTTCTGGACTGGATCGAGGATTGGGGCGCCGAGGAAGAGCGCGTGCATCAAAACCGCAACGATCAATTCAGCGATAACGTTGCAGCACAGTAGCCGGGGTCTCCAGCGCGACGGCGCGCTGGGCGATGGCGGCGGCGGCTTGGTCGCATTGCGTCTTTGACGCCAGGTAGCCGTCGGCGCATTTCACATTTGTCTCGAGCAGGCTTCTCTGTTCTGCGACCTCACGTTTGTAGACGCTGAAGCGGCCTGTTCGCTGCATCTGCGCCATCGCATCCACCACCTCGCCACAGGCAACACCCGAGCCACGCAGAGCCTTGGCCAGGGCCGGCCCGTCCTGACGCGCGAGGCAAAGCTTGAAGATCACATCCAGATGCACCGCCGGGAAAAGCTGCAACAGCGTCTGAAACCGCGGCGGCAGCGAGAGATAGCCAAGCCGCACGCCCTCGGCCGGCCAGAACTCGTAAGAGTTCAGGAACCCGTTCCCAGTGATCCGGCCCCGCGCATCGGTCGGAGGGGAGACATAGCCAGGAGGGGGCTTCGGCAGATCGAGACCCGGACGCAGGAAGGTCAGGAAGCGCGCGCCGGCAAAGACAAGCTGACCCTGGGCGTCCAGCGGGATCAGGGCGACATCGGCGCCATAGGGTTTCGGGTCCATCCGCATAAGGACGGTCTGTCCGCCCATATCCAGCACGGCCTCGGCCAGAACCCCCACCTTGTCGGCGGCGAAATCCTGGCTCCGCCCGGCCCGGTCGAAGAAGGTGCCGCGAAAGCCGTCGGAATCAGGCGCGATCTCGATCCGGGCGCCCTCCGCCTCGAGCGCCCCGCGATAGCTGCCGGACAAAGCGTCCTGCGCCTGGGCAGCGGACAGCGGCCAAAGCACCGCAATACAAAGAAAAACCAGAACGACGCCCGAAGCCAGCCGCATTTTCATCCCTCATTCCCATATTGGAGGTATACTCTTAGCAAAACCGTCCGGAGGCGACAGCGCCTTTCTGCGCCGTTTTCCAGGACAAGATCGAGGATAGAGCAATGGATTGGGATAAGCTGCGGGTCTTTCATGCGGTCGCGGACGCAGGCAGCCTGACCCATGCAGGCGAGCAATTGCATCTCAGCCAATCGGCGATCAGCCGGCAGATCCGCGGGCTTGAGGAGCAACTGAAGGCGACGCTGTTCCACCGGCATGCCCGCGGCCTGCTGCTGACCGAGCAGGGCGAGCTGCTCTATGAGGCGACGCGCGAGATGACCCGCCGCCTGACCGCGGCCGGCGCTCGGATCCGCGACTCGAAGGACGAGGTGTTCGGCGAATTGCGGGTCACGGCGACCGCAGGCTTTGGCACGCTGTTTCTGGCGCCACGGCTGACAAAACTCTTCACCGCCTATCCCAATCTCTCGGTCAATATGATCCTCACCGAACGGATGCTGGACCTGCCGATGCGCGAGGCCGATGTCGCCATCCGCATGGCCGCCCCGCAGCAGGCCGATCTGGTACGGCGGCCACTGATGGATGTGCAGATGCGTTTCTATGCCAGCCAGTCCTATCTGGAGCGCAACGGCCAGCCCGAGAACCTGGAGGATCTGGCGCACCACCGGCTGATCATCTTCTCACCTGACGCCTCGCAACCGCGCGAGGCGGACAGCTGGCTCGCCCGTTTCCGCCGGACCGACGACCATGCGCATCTGATGATCAACAGCTATTTCGGGATTCTGAAAGGCGCGATCAACGATCTCGGCATCGCCGCCCTGCCAGATTATGTCGTCGGGGAATATCCCGATCTGGTCAATGTGTTGCCCGAGGAGACCAGCGCGCCGTTCCAGGTGTTCTTCACCTATCCCGAGGAACTCCGCCGCTCACAGCGGGTCATCGCCTTCCGCAACTTTATCCTGCAGGAGATCGCCGAGGCGCAGGAACGGGCGCCGCGCAGCCATGCTCTGAGCGCATAGCCGCTTTGACTGAGTTTTGTGCACTTGCGTAGTCAATCGGCAAATTCTAAATGCTGCCTCGAAGCGGATGGGTAACTCCCCGCTTTAGGTTGTGATACCTCCCTGTTGAACTGGCCGGGCCTTGTGCCCGGCTTTTTTCTTTTCTTCGTGCAAGTCCCTTTTTCGGATATGAAAAAGGCGCGCAGGATCTCCCTACGCGCCAGCTTCTGGTCCGTGTCGGTTCAGCGCCAGAGGCGGTCGCCGACCTTCGCCTCAAGACCGGTATAGAGACCGGCAACCTCCGGCGCATAGCCATTGAAGAGCTGGGTCGGAATCCGCTCATCGCTGCCCAGCACCCGCTCGGTTGCCTGGCTCCAGCGGGGATGGCTGACCTCCGGGTTCACATTGGCCCAGAAGCCATATTCAGCATCCTGGAGCTCCTCCCAGAAGCCCAGGGGCCGCTTGTCGGTGAAGATGATCCGGTCGACCGATTTGATCGACTTGAACCCGTATTTCCACGGCGTGTGGAGGCGCATCGGGGCGCCGAACTGTTTGGGCAGCACCTTGCCATAGGCGCCGACGACCATGAAGGTCAGCGGGTTGGTCGCCTCGGCCAGGGTCAACCCCTCGGTATAGGGCCAGGGATACCAATGCTGGCGCTGGCCGCGGGCCGTGTCGGGATCCATGAAGGTCTTGAATTCGACGAAGGAGGCCGAGGACAGCGGCGCGGCCTTCTTCACCAGCGCGGCCAATTCGAACCCGATCCAGGGGGCGACCATCGACCAGGCCTCGACACAGCGGTGGCGATAGATCCGTTCTTCGACCGGCATCTCGGAGATCAGCTCGTCGATATCGATCTCGAATTCCTTCTCGACCAGGCCTTCGACCCGGACCCGCCAGCCCTCGGTCTTCAACTCCTGCGCGGCGAGGTGGATCTTCTTGTGTGAGCCGAATTCGTAGAAATTATTGTAGGTCGAGTTCACGTCCTCATCCGTCACCGGACGCCCCGCATCGGCATAATCGGCATTCAGCGGCGGTTTCGGAGTGAAGGGCTGGTCGGGCACTGCGGCTTCGGCGGCAGTGGAGATTTCGGGCATTGGCGCGCGCGGCCAAAGGCCTTCGCCGATCAATCCCGCGGCGGCGGCCCCGCCACCGGCGGCAAGAATGCGGCGGCGGTTCCAGAAAACCGCCTCAGGCGTCGTCTCATTCTCACTGATCCGCCAGCGCGGACGGTTGAGCTTGAACATGTGGGATATCCTCCTGATCTGGCCGGAACCTAGGATCACGCAGTTGAAACAACAATTCACGAACCGGTCAGACCCGGCGATCAATCGGTGACGAACTCGGCCTCGGAATAGCCTTGCAGGAACAAGAGCGCGTCGAGGTCGGAATGCTCCATGACGGCATCGGCGATCTGGGCCACAGCGGGTTTCGGATGGTGACCGACCCCCAGACCCGCGGCGCGGAGCATGCCGATATCATTGGCACCATCCCCAACTGTCACGGTATCGTCGCGGGTGATCCCATGGCGCTCGCAGAGCTGATCCAGCGCCTCGACCTTGGCGTCGCGGCCGAGGACCGGGGGCAAAACCTTGCCGGTCAGCCTGCCCTCGGCAATCTCCAGCGTATTGGCGCGGTGTTCGGCAAACCCGGCCGCCGCGGCGACCCGTTCGGTGAAAAAGGTGAAGCCGCCCGAGACAAGGGCCGTCTGCGCACCATGGGCCGCCATGGTCCGCACCAGGGCGCGCCCGCCGGGGTTCAACGCGATGCGCTGGTCATAGACCTCTTGCAACGCGCTTTCCGCCAGCCCGGCAACCAGGGCGACACGTTCGGTCATCGAGGCGATGAAGTCCAATTCGCCGCGCATCGCGCGCCGGGTGATCTCGGCCACCTGCGCCCCGACACCGGCGAAATCTGCCATCTGATCGATGCATTCGACCGGGATCATGGTCGAGTCCATATCGGCGATCAGCAGTCTCTTGCGGCGGTTGGCGGCGGGGACCTGATTGAAATCGACGCCCTCGATCACCGGAACCTCCGGCAGCCTTGTGTCGCAAGAGAACTCGACCCCATGGCGGCCCAACCGGTGCGGTGTCAGCTCCAGCTTCGAGGCGACGAGCATCACCTCCATATCCGCCACCCCCCGCGAACGGGGGGCGGTCATCACCAGGACATGTTGCATCAGCCGATGGCGATCTTGGCGCTTTCGGGCACCACACGCTCCAACTCCTCGGCCAGCAGGAAGGCCAGCTCCAGCGATTGCGAGGCGTTCAGGCGCGGGTCGCAGGCGGTGTGATAGCGTGCCGAGAGATCCTCGTCCGTGACATCGCGCATCCCGCCGGTGCACTCGGTCACGTCCTGCCCGGTCATCTCGAAATGCACACCACCGGCATAGGTGCCCTCGGCCTGATGGACGGCAAAGAACTCCTTCACCTCGGCCAGCACTTTGTCGAACGGGCGCGTCTTGAAGCCCGAGGCGGATTTGATCGTATTGCCATGCATCGGATCGCAGGACCAAACGACCTGCCGCCCTTCGTGCTGGACCGCGCGGATCCAGCTCGGCAAATGGCTCTCGACCTTGCCAGCGCCGGTGCGGCAGATCAGCGTGACACGTCCGGCCTCGTTCTTTGGGTTGAGGATATCCAGCAGGCGGAGCAACTCGTTCGCGTCCAGGCTCGGCCCGCATTTCAGGCCGATCGGATTGACCACGCCGCGGCAGAACTCGACATGCGCGCCATCGGGCTGGCGCGTGCGGTCGCCGATCCAGATCATATGGCCCGAGCCCGCGATGGTCTGCCCGGTGGTCGAGTCGGTCCGGGTCAACGCCTCCTCATAGGGCAGCAGCAACGCCTCGTGGCTGGTGTAATACTCCACCGAGCGCAGGGTCTCGACCTTGTCCGCCGTGACGCCGCAGCTCTCCATGAAGCTGACCGCGGTCGAGATCCGCTCGGCCAGCGCCTCATAGGCTTCGTTCTGCGGGCTGCCCTTGGCGAATTCCAGATTCCAGGCCTGAACACGTGCGAGATCGGCATACCCGCCCGTTGCAAAGGCCCGCAGCAGGTTCAGTGTGGCCGCCGATTGCAGATAGGCCTGCTCCATCCGCTTCGGATCCGGCACCCGGCTTTCCGCGGTGAAGTCGAACCCGTTGATGATGTCGCCGCGGTAGGAGGGCAGTTCCACCCCCGCCTGCGTCTCGGTATCCGAGGAGCGCGGCTTGGCGAACTGCCCCGCCATCCGGCCCACCTTCACCACCGGCACCCGCGCGGCGAAGGTCAGCACCACGGCCATCTGCAGCATCACCCGGAACGTGTCGCGAATGTTGTCGGCCTTGAAATCGGCGAAACTCTCGGCGCAATCCCCGCCCTGGAGCAGAAACGCCTTCCCATCCACCACATCGGCCAAGCGGTCGCGCAGCCGTCGCGCCTCGCCGGCAAAGACCAGGGGAGGATAGCTCGCCAGCCGACCGGTGACCTCGGCCACCGCCGCCTCGTCCTGATAGACCGGCATCTGCAGCCCGGTATGGTTGCGCCAGCTTTCTTTGCTCCAAGCTTTGGTCATCGCGGCCTCCCATGCGTGTGACAGCGTTGCTATAGCGAACTGTCCCAGTGCTGGCCAGCCCGGGCGCACATCAGGTCACTTGTGAAAGGGCACGGGGTCATCACGCTTGACGCAGGGATTGAACCACCCTCAATGTCACGGGTCACACACCGCCGAGTCAGGGCAGAGCGACGCGAGGTATCAGGTGGCTGACATCCCGGCCGAGAGTGAGGGCAAACCGGCGAAAGAGTTCGTCTTTTTGCTGACACCGATGTTCTCGATGCTGGCCTTCGCCGCCGCCATCGAGCCATTGCGCGTGGCCAATCGGATGACCCGGCGCGAGATCTATTCCTGGCAGGTCGTCTCGGATGGCGGTATGGCGGTGACCTGTTCGAACGGAACGGCGGTGCAGACCGATAGCGGGCTCGAGGATCTTCCCCGCGATGCCTCCATCGTGGTCTGCTCGGGGCTGGAACTGGACCGGGCGGCGACCAAACCGGTGCTCACCTGGCTGCGCAAGCAATCCCGCCGCGGCGTCTCGATCGGCGCAGTCTGCACCGGCGCCGATCTTCTGGCCCGCGCCGGGCTGCTCGACGGCAAGCGCTGCGCCATCCATTGGGAGAACCACGCGGCCTTCATCGAGACCTATCCGGAGATCGAAATCTCCAACCTGATCTATTGCGTCGAGGACGGCATTTTCACCTGTGCCGGCGGCACGGCCTCGACCGATATGATGCTGCACCTGATCGCGCAGGAGCAGGGCAGCGATCTCGGCAGCCTGATCGCCGACGCACTGATCCATCCGAATGTCCGCTCCGAGACCAATGAGCAGCGCCTCTCGGTCCCGGCGCGGATCGGCGTGCGTCACCCGAAACTGGTCACCGTGATCCAGACCATGGAACAGTCGACGGAAGAGCCGGTCTCCCCCTCCGAACTCGCCAAATCGGTCAACATGTCGACCCGGCAGTTGGAGCGGCTGTTCCGGCGCTATCTCAACCGCTCGCCGAAGCGGTACTACATGGAGTTGCGGCTGGAGAAGGCGCGCAACCTGCTGCTGCAGACCAATCTCAGCGTGATCAATGTGGCGCTGGCCTGCGGCTTCACTTCGCCCTCGCATTTCTCGAAATGCTACCGGGCGCATTTCAACCGCACCCCCTATCGCGAGCGCGGCGGGCCCTCGGAGAGCGGGGCGAAGACCCGCGCCGCCCTGACCGGCGCCGCCCCCGGCATCGCGTGAGGCCCACGGCCCCGGCGCGCAGCGCGTACCGGCTGTTCCGCCCCATCGCCACCCGCTGGGCGGATAACGACGTCTACGGCCATGTGAACAATGTCCAGTACTATGCCTTCTTCGACACCGCGGTGAACGGCTATCTGGTCGAGACCGGCGCGCTGGACATTCTGGGCGGAGAGACGATCGGCCTGGTCGTGGCCACCAATTGCGACTATTTCGCTCCCGTCATGTTCCCCGACGCCCTGCAGGCCGGATTGCGGGTCGAGCGTATCGGCACCTCCTCTGTCACCTATGCCGTCGGGATCTTCCGTGAAGACGCCGCCGCCGCTGCCGCCGCCGGAAGCTTCACCCATGTCTATGTCGACCGCACCACGCGGCGGCCCATGCCCCTGCCCAACGCGCTGAGCAACGCGCTGATGCCGCTCAAACAGGACTGACTGCGGGCCAGCGCGGCGCGTTTTCGCCAGAAAACGCCATGATGTCGTATGCGGGCTTGCCCGCATTCCGTTTGACGAGATGCCCGATGAAACTTGGTCGGGGCGGAGAGATTCGAACTCCCGACCTACCGCACCCAAAACGGTCGCGCTACCAGACTGCGCTACGCCCCGACCGGCATTGCGGATACACCCATGCCGCCCCGACCACAAGAGCGGGTTGCATTATCCGGCACAGCGATAAGGCGCGGGTGCGGCATCGAAGACCGGATGCACCGCCCGGGTGCCTGGCCCGATCCCCAACGCCTCCGCCAACCCGCCATTGATCTCCAGGACGGCGCGCACCTCGCCCTCTGACCGAAGCGGCGCCTCGGAGTAGGGCACCGCCCGCGCCGCGACATTCACCACGCGCCCCGCCCGGTCGATAAACACCAGATCCAGCGAGATCATCGTGTTCCGCATCCAGAAACTGGCCAGACGCGGCGGTTCCATGATGAACAACATGCCGGCATCGCGCGGCAGAAAGGGCCGGAACATCAACCCGCGCGCCTGCTCCTCGGGCGTTCGCGCCAGTTCCACGGTAAAGCTCGATTGGCGGATCCCGCTGATCAGGGTCACCCGGTCAGCCTGACAGGCGGGGGCCGTCTCTGATCGCGGCGCCCCCGCGACGGAGCCAGCGGACAACGCGACCATCACGGCCATAACCCCGCGACGGGACCAAAAGGCCGCAGACCGGTCGAGTTCCTCCGTCACGGCCCGATCCCGCATGTTCGGCCTCCAGCCACCCGGTCAGTCAATACGCACGGCCCTCGAGGCTCGGCACCCATATCAGCCGGGCTCAATCCTTGGAGTTGCCACTCGCCTCTTTCGCCGCATCGACGGCGGCCTCCCAGAGACGCAACTCGGCCACCATCAGGCCGCGTGGGCCGCGAAAGGTTCGGCAGGCCATCCCCTCGCCGCTGGAGAGGTCCTGAAACCCACAGCGGCGTACCGTCTCCATATGCACGAAGACGTCCTCGGGATTGCCGTAGACATTCACAAAGCCGAAACCTTTTTGTTTGTCGAACCATTTCACCCGCGCCGGCACCAGAGGACCGGCCTCGACCTCCTGGCCGAGAAACTCGGTCGGTCTTGCTTCGGCAAAACCGGGTACCGGGGGTGGGGTCGTCTCCGGCTCTTCAACCTCCAAGAGCTTCTGCGCATGCAACCCGCGCTGACCCTGTTCCGAGACAAGCTTTACGCGCGCTCCCTCAAGAAGCGCCATCTTACCAAAAGCACGCACACAGGAGGCGTGGACCATGATGTCCCCGCCATCGCTTTCCTCCGGCACGACAAATCCGTAACCTTTCACGGCGTCGTACCATTTGACATGCCCTGATACGATCATGTTGGAGCCAGTCTCCTTCCCTGCCAAAAAATCCAGCGTCTCTTGTGCCCCGAGTGGCCTCAATATCACTATATTTCAGACATGCTAAAGCTTTAATTCACAAGGGCTGTCTTGATTCGACGCAGTGTCTGGGCAACCTTAGCCCCTGCATTCTGAGGATTATATGATGCATGGAGTCTGGCGTTTGGGTGGAGCCGTCTTGTTATCTTGCGGATTGTTGGCCGTCGCAATCGTTTCCTGCACGACGCTGCCTGCGGACCAGCGCTCGCGCCGTAATCAGATCGCCGAGAGCTGGCACAGCCAGCGGATGATCGTGCTAGAGACGCCACCGGCGATCGTGGCCACCGGCCCGGGCGATCTCGACGCGGCGCGGCTGGCAGCCAAACGGGCGGATCCCGCGCTGCTCGGCAGCCGGTTGCAGGCCCGTGAAGTGGGGATCGACGCCCTGCCCTATCTGATCGGCTCGGCCGAGGGGCGCGCCTTCTTGCAGGCGTCCGGCCCCCGGGCGCTCGCCCGCGGGCGGCCCGCCGCCTCCTGCCCGTCCACCTCCGTGATCAGCCGCCTCGTCGCCACCCCGCGCGCGGATCTGGCCGGCGAGGCGTTGCAGCAATGCCTGCAGATGCTGCCCAGTTCAGCAAAGGAATGCGGCTGCGAGATTGTCGCCATCGACAATCTGGTCACCATCCCGCGGACCGAGCTGACCTATGCCACGGGAACGACCGCGCGGCTGGCGATCCCGTCGCGGGGCCTCGACAGTGTTCTGGTCGCAGAAGAAGACGAGAGCGGCGCCCTGCTGCTCCGCGATTTGCGCGGTCAGGTCGCCACTGTCCGGGCGATGAGCCGCGAGACGGTGGAGCTGATCTTCACCGACGGCACCGAGTTCTCCGGTCAACGGATCAAGGTCGGCTTCCGCCGTGGGCGCATGGCCGAGCGGATCTACGCCGAAAGCCCCAGCGGGGAACGCTTGATCCTGCTGATCGGGTTCGACCCAAGCGAACTGGCCGGACACGCGGGCAGTTGGCTGGTCTGGCCAAAGGAGGGATGAAGGCCAGATCGGCCCGTCAGCAGCCACCCCGGATATCGTCCACCCGCGTCCATGTCTGGCTTTGTCCAAACGCCGGGACCAAGACGAAGCCGCGCATCTCCAGGTGGTCGTTATCGACCGAGGTGATCTTGGCTTCGTATTTCTGGCCGTCCTTCGGATTATAGACAAAGCCGCCTGTCCAGATCCCCGGCTGTTCGCGCTTGAAATCGCCGACCAGCGGGATGCCACAGATTGTCCGGTTCTGGAGCGCCTGATCCGGGTTGTTCTGATCAATCTTGGGCGAGCCGTCCTCGTGCCGAGGCTGGTCCATCCAAACGATCCGTCCGCAGGCGCGGTCCGAGCAGGCCGAGATCTCGATGATCGCGCGCTCATCCTCTGTCAGCCACAGCCCGAAGGCCGGGTCAGACATGCCTTTGGCTGGCAGCGCGCTCAGGAGCAGCGCGGCGGCAATGACGGGCAATCTGTGCATCGAACCTCTCATCTGTCGCACCGAGATGCCTCATTGACAGGGCCTGTTCAAGGGGGCTGTGATGAGGGCGCTGACGTCTCGCAGATAATTTACCGGTTGCGCTGCACAAAACCGAGACCGAGGATGGGATTTCCACCCGCCGCTGCCGTGCCGAATTGGGAAAGACAACGCGAATGTTCCAGTTTTTCGACACAAGTGCCGATGGCAGTAAAGGGCCGGAGCGTGTCGCCGCATTGCGACGATTCCTCGACCGAAAAGGGCTGACCGGGTTCCTCGTGCCGCGCACCGATGCCCATCAGGGAGAGACTGTGGCCCCCTCCGAGGCGCGGCTTGCCTGGCTGGCCGGGTTCACCGGATCGGCAGGCATTGCGGTGGTTCTGGCCAGCCGCGCCGCACTGTTCGTCGACGGGCGCTATACGCTGCAAGCGGCCGATGAAGTGGCCTCCGAGACGTTCGAGATCGTTCCGATCCACAAAACCTCGGTGCCGGACTGGCTGGGGGCGGAGATCGGCGCGCATGATGTGATCGGCTACGACCCCTGGCTGCATGGCAAAGAGGAGATCGAGCGGCTGGACGCGGCGGTGAGCGGGGCGGGCGCACGCCTGCTCGCCATGGCTGAAAACCCGATCGACCGGTTGTGGGAGGATCGCCCACCCCAACCCGGCGGCGCTATGGTGATCCATGAAGAAGCGATCGCCGGGGAGAGCGCTGCCTCGAAACGCCGCCGCCTGGGCGGCGAGCTGGCAGCCGAAGGCGTCGATGCCGCCCTTATCAGCCTGCCCGACAGCCTGGCCTGGCTGCTCAATATCCGCGGCAGCGATCTCAGCCATGTCCCCGTCACCCTGGGCTTCGGCATGCTCCACGCCGATGGCACAGTCGAGATGTTCACCGATCCCGACAAGGCCGATGGCACGGTGCTGGAGCATCTGGGCAACGGGGTCAGCCTCAGCCCTTCCTCTGCGCTCGACACCAGGCTGGGGGGGCTGGCGGGACAGACAATCCGGCTCGACCGAAGGACCGCGCCGGTCCGCTTTGCCCAACGCCTGACCGAGGCGGGCGCCAAGATCGACTGGGGTGCCGATCCCTGCATCGCAGCCAAAGCCCAGAAGACCGAGGCGGAGCTTGCGGGCATGACCGCGGCGCATATTCGAGACGGGGCGGCGATGGCGCGCTTCCTGCACTGGCTCGACCGCCAGCCGCTGGACGCCGGGTTGACCGAGATCGCCCTGGTGCAGCGGCTCGAGGCGTTCCGCGCCGAGGCGGGGATCGTCGATATCTCGTTCGACACGATCTGCGGCTCGGGCCCGAACGGAGCGATTGTCCACTACCGCGTCACGCGCGACACCGACCGCACCCTGGTCCCGGGCGAGCCGGTCCTGATCGACAGTGGCGGTCAGTACCCTGACGGAACCACCGATATCACCCGGACGGTCCCCTTCGGACCGGTCATGGAGCAGGCTGTCCGCCCCTTCACGCTGGTCTTGAAGGGGATGATCGCACTGACCCTGGCGCGCTGGCCCGAGGGGATGGCCGGGCGAGACCTCGACCCGCTGGCCCGCGCGGCGCTTTGGCAGGCGGGGCTCGACTATGACCATGGGACGGGTCACGGGGTCGGCGCCTATCTGAATGTCCATGAGGGACCGGCCTCAATCTCGCGCAAGGGAGAGGTTGCGCTGGCGCCGGGGATGATCCTGTCAAACGAGCCTGGATATTACCGCACCGGCGCCTTCGGCATCCGCATTGAAAACCTCGTCACTGTCACCACGGGCAGCGTGCCCCAGGGCGGCGACCGGCCGATGCTGGGCTTCCAGACGCTGACGCTTTGTCCGATCGACCGGCGCATGATCGACCCGGCCTTGCTGACCCCGGTCGAGCGGACGTGGCTCGATGGCTATCATGCCCAGGTGGCCGAGACGCTGATGCCCTTGCTGGAGGATGAGGCCGAGCGCTCCTGGCTGTCCGCCGCCACCGCGCCGCTCTGAGGTGCGGAACGTGGTTTCCAACCCGCCATCGCTCTGCTAAGCGCGCCTCGAACAGTGGAGGGGACAATGGCAGATATCGAGATCGAACCGGTCGACGGCACCGTGGTTGCCCGCGCCGGCGGTGCCGTGATTGCGGAGACCACCGCGGCCTTGGTGCTGCGCGAGCCGGGCTATGCACCCGTCCATTACTTTCCCCGGGCGGATGCGATTGCCTTCTGCGATCCGTCTGACAAGCGCACCACCTGCCCGCACAAGGGCGCGGCGCGCTATTTCCATATCACCACCAAGTCGGGTCCGATCCTGGACGCCGCCTGGTCCTATGAAGAGCCGATTGCCGCGGTGGCCGCGATCGCGGGCTATATCGCCTTTGGCCATGACCGGGTGGCGGTCGAGATCCTCTGACCGCTCAGCCATGCTCCTCGCGGAGCTCTGCCTCCAGTGCCTTGGAATAGGCCTTGTAGGCATCGCCCCGGAACAAGGCGCCGATGACCTCGGAGCCCTCGCGCCCGGGCTCCGCACTCATCACCGGAATGTAGAGGTCGCGGGTCTGGTCGAACATCGGCAGGGCGGCATCCAAGGTGGCGGTGGAACGCAGCCAGAGCCCCTTTGTGCAGAGGTCCTGACAGCGTTGCCCGGTGACGCGATCATCCCCGACCCGCATCAGCCGAATGATCGGGACCTGCGCGGCGAGATAGCCCTGCGGCCCGTCGGCAAGGCTGAGCCCCTGCTGTTCGAGCTGGGTCAGGAAGAACGACCGCGCCACCAGTCGATCCGCCACCACCGAGGCGAGCGAGACCGAGACCATCACCGCGATGGCCACCTGGAAATCCCCCGTCAGCTCGAACACGATCAGGGTCGAGGAGATCGGCGCCCCCAGCACGGCCCCGGCCACCGCCCCGGTCGCCGCCAGCGCATACAGCCCCTGGCTGCCCGAGACGGCGGGGAAGAGCGATATCGCCACCTCGCCAAACGCACAGCCGGTGAGCGCGCCCAGCATCAGGGCGGGCGAGAAGACACCGCCCCCCATCCGCCCCGTCAGGGTGATCGCCACCGCGACGACCTTGATCACGGCGTAGAGAACCGCTGTTGCAAAGGCGAATTGGGTGGTCAGCGCCAATGAGGTGGTCTCGTAGCCGACACCGATGATATGCGGAAATTCCAGCGCGATCAGGCCCAGCAGGGCGCCCGCCACCGCGGGGCGTGCCCAATCGGGGATGTCGAGTGCCTTCTGCACCCGGTCTCCCACCCGTTCGGCCACGAAGATCGTCCGCATCATGGCCACGGCCACCAGACCGCAGAGGATGCCGAGGATCATGAAGGCCGGCAGTTCCCAATAGAACTCCACCGTGTGGTCGGGGATCGTGTATTCGGTGATATCTCCCAGATGGATCCGACTGACCACGGCCCCTGCGACGGCAGCCACCACGATGGGTCCGAAGGCGTGAAGCGCATAATGGCGCAGCACCACTTCCAGCGCGAACAGCGCCCCGGCCAGCGGCGCGTTGAAGCTGGCCGAGACCGCCGCCGCCGCGCCGCAGCCCAGGATATCGCGGGCCGTGATGTTCGAGGAGTTCAGCTTCTCCGACGCCCAGCTTGCAATCACGGCGCCGAGATGGATCGCCGGCCCCTCGCGCCCCGTCGACCCTCCGGTCGAGAGCGTCACCAGCGCCGCGGCGGCCGAGGCGAGGCCCGGGCCCCGCTCGACCCTGCCGCCCCGGATCGCGGCGGCGCGGATCACATCGGCCACCCCCCGCGCTTTCGCATCCGGCGTGAAGCGGGTCAGGATCTGCCCCACGATCAACCCGCCGATGATCGGGACGGGCAGGACCAGATACCAGGGCAGTTCGGCCACAACCGAGTGGATGGTCACGTCATCGGCGCCATAGAACAGCGTCTGAAGCTCCGAGATCGCCACCCGGAAGCCGGTGACGGCATAGCCTGTGGCAATCCCCACCAGAACGGCGACCGGCCAGAGCACAAGGTTTGTCGAGAGCTTCGCCCGGTTCAATCCCCGGCCATACCGCGCCGTCGCGAGGCGAAGCGCGGCGGCAAAGCGGCTGGCGATGGATTTGGCCATGACAGGGGCCCGGAGTTACGCGTGTCGCGACAGCCTATCCCGGTTCGCCGGTCGAATAAACGGGTCAGATGAAAAGCCGGCGGGGTCGATAGGTCACGATTTGCGGCGAATTCCGATGACTGCCCCGGCCTCCGCCGGGCGGGGAAGGCCGGCATGGGCCGCGCGCAGGGCCTCGACACGGCTTGCCGCCTCGGCCGGATAGGGGGTGGAGCGGCGGACCTCGAGATCGACATTCATCGAGAGGCTCTCATAGGTCGCCGCCCGCGCTCCGATCTCCTCGTTGATCATGGTCGCGAAATAATGCACCCGCTTGTGATCGGCATCCAAGACCTGGAAAAGGGTATGAAACCGCTCGCCCAGACGGAGCTCCGCCAGATAGTGGAGCTGGCTCTGCAACGCCATCGGCCCCATGCGCAGGGTCTTTGCCTGGCTCTCGCCAACCTGCAGAATCTCGTCGAACACCTCATCGATGGCGCGGTCAAAGGCCAACAGGTAATAAGACACGTTCATATGGTCGTTATAGTCGATCCATTCCTGCTGCACCGTCTGGGTGCGGGTGCGATAGGGTTCGGCGGCGAAGCTGGGCTGGTCTGGCATGGGATCCCCCTGATGACTTGCCGAGAGGTATAGATCAGCTACTCTGCCCGGAAAAGTGGGAGGAGAGATGAGTATCGAGAGCGCCATCGCCGCGCTGCGGCCCGCCTTTGGCGAACGGCTGAGCACCGCTGCCGGGACCCGCGACATGTTCGGGCGGAACGAGGCCTGGTATCCGGTGACCCCGCCCGACGCGGTGATCTGGCCCGAGACGACCGAGGAGGTGGCGCTGGTCGCCCGCACCTGCACCGAGCATGGCTGCCCCATCGTGGCTTGGGGCGCCGGGACCTCGCTGGAGGGGCATATCGTGCCGGTCCAGGGCGGCATCACGCTGAGCTTCGAGCGGATGAACAAGGTCGTCGCGGTGCATGACGAGGATATGGACGCGGTCGTCCAGCCCGGTGTGACGCGAAAGGAGTTGAACGAGGAACTCCGCGCCTCGGGCCTGTTCTTTCCGATCGATCCGGGGGCTGATGCCTCGATCGGCGGGATGGCGGCGACAAGGGCCTCGGGCACGGCGGCGGTGCGCTATGGCACGATGCGCGAGGCGGTACTGGCGCTCGAGGTGGTGCTGGCCGATGGGCGGGTGATCCGCACCGGCAGCCGGGCGCGGAAATCCTCCAACGGCTACGATCTGACCAAGCTGTTCGTTGGATCGGAGGGGACGCTGGGGATCATCACCGAACTGACCGTCAGGCTGCATGGCCAGCCCGAGGCGGTCTCGGCCGCGGTCTGCGGGTTCGACACGCTGGAAGGGGCGATCCAGACGGTGATCCAGACCATCCAGATGTCGATCCCAGTGGCGCGGATGGAGCTGCTGGACGAGGTCTCGATCCGGGCGCTGAACGCCTATTCAGGCTATGAGATGGCCGAGGGGCCGACGCTGTTCGTCGAATTCCACGGCACCGAAGCCGGGGTGGCGGAGCAGGCGGAGACGGTCGGCGCGCTTTGTGAAGAGAACGGCGGGCGGGGGTTCGAATGGGCGACCCGGCAGGAGGACCGGACCAGGCTCTGGGCGGCGCGGCATAATTTCTATTACGCGATGAAGGCGATGTGCCCGGGGCTGACGGGGTACAACACCGATGCCTGCGTGCCGATCTCGCGGCTGGCCGAATGCATTCTGGAGAGCAAGGCGGATGTGGCCGCCTCGGGCTTTGTCTCGCCGCTGGTCGGGCATGTGGGGGATGGGAATTTCCATCTGAGTTATATGGTCTCGCCGGATGACCCGGCGGCGATCGACCGGGCCAAGGCGCTGGCGGACCGGCTGAGCCGGCGGACGATCGCCATGGGCGGCACCGTCTCGGGCGAGCATGGGATCGGGATCGGCAAGAAGAAATTCATGGCGGACGAGCATGGAGAAGCCGCCTGGGCTTTGATGGGCGATATCAAGCGGACCTTTGATCCGGCCGGGATCCTGAACCCGGGCAAGATGGTGCCGGGGAACTGACCCGAGTTACGCAGAATGCGGGCAAGCCCGCATACACGATGTTTGGCGCCCGTCCCGGCCGCGCCCCCCTCCCTAACCCTCCCCCCGGTTGGGGGGAGGGGACACCGCCGCGCCTGTGAGCACTGTTACCGTTGGAGGACATCGCGCAGGTTGACGGGATCCCTGGAATCGGTGTTGGCATGGCGGAACGTGCACACCGGTTGCGTCGGTCCGGTTGCGGCACTGGCAGAGTGCGGATCGAGGACCGGTGCGATAGCGGTTTGGTTGGCGAGATTGCTCCAAGCATCGTTCAGGATATCGGCTGGGAAGAAGACGAGCGCAGCGTCGATTGATTCAGCGGCTTAACCTGGGTCGAGGAAGAGCTGCAGATGCAAGCCAAACGGCGTTTTGCTTATGAGGTGATGGTAAGCAGCGCAGCGCGGCGGCTTGATGATGCCAGCGGTTCTTCGGGTAAGGCGCGGGGCGCCATCGCCATCGCCGTGCCGTCGAGGGTGAGGAGCGTGCTCCGACAAATCGGCTGCGACCACATCCAGAAGCTTGGGCAGGACTCGGTTTGTCAGGTCGAGGACGGTGAGCGCGGCGTCCATGTCCTCGACCGGCCGCAGGTGAGATCTCAGCAAGGGTCAGAGCGGCGGGGTGCTCACCCGGCCATCTCCATCAGCGAGCGGGCGGCGGAGCGGGCCTCCTCGGTCAGCGTCTCGCCGGCCAGCATGCGGGCGATCTCGTCGATGCGCTGGTCCGGCGTCAGCGGCGCGACATCGGTGCGGGTGATCCCCTCTGCAGTCGATTTGGCGATACGCCAATGATGCGCGCCTTCTGCCGCGACCTGCGGTGAATGGGTGACGACCAAGACCTGAGCGCTTTCGGCGAGCTTGGCGAGGCGTCGGCCCACGGCGGCGGCGGTGGCGCCGCCCACGCCGCGGTCGATCTCGTCGAACACCATCACCCGGTCGGTGCCACCGGCAAGGCAGACCTTCAGAGCCAGCAGAAACCGGCTGAGCTCGCCGCCCGAGGCGATGCGGTCGATCGGACCCGCAGGCGCGCCCGGATTGATCGCCGCGGTGAAGCTGACCCGGTCGCATCCTTCGGGACCCGGCGGGGCCTCGCTCATCTCGGTCTTGAAGCGGGCGTTTTCCATTTTCAGCGGCGAAAGCTCGGCGGTCACGGCGATATCGAGCCGACCCGCCGCGGCGCGGCGCCCTGCCGACAACCGGGCCGCGGCCTTGTCATAGGCGGCCTCGGCCTGGGCCAGATCAAGCTCCATGGCGGAAATCCGGTCGCCCCGCGCGTCAATCGAGTCGAGCCGCGTGGCCAGCTCGGTGCTCAGTTCGATCAACTCGTCAGGCTGGACCTGATGCTTGCGCGCAAGGCCGCGCAGGGCGAAGAGCCGCTCCTCCACCTCCTCCAGCCGGCCGGGGTCGAAGCGCAGCGCATCGAGCGCGGCGGCGACGCCGTTCTGGGCATCGGCGAGCTCCTGCATCGCCCGGTCCAGGGCGGCGATCGGGCCCTCGATCCGGTCTGCCGCGTCTTCGCCGACCCGCTCGGCGGCATGGGTCAGGCGGGACAGGGCCGTGGCCATCGCCCCCTCGGCGCCCTCGGCAGAGAGGTCCTGCTGCGCCCGTCCTAGCTCCTCGACGATTTTGGCGGCGGATTGGATCAGCCGACGCTCGGCGTCCAGCGCATCCGCCTCGCCGTTTTCCGGTGCGAGCCGTTCCAGTTCTTCGACCGCATGGCGCAGGTAATCGGCATCCTGGGCCGCGCGGGCCTGCGTCTCCCGTGCGTTTTCCAGGTCGCGGCGACAGCTCTCACGCTGGGTCCACAGGCTTCTGATACGGTTGAGATCTGTGCCGAGATCGGCGGCTGCGTCGAGCAGCGGGCGGTGCGCCTTGGGGTTGAGCAGGCCCTGGTCATCATGCTGACCGTGGACCTCGACCAGGGTCTCGCCCAGGCGCTGCAATGTCTCGGCATTCACCCGCGCGTCGTTGACGAAGGCGCGCGAGGGGCCAGCGCCGGAGGCGATGCGGCGCAGGACCAGCGCTTCGCCGCCCGGCAGCCCGGCCTCCTCCATCGCGGCGTGGACGGGGTGCTGTGGCGGACAGGCGAAAACAGCCTCGACCCGGCCTTCGTCGCAGCCTGCCCGCACCAGATTGCGCCGCGCCTTGCGGCCCAAGGCAAACCCAAGCGCATCGAGCAGAATGGATTTCCCCGCCCCCGTCTCGCCGGTCAGGACATTGAGGCCAGGGAGAAAATCGAGCTCAAGCTCCTCGATCAGGGCAATGTTGCGGATGTCGAGGCTGACCAGCACGTCTCAGGCGGCTGCGATCAGAGCCATTTGCCCTGAATGACGCGGCGATAGACGCGGCTGAAAAAGCCGTCCTCCGCCTCGGCATCCGGTGGAAGCAGGTCGCGCCCCGTCAACAGCGCATAGCTGTTGGCGTACCAATCCGAGCCCCGGAAGTTGTGTCCGAGCACGGCGGCTGCATCGATGGCTTCCTGCTCCAGCCCCAGGGCCAGATTGGCCTCGACCAGCCGGTGGAGCGCCTCGGGCGTCTGGTTCGTCGTCTGGTATTTCTCGATCACCACGCGGAACCGGTTGATGGCGGCGGCGTAATGGCCGCGTTTGAGGTAGTAGCGCCCCACATCCATCTCCTTGGCGGCGAGATGGTCATAGGTGAGGTCGATCTTCAGCTGCGCATCGCGGGCGAAATCACTGTCCGGATAGCGGCGCACCACTTCCTGCAATTCACGCAATGCGTTGCGGGTCGTCGCCTGATCCCGGCCCACATCGACGATATTGTCGTAATAGCTGACCCCGATCAGATATTGCGCATAGGCGGCATCCTCATCCGATGGGTAGAGATCGAGATACCGGCTGGCCGAGGCGCGAGCATTCGGATAATCGCCCGCCTCGTAGGAGGCGAAGGCCGACATGATCACCGCGCGTTTCGCCAGTTGCGAGAAGGGATAGAGCCGCTCGACCTCGTCAAAGCCCTGGGCCGCCACCACGCCATTGCCATCTGCCAACTCGCTTTCGGCATCGCGGAAGATCTCGTCAGCCGAGCGATCCTCGCGCGAGATCTCTTCCTTGCTGTCCCCTTCAAACACCGAGCAGCCCGCGACGGCGAAAAGGGCCGCTGCGACAAGCAGGGAACGGGCTGAGACAGGGAAGGTCATGACAAACATCCTCGCGGTCCGTGTTCGGTGTGGCCGATCATAGAGCCGCTGGCCAAGGAGTGAAAGAGATTTGGCCGCGCAAACAGACGCGCTTCACGAACACTTGGCCGGATCAGGGCGAGCGCGCTCACCCCATCTCGCGCCGCATCAGACCGCGAGCGCGGTTCTGTTTCCCTCGACCGTCATCCGACGGCGCGTGGGCAGCGCGGCGGTCGGGATCGCCTCGGCCCATTCCCAGCAATCCGGCGCCGCGAAGAGTGCGTGCAGCAGCCGGTTTGTCATCTCGTGACCTGCACGCTTGCCGACATAACGGCCAAGGATTGGCGAGCCCGCCAGAGCAAGGTCGCCGACGGCATCCAGCATCTTGTGCCGAACGAATTCATCCGGCCGCCGCAGCCCCTCCGGATTCAGGACCCGGCCCTGATCGACGACGATCGCATTCTCCAACCCGCCGCCCTGGGCAAGGCCAATTTTGCGCAAACCTTCGACCTCGGCGAGTTTGCAGAAGGTCCGGCAATCGGCCAACTCGGCGGCAAACCCGTCCGGCGACAGAGACATTGCGTATTTCTGCCGTCCAATTGCGGCATCATCGAAATCGATCTCAAATTCCAGATCGAGCGACATGGCGGGCCCGCCCGGCGACGGCCTCAACTCGGCCACGCGGTCGCCATCGACAACAGACACGGGCTCGAGGATCCGCATCCCGCGCACTGCCATCGGAAGGGCACGAAGGCCGACCCGCGCCAGCCCCTGCGTGAATGGCTGTGCCGAACCGTCGAGGATCGGAACCTCAGCGCCATCGATGCGGATCAGGGCATCGCTGACCCCGGCACCGGCCAACGCGGCCATCAGGTGTTCAATCGTAGACACGCTGGCGCCAAACTCATTGGTTAGGCGCGTGCACAGCCGGGTGTCAGAGACGAGGTCATAGCGCGCCTCGATCCGCCCTTCTCCGACGGGCAGATCGCTGCGGACGAAGACGATCCCATGGCCCGCTGGCGCCGGCAAGACCTGCAGCAGCGCCGGTTGGCCGCCGTGTAGCCCATGGCCGCGAAACTCGATCCGTCGATCCACGGTCTTGCGCGTGAGCCACATTTGCCCGGGTTCCAGCCCCGATGTGTGCCGTTCTGACATGGTCTGGCGCATCTGAGCGCGCTCCTGTTTCTGCTCGCCGCTGTCCGGACATTGTCACCGCCCGTGACAGACATCGTCGGCTGTGGTTAGCCACTTCTTGCAAGCTTATGTACGATTAGGATCAAACCTGCTCAAATCACGAGTTATGTCGCTTTGCAACATACGTAAGACACTGTTTTAAAATGAAGAAACCGCCCCGAATTGCTCGAGGCGGTCGTTCTCTTACACAGCTTCAAGCGGTATCAGTTGGCTTGGCGTCGCAGAAAGGCAGGGATATCGCCATCGCCTTCATCGCCGGGATCGAGCTCGTCATCCCGCCGGCGGGCATGGGGTTCCAGCCGCGGGTCGGCGGTTTGCGACGTGCCAGCAACCCGGTGGATCAACCGATTGATGTCGAACAATCCTCCCCGCTGCCCAGCCTGCGGTTCGGCTGCCGCCTCCTGCTCTTCACGAGCGAGGAAAGGATTTGCTTCCCGGCGCGGCCGGACGGGCAGGCTGCGATGGGCGACCGGCGCTTCCTCCGGCGCAGGTTCCACCACCGTTTGCGGTACTGCCCGGTCGAGCGAGCCACTGTCGAGATCGAACAGGGCCGGCTCTTCTTCCTCGATCGCCTGAACGCGGGCTTCCTCTTCTGCTTCAATCGCCCGCTGACGTTCCCGCTCGCGCAGGGCGCGCTCCCGCACCTGTTCGGCGCGGCGACGGATGTCTTCCGGCGAGGGCGAGTTTGCCGCGGCGGTCTCCAGCGCATTGCGCCGGCTCAGCGGCCTGTCTTCGACCGGAGCGGTGGCTGTGACCTCTTCGACGCGTTCCGGCTCCACTTCGGGCGCCGGCGCAGGTGTCGGGGCGACGTCTTCGATATGGGCCTCTTCCTCGACCGCGACAGGGGCAGGCTCGGCAGGGGCCTCGGCCCGCGCAGTTTTCGGGCGGACGGCATCCAGCATCGCCGCATCGGCCGCAGCGGGGCGGCGGCGGGGCATCATCTCGGAGGGGGGACGCGCAACGCTCGCCTCCGCCTCGATGCCGGTGGCGACGACCGAGACGCGCATCTTGCCATCGAGATCCGGGTCGATGGTCGAGCCAAACTTGATCAGCGCGTCGCCATCTACCTCGTCCTTGATGCGGTTTGCCGCTTCGTCCATCTCGAACAGGGTCAGGTCATAGCCGCCAGTGATGTTGATCAGCACGCCCTTGGCGCCCTTCAGGCTGACCTCGTCGAGCAGCGGGTTGGCGATGGCTTTCTCGGCAGCATCGATGGCACGGGTCTCGCCATCGGCCTCACCAGTGCCCATCATCGCCTTGCCCATCTCCTCCATGACGGAGCGGACATCGGCGAAATCGAGGTTGATCATGCCTGGGCGGACCATTAGATCAGTGACGCCCTGCACACCCTGATAGAGCACATCGTCGGCCATGATGAAGGCGTCGACGAAGGTGGTCTTCTCCGACGCCACCTGGAACAGGTTCTGGTTCGGGATCACGATCAGCGTGTCGACGACCTTTTGCATCTCGTCACAGCCAAGCTCGGCGATCTGCATCCGCCGGGTGCCTTCGAACTGGAACGGCTTGGTGACGACGCCGACCGTGAGGATACCCATCTCGCGCGCCGCCCGGGCGACGACCGGAGCGGCCCCAGTGCCGGTGCCGCCCCCCATTCCGGCGGTGATGAAGCACATATGGCAGCCATCGAGATGGGAGACGATCTCCTCCAGGCTTTCCTCGGCCGCGGTATAGCCGACATCCGGCTTCGACCCGGCCCCGAGGCCTTTGGTCAGGCCCGCGCCAAGCTGGATCTTGCGCTCGGCTTTCGAGTGCATCAGCGCCTGGCTGTCCGTGTTGGCAGCGATGAACTCAACCCCAGGCAGTTCCTTCGCGATCATATTGTTGACCGCGTTTCCGCCTGCCCCACCAACGCCGAAGACGGCGATCCGGGCCCTGAGCTCCTGTTCTTCGGGTTCGATAAAGTTGAGTGCCATGATCCTGGTGCCTTTTTACTGCTCTGGGCCCGTGTCTTCGGGCTCTGCTCGCGGCCCGCTGGATCGGGCCAGTTTAACGCGGCATTTGCCGACAATTATTATTGACAGCCTACCCCAATTCGACTCGCCCGTCACGGGAGAAATCACCAAGATGCACGAAACCACCGCAACATTTCGGTGGCACGCCCGCGCGCGGACATAGGTCTAGGGGCTTCGAAGTCCCACAACTCGTCATGCGGGCGCAGGGCATAGATCGCCAAACCGACCGCTGTGGAATAGTCTGGCCCGCTGAGGGCTTGCGGCAGACCAGCGATGCGCAGGGGGCGGCCGATCCGTGGGCGGCGCCCGAGATACTTCATCACCAGTTCGTCGACCCCCGGCATCTGGCAAGCTGCCCCTGTCAGGACAACGGCGCAGCCCGGCAGATCCTGCGCGCCCATCTCGCCCAACCGGGTGCGCAGGTCACGCAGGATCTCCTCAACCCGGGGGCGAATCACGCCGATCAGCATACCGCGAGAGATCTGGCGGCGGTCCGGCAGGTCCTCCTCACCGATCTCGGGCGCGTCGATCATCTCGCGGTCATCGACGCCGGTCGGGATCACCCCGCCTTTCAGCACCTTGATCCGCTCGGCTGTGACCCGGCGCATGGCAAGGCCGGCGGCGATGTCAGAGGTGACATGCTCGCCACCAAAACGCACCTGATCCACGCCAATCAGATGTTCGCGCAGGAAGACCGAAACCGAGCTCGACCCGCCGCCCATATCGATGCACACGGCTCCGGTGCGCTGCTCATCCTCGACCAGGGCGCTCAGGCCGCTGGCATAGGGGGCCGAGACCACGGCGGCGAGGTCCAGATCGCATTGCCGGATGCATTCCATCAGATTGGCAAGCGGGCGCGCATCCACCGTCATCACATGCAGCGCAATCGACAGGACGCGGCCTGTCATGCCCCGCGGATCGGTGATGCCTGACTGGAAATCGACCGAGATCTCCACCGGCTGGGCGTGCAGGATCTGCCGTCCCTCGCCAATCGGCGGGCAGTCTGCGGCGCCGAGCGCGAGCGAGATATCGCGCTCGGTCACCTGCCCCGTCTCGGTCTCGACATCACCGATGGTCGAGAAGCTCTGCGGCTGGCCGCCCGAGAAACCGACGATCACGTGGTCAACCCGTTCAACCCGGGTGGCGGCCATCTTTTCGGCGGTCAGGAGAGCCAGGCGGATCGCCCGCGCCGCCTCGTCCATATCGACAATCTCGCCCCGGCGCACGCCCCGGGATTGCACAGTGCGGGCGCCGACGACCTCGATCGCACCGAACAACGAGGTGCCCAGCCGATCATTCTCCGCCGCCTCGGCCAGACGGCTCGGATCGAGCTTGATGATCAGACAGGTGATCTTGGACGATCCGATGTCGAGGATGGCCAGCCGCCCGCGCCGTATGGCCGTGGCCAGACGCTGGCGGTGATGGCGATAGAGCTGGACTTGATCGAACATCATGTCTCCTCTCCCACCCCTTTGGCGGCTTCCATTTGCAGGCGCCGGGTCTCGACCGCCCGGCCCGGCAGGCGCAGCACGGGGCGCTCGGGTATGCGCAGATCGACGATGGCGACGTCGCGTTTCAGCAACTCGTCCTCGCCCTTGGCCAAGGCCATAACCCGCGCCAGCGCCATCTCAGGCCGGGTTTCGGGAAGCAGAATGCGCTGGTCGCGATCAAGCGCCAGGTCCCAGCGCCGCTCTCCGACCCGGATCATCGCGCGCAGACGCGGCATCAGGGAGGGGGCAGCCGCGGCGATCCGCAGGCCCTCGGCCACGTGGTCCGGCGCGTCCCGCCCCAGAACCACAAGCAGGTGAGGATGATTGGCGCGCGGCCCGGCGGGGGCGATTTGCACCCCGTCGCGGTCGAGCACCCAAAGCTCGCCCTCGGCATCACGCCACAGCGCCGCGGGAACCCGCTCGCTGAGCGCAACGCGCAGGATGCCGCCGGGGCCCAAAGCAACATCCGCCCGACGGACCCGCCCGATCGCCTCCAACTCGCCGCGCAACGCCTCGAGATCCAGCTTCATCGAAGAGCGCCCGACCAGCGTCGACAGGCGCGCGCTTATCTCGGCGCGCATCCCGGGCTGCGCGCCCGTGATCTCGACCCGGCGGATCGCCAGTTCCTGCGTCTCGAGCAGCGTATCGATTTCGGTCATCACATAACCGGAGAGCTGGAGCCGCCAGCTTTCCTCGCGCGCCACGATCCAGATCGCGCCCGCCAGCAGGATCAGGGGCAGATAGATCAACCCGACCCGACGCAGGCGCTGCCCCCAACCACGCTGCCAGCGATAGCGGGTCTTCGACAGACCGGGCCCTTTGGGCTGTGATTTCTGCGGCTTTACCGGGAGCATGACGCGTCCTTCACAAGCCAGTCGCAAAGCTCTTCGAAAGGCATCCCGCAATAGGCCGCCTGTTCGGGCGCCAGCGAGGTCGGCGTCATCCCGGGTTGGGTATTGGTCTCCAGCAGGATCAGACCGGCCAGACCCCGGGCCTCGTCCCAGCGGAAATCGGTGCGGCTCAAACCGCGGCAGCCAAGCGCCTGATGCGCCGTCACCGCATGGGCGCAGCAGGCCTCGGCGATCTCGGCGGGGATCTCGGCGGGAACGACATGCCTCGATCCCCCATCCGCATATTTCGCCTGATAATCGTACCAGCCGGTTGTGGCGATGATGTCGGTCACGGCCAGTGCCCGCTCCGCGCCGGCAGCCCCCATGACCGAGACAGTCAATTCGCGCCCCGGGACGAAGCGCTCGACCATCAGGGTCTGCGGCGCGTCGGGGTCCAGCTTCGCCGGGCCATTGGCGTTTTCATGGACGATATAGACCCCGACCGAGGAGCCCTCGTTGTAAGGTTTGACCACATAAGGCGGCGCCATCGGGTGCCCGGCCTCCACCTCGTCCCGGCTGGCCATCAGGCTCTCCACGATCGGCAGGTGATGGGCGGCATAGACCGCCTTGGTCCGGGTCTTGTCCATCGCCAGCGCCGAGGCCAGAACACCCGAATGGGTATAGGGGATCTGCAGCCATTCGAGGATGCCCTGGACGCAGCCGTCCTCGCCCCACCGGCCGTGGAGCGCGTTGAACACAGCTTCCGGACGCGCGTCGGAAAGCGCCTGAACCAGATCCGGCCCGGCGTCGATTTCCGACACTTCATATCCCATGCGCCGCAGCGCGCCAGCACATTCGCGCCCCGAAACGAGCGAGACGTCACGCTCGGCCGAGGGGCCGCCCTTCAACACTGCGACGCGCGTTGCTGTCCTGCTCGACATCCGCGCCTCAATCTGCTGGTTTGCGCCCATAGTTTCGGGTCTCGACCAGCCAGCCACTCATGTGGTCTTCATGTGGCCCTAACTATAACCCCCAGGCGCTGAATTTCCCAGACCAAATTATGCCCCGAATGGGATTTCACCCGTTCGCGCACAATTTCGCCCAGCGCCTCCAAGTCTTGCGCTGACGCCCCGCCGGTATTGATGAGAAAGTTCGAGTGTTTCGGGCTGATTTGCGCGGCGCCAAGACGCAAGCCACGGCAGCCCGCCTGGTCGATCAGCTTCCAGGCCTTCAGATCCATCGGATCATCCGCCGCCCCGGTCGACGAGAACCCCGCCGGGTTGCGAAAAGTCGAGCCGCAGGAGCGGTCCTTGACCGGCTGGCTCGCGGCGCGTTTGGCGATGTAGCTTTCCATCAGGGCGTGGCTTTCGGCGGGATCGCCGGGGCGGCCCTGCAGGACAGCCTCGACAATCACCCACCCGTCGGGGATGGCCGAGGCGCGATAGCTGAACCCGGCCTCCGCGCCGCTCAAGACACGGGCCACACCCGAGCGGTCGAGGCAGGTCACCTCGACCACCACATCCGCGGTATAGCTGCCATAGCACCCCGCGTTCATCTTGATGGCGCCGCCGATCGTGCCGGGGATGGTCCGCAGAAACTCCAGCCCGGCGATCCCCGCATTGGCCGCCCGCTTCGCCGCATGGGCGTCGAGGAGGGCGGCACCGACCCGGACCCGGTGCCCCTCCAGCACCTCGAGTCCAGCAAAGGCCCGGCCCATGCGGATCGCAACGCCCGGCAGGCCGCCATCGCGCAGGATCATGTTGGAGCAGACCCCAAGCGGAGTGATCGGCGTCTCGGCGGGGCAGGTCGCCAGGAAATCGCTCAGGTCCTCTCGGTCCGCCGGTTGGAACAGCACCTCAGCCGGGCCGCCGACCCGCAGCCAGGTCATGGGCGCGAGCAGCCGCTGATGCTCGAGCCGGCCACGCACCTTTGGCAGCGTATCGGGCATCATCCAGAGATTCCCCTATGGCAGCGCTTTGGGGCTTGCGAACGTTTGCTTGGGCGAGCGGAGAAAGTCATGGCTGTCGCACATCGTCCCTGCCCCCTTGCCTTGGCGCCCGAACGGTTCACTCCGCTGCCTGCTGCGCCTTTTCCAGCAATTGCTCCGGCAGGGCATTGGTCCAGGCGGAGATCGTGCCAGCGCCGAGGCAGACCACCAGATCGCCCGGCTGGGCCTGGGCGCGGACAAAATCGGCGAGGCCTTCGGGCGCGCGCAGGGCATGGGCCTGGCGGTGGCCGTGGGCGCGGAGGCGTCCGACCAGCGTATCGCGTCTGACACCGTCGATTGGCGCCTCCCCCGCCGCGAAGACATCGGTGATGGCGACCACATCGGCGTCGTTGAAGGCAGTGCAGAACTCCTCGAACAGATCGTGCAGGCGGCTGTAGCGGTGCGGCTGGTGGATGGCGATGACCCGCCCGCCCTCGGCATCGACCGACGCGCGGGCGGCCTTCAGCACAGCCGCGATCTCCACCGGGTGGTGGCCGTAATCGTCGATGATCGTCGCCCCGTTCCAGGTGCCAACCCGGGTGAAGCGTCGCTTGACACCATCGAAGCCTGCCAACCCGCGGGCGATATCGGGCAGATCGATTTTCAGCTCGCGCGCCACGCCGATGGCGGCCAGCGCGTTCAGCACATTGTGCTCGCCCGGCATCGGCAGGGTCATCGGATGGGTGCCCTCGTCCCGCAGCACCACGTCAAAGGCCATGCCGCCGTTCTCGTAGTGGATATTCTCTGCCCGGATATCCGCTTGGCGCGAGGTGCCATAGGTGACCACGCGGCGATCGGTGACGCGGCCGATCAAGCTCTGCACCTCGGGATGATCGATGCAGGCGACGAGAGCGCCATAGAACGGGATGTTGGAGACGAAGGCATCGAACCCGTCGCGCAGCGCCTCCACAGTCCCGTAGTGGTCCATATGCTCTGGGTCGATATTGGTCACGATGGCAATCGTGGCGGGAAGCTTCACGAAGGTGCCGTCGCTCTCATCAGCCTCGACCACCATCCAGCGGCCCTCGCCCTTGCGGGCGTTCGAGCCGTAGGCATGGATGATCCCGCCATTGATGACGGTCGGATCCTCGCCGCCTGCGTCCAGCAGTGCCGCGACCAGCGAGGTCGTTGTGGTCTTCCCGTGAGTCCCACCCACGGCCACGTTCCAGCGCAGGCGCATCAGTTCGGCCAGCATCTCGGCCCGGCGCACCACGGGCAGGGCGCGGGCGCGGGCCTCGTCCAGCTCGGCATTGCCGCGCTTGATGGCCGAGGAGATCACCACAACCCCGGCCTCGCCCAGAT
Organism: Pseudomonadota bacterium; assembly: GCA_038524325.1. Lineage (GTDB taxonomy): Bacteria > Pseudomonadota > Alphaproteobacteria > Rhodobacterales > Rhodobacteraceae > Thermohalobaculum. Next base: position 28,425 of record JBCBIS010000005.1, read on the forward strand.
TCTCGGCGCTTTGCCCGATGAAGATCTGCGCGCCCAGATTGCGCAGCCGCTGCACGATCGCGCTGTCCTTGAGGTCCGAGCCCTGCACGCGATAGCCCAAATTCAGCATCACCTCGGCGATCCCCGACATGCCGATCCCGCCGATCCCGACGAAATGGATGGGTCCGATATCCAGCGGCAGGGCGGTAGGTGGGTTCATCTCTCAGGGCTCCGTTGCGATGGGTCAGCGGCCCTATCAGCCTATGCCGGAAAAGCCAAGGGTCTCGACCAAATTGGCGAGGTCATTGGTCGCCTGTGGCCGCGCCACCTCGCGGGCATTGTCGGACATCGCCAGGGCGCGCTCGGGGTCGTTGAGGATTTCCTCGATATGATGCGACAGCACCTCGCGGGTCAGCCCGTCCTCCTGCAACAGGACCGCGCCGCCGACCAATTCCAACGCCTTAGCATTGGCCGTCTGATGATCGTCCATCGCATGGGGATAGGGGATCAGGATCGAGGGCCGCGCCATGACCGACAACTCGGCCACCGAGGAGGCGCCCGCACGGCTGATCACCAGATGAGACTGGCGAAAGCGCCGGGGGATATCGTCGAAAAACGGCTGCACCTCGGCCTCGATCTTGCCGCGGGCATAGACTGCTTTCGCTTCCTCGGCATCCTCATCGCGGGCCTGATGCGCGACGCGGAGGCGTTTGCGCATCTCGTCCGACAACGTGACCAGCGCCCGCGGCGCATAACGAGACAGAGCCCGCGCCCCCTGGCTGCCGCCAATCACCAGAACCCGCAGCGCGCCATTCGGTTTGGGCGGCAGATAGGGCATGTTCGCCATGCGCTGGATCGGGCCGCGCACTGGGTTGCCGAGATGGACAAGCTCGGCCCCAGCCGGCGCGTTGGTCACGGGCCAGGTGCCGCAGACCACGCGGTTGACCCGGGTCGCGAACAGCTTGTTCACCCGGCCGAGCACGCCGTTCTGTTCGTGGATCAGCCGCGGGATACCCATCGACAGCGCCGCGGAGAGGGCCGGCAAGGAGGGGTACCCGCCAAACCCCGCCACCACATCGGGCCTCCGCCGCTTGAAGGCGCGCCGTGCCTCGGTGCCGCCCATCAACAATTGCCACGGCACGGCCAGCTTGGCTCTCAGCCCGCCGCGGGCGAAGGTGGCCGAGGACAGCTCCATCCGCTTCACATCGCTGGGAAAGCCGCTGGCATAGCGGACCCCACGCTCATCGGTGGTCAGCATCACGGACCAACCGCGGCCCAGCATCTCCTCGGCCAGCGCCTGGGCGGGAAACATATGCCCGCCCGTGCCCCCCGCCGCGATGGCCAGAAGATGGCTCACATCGCGCTCCGCAGATCGGCGGCGGCGTCATGTGGGCGCGACCGGGTCAGCGCCAACAACGCCCCCATACCGATCGCCGCAGCGACCATCGACGAGCCGCCATAGGAAATGAAGGGCAATGTCATCCCCTTCGCAGGCAACAGACGGATCGCGACCGAGAGGTTAACGAAGGCCTGCAGACCGAACAGGACTGCCAGACCCGACCCGGCGAGGCGGACGAACAGGCTGCGCTCCTCCTGCAGGCGGGCAAGCGCACGCAGCGTGATGAACAGGAAGACCCCGATGATGGCCACGGTAAAGACCAGGCCGAACTCCTCGGCCGCCACGGCGATGATGAAATCCGTATGGGCGTCCGGCAGGGTCCATTTCACCTGTCCCTGTGCCGCGCCGACACCGAACAGCCCGCCCTCGCGGATCGCGGTCTGCGCATAGGCAAGCTGCGTGTTCGGGTCGAGCTGCTCGGAGAGATAGCCGTTGATCCGCCGGGCGAAATGCTCCGAGCTCTGATAGGCGATCCAGCCCGAGGCGCCGATGAACCCGCCGAGGCCGAGCAGGACCCAGATGCGCGCTCCAGCGACAAAGATCATCGCAGCCCAGACACCCAGCAACAGCACGGCCTGTCCGAAATCCGGCTGCATCGCCAGCATCCCGGCGATCAGGATCGCCATCAAACCCGACAGGGTCAGGCCCGGCGGCCCGTGTTTCTCCGCACTCCCGGCCATCAGCCAGGCCATCGCCAGGACGAAACCGCATTTGAGAAACTCCGAGGGCTGCAACGAGATGAAACCCAGCGAGTACCAGCGCGTCGCACCCTTGCCGAAATCGGTGCCAAAGACCGGCAGCAGAGCGGTCGCGACGAGGAACCCGAGGAACAAGAGCACGCCCAACCGACGCACGGTGCGCAGCTGGCACATCGACACGGCGGCGATGATCCCGAATCCCAGCAGCATGAACACCGCGTGCCGTGCCACATAGTGATAGGTCCAGAGCCCGTTCTTGAAGGCCAGGGGCGGCGATGCCGCCAGCGCCAGGACAAGCCCGACGGCAAAGAGCGCCGCAACGGCCCCCAGCGTCCAGCGATCAACCGAATGCCACCAATCTCCGATGATCGAGGCATCCGCCTTGGGTTTCGCAAGGTTCCGGAAGGCAATTTCGGTCATGCGCTGTCCTCCAAGAGAGGGGCCACGAGGGCGCGGAACGCGTCGCCCCTTGCCTCGAAGCTCGTGAATTGATCCCAGCTTGCCGCGGCTGGGGCAAGCAGGATGGTATCGCCCGCCACGGCCTCGGCCTGCGCTGACGCGAGGGCGGCGTCCAGGGTGCCGCTGATCTCGTGGGCGGTGCCGGTCAGCGTCTCGGCAAAAGCCGCCGCGCTCTCACCGATCAGATAGGCTTTCGAGATCCGGTCAAAAAGCGGGGCGAGCGGGGCGATGCCGCCCTCCTTCGCCTGTCCGCCGGCGATCCAGCGGATCCGTTCGAAGCTCAACAGCGCTTTTTCGGCAGCATCGGCATTGGTCGCCTTGCTGTCGTTGACATAGGTGATGCCATTGGCGGAGCCGAGCCGCTCCATCCGATGCGCCAGGCCGGGAAAGCTGGCCAGCCCCGCCTCGAGCCTGCGCGGCGCGACGCCCACGGCCCGGGCGGCGGCATAGGCGGCACAGGCGTTCTGATGATTATGGGCGCCGATCAGACCGGGACAGACCCGCAGGTCGATGGCCGCCATCTGCTTGCCGCCACGCCATTCCGTGAGGTGGTTCTTGTTCATGAAGACCGACCAGCCCTCGCCGCGCAGACGCTGGGTATTCGAGATCTGGATTGCCTCGGGCCCGACCGTATTGGCCAGGAACCGGCCCTCCGGCCCGTCGACGCCGATGATCGCCCGCTCCGGTCCGCCCATCTCGAACAGGCGTTTCTTGGCGCAGAAATACCCCCCCATCCCGCCATGACGATCGAGATGGTCCGGGCTGAGGTTCAAGAAAACCGCGATATCCGGTGCTAGGGCCCGAGCCAGTTCGGTCTGGTAGGAGCTGAGTTCCAGCACAACCACCTCGCCCGGCCCCGGATTGTCGAGATCGAGCACCCCGCGGCCGATATTGCCGCCCATCTGAGCGTGCCGCCCGGCCTCGGTCAGCAAGTGATAGGTCAGCGCGGTGGTCGTGGATTTCCCGTTCGAGCCAGTGATGCAGAGGATCTTTGGCGCGCCCTCATCGGCACCCTCACGTTCGGGATCGGCCATGGCCTGAAAGAACAGCGAGACATCATTGTCCACCGGCACCCCCACCTCCCAGGCCGCCGCCACCGCCGGATGGGGCGTGGGATAGTGATGCGGGATGCCCGGCGAGACGATCAGGAGCGAGAGCGTCGCTGCCTCTCGCAGCCGTGCAAGCTCGGCAATCGAGAGGCCCTCGGCTGCCGCCGTCTCCAGAGCGGCTTTGCCGTCATCCCAGCAGAGAACCGTCGCTCCGCCCGCCTTTAACGCACGCGCGGCCGAGAGCCCTGATTTCCCGAGACCCAAAACGCCGACGGTGACGCCTGCATATGCCCGCAGCGGGATCACCGCAGTTTTAACGTCGCCAGACCGATCATCGCGAGGATGACGGCGATGATCCAAAAGCGGATGACGATGGTGGGTTCGGCCCAGCCTTTCTGCTCGAAATGGTGGTGGATCGGGGCCATGCGGAAGACCCGCTTGCCGGTCAGCTTAAAGCTTGCAACCTGAACGATCACGCTGACCGCCTCCAGCACGAACAGCCCGCCGATGATCGCCAGCACGATCTCGTGTTTCGCGGCCACGGCCATAGCGCCGAGCGCACCGCCCAGAGCCAGCGAGCCGGTATCGCCCATGAACACCATCGCGGGCGGAGCATTGTACCAGAGAAACCCGAGACCTGCGCCGATGATCGCGGCACAGATCACCGCGATCTCACCCGTGCCGGCGACGTAGTGGATGCCCAGATACTCGGTGAAATCGGTCCGCCCCACGACATAGCAGATGATCCCGAAGCTCCCCGCCGCGATCATCACCGGCATGATCGCCAGCCCGTCGAGCCCGTCGGTCAGGTTCACCGCATTGGCGCTGCCCGCAATCACCAGCATCGCGAAGGGAGCATAGAAGAACCCGAGATAGATCAGCGTGTCCTTCAAAACTGGCATGGCGACCTGGTTCTGCAAAGGCGCGGGCTGCAAATGGGTCGCCCAGACCGCCGCGATCAGGCTGATGCCGAGGCCCAGGGCCAGGCGGATCTTGCCCGGTACGCCCTTGACCGAGAATTTGGTCACTTTGGCATAATCATCCGCGAACCCGATCAGCCCGAACCCGGCCGTCACCATCAGGACGATCCAGACAAAGCCGTTATCCAGCCGCGCCCAGAGCAAGGCCGACAGAAGCAGCCCGCCCAGGATCATCACACCGCCCATTGTGGGGGTGCCCGCCTTCTCGACGATATGGCGCTGCGGGCCGTCCTCGCGGATCGGCTGGCCCTTTTTCTGCATCCGGCGCAGCCAGTTGATAATCGGCCGGCCCAGCAGGAAACCGAACAGCATCGCTGTCAGGAACGCGCCACCCGCCCGGAAGGTGATATAGCGAAACAGGTTGAACAGATCGCCGCCATCGCTGAACTGGCTGAGGTAATAAAACATCTCAAAGCTCCTTGGACGCGGGCGCAGCCCCCAGCGCGCGCACTGCCTCGACGACGCGGGCCATCGCCGATCCCAGGGACCCCTTGACCATGGCCACGTCGCCCGCGTCAAGCAGGCGGGGGACGCGGGCGGCGAGGTCGTGGCTGTCCTGCGCCCAGGTGCCGCGCTTCTCGGGCGGCAGCGCAGCATGCAGGTGGCGCATCAGCGGGCCGCAGCAATGCACCAGATCGATCTGCGCCAGCGCGTCGGTCAGGCCGGCATGCAGATCGGCCTCGGTCTCGCCCAGCTCCAACATGTCGCCCAGAAAGGCGATCCGCCGGCCCTTTTCGATACGGCCCACATGGTCGGTGACATGGGAAGCGGCCAGCACCTCCAGCGCGGCGCGCATCGAGGCGGGATTGGCGTTGTAGCTTTCGTCGATCAGCGTGATCTCGCCATCGATCCCGTGCGGACCGAGCAGGATGCGCGCCCGTTGCCCGCGGCCATCCGGCGGGCTCCAGGCGGCCAGCGCCAGGGCGGCACGGGCCAGATCGCCGCCAACCGCTTCGACAGCACCCAGCGCTGCCAGGGCGTTGCGCGCGAAATGCTTGCCCGGCGCTCCGATCTTGGCGACCAGCGGGCGCCCCTGCAACTCAGCCTTCAGAACAGTGGCTTGGTCGGCAATTTCGGCGGAGATCAGGCAGAGCTCGCCCGTGTTTCCGAACCCGATCTTGCGCGCATTGGTCTGCGCCGCCAGCCGGTCGTGATAGGGGTTGTCCCGGTTCAGGATCGCCACGCCCTCGGGTCCTAGGCCGGCGAAGATCTCGGCCTTGGCATCGGCGATCTCGCCGACATCCTTGAAAGCCGCCAGATGCACCGCCTCGACCGTGGTGATGATCGCCACATCGGGGCGGGCCATCCGACTGAGCGGGGTGATCTCGCCCGGGTGGTTCATGCCGATCTCGATCACGGCATAGGCCGTCTCGGCGGGCATTCGGGCCAGGGTCAGCGGGACACCCCAATGGTTGTTATAGCTTTTCTCGGCGGCATGGGTGGCACCCTGCCCAGCCAACATCGCCGCCAGCATCTCCTTGGTCGAGGTCTTGCCGACCGAGCCTGTCACGGCGATCACCTTCGCCCCGGTGCGCGCCCGCCCCGCGCGGCCCAGCGCTTCCAGCGCCGTCATTGTGTCCTCGACCACCAGAAGCGGCTGCGGACCGGTCAGCGCTTCGGGCCAGTCATGGACCAGCGCCGCCGCTGCCCCGGCCTCGAGCGCCTGAGCGACGAAGTCGTGCCCGTCGCGATTGTCGCCCTTCAACGCAACGAACAGCTCCCCCGGTTGGATCGTGCGGGTGTCGATCGAGATTCCGGTCACCCCGGTCCAATCACCGGACGCCTCGCCCTCGGTCGCGGCAAGCAGATCATCGCGTGTCCAGAGCATCGTCAGAGCTCCAACTCCCCATCCAGAACGGCCACTGCGGCGCGGGCCTGATCGCCATCGTCAAAGGGGATCACCGCGCCGCCGACCTCTTGTCCCTGTTCATGCCCCTTGCCGGCGATCAGCAGGCAGTCACGTGCAGATTTCAAGGAGTCGACGCCCGCCAGGATCGCCTCGGCCCGGTCACCGATATTATCCGCCTCGGGACACCCTTCCATGACAGCGCTGCGGATCAGGGCCGGGTCCTCCGAGCGGGGATTGTCATCGGTCACGATCACGGCATCGGCGCCTTCGGCCATCGCCCGGCCCATCAGGGGGCGCTTGCCTGGGTCGCGGTCTCCCCCTGCCCCGCCGACCACGATCAGCCGGCCCGCGACGTGGGGGCGGATCGCGCGCAAGGCCGAGACGAGAGCATCCGGCGTATGGGCATAGTCGACATAGACCGGCGCACCATTGACCCGGGTCGCGACATGCTCCATCCGGCCCTTCACCCCGGTCAGACGCGGCAGCGCAGCAAAGACCTCCTCCGCCGCGATCCCGGTGGCGAGCGCCAAGGCGGCGGCGATGGCAACGTTCTCGGCCTGGAAGGCGCCGATCAGGGGCAGGCGGATCGGCCAGAAGCGGCCCTGCCAAACCAGGGCGATCGACTGACCATCCGGCTCGAATCGCTGGTCATGGACCCTGAGATCGGTCTCGGCCCCCGCGCCGACCGTGAGGAGGTCGAGCCCCCTGGCCCCGGCTATCTCGTGGACCTGCGGCAGGGTCGCGTCGTCCGCATTCGTCACCACCACGCCATCCGATGGCAGCACCTCGCCGAAGAGCCGCAGCTTGGCCGCCACGTAATCGGCATGGCTGGCGTGATAATCCATATGGTCGCGGGTGATGTTGGTTAGCGCCGCCGCCCGCAGCCGCACCCCATCCAGCCGGTGTTGTGCCAGCCCGTGAGAGGACGCCTCCATCGCTGCATGACTACAGCCCTTCTCGGCGAGCCGGGCGAGCAGGGCGTGCAGCGTGATCGGCTCCGGCGTGGTATGCGACAGCGGCTCGTCAAAGCCCTCGCCTTCCACGCCGGTGGTCCCAAAGGCCGCGGCGCGCTCACCCGCGTACGCCCAGATCTGGCGGAGGAAATGCGCGGTCGAGGTTTTGCCATTGGTCCCGGTGACCGCCGCAATCACTTCGGGCTGGCTGGCATGGAACGCGCTGGCAAGACGGGCCAGTTCCGCCCGCGGGTTCTGGTGCAGGAAGAACGGCACCGGCAGATCGCCGATATCGCCCTTGGCCACCTCCAGCCCGGCGGGGGTGCAGACGACCCCGACCGCCCCCTGCCGCACGGCATATTGCGCAAAGCTGGCGCCGTCCAACCGAACACCCGGCATCGCGACGAAGAGGGTGCCGGGCCGGACCTTTCGGCTGTCGACGGCCAGCGCCTCGATCGGTGTCGAGGGGTCGGGCGCGGGCCCCGCCCAAGGCAGGCGCATCACACAGATCTCGCCGAAGGTGCGGGCCGGAGGACGGGGCAGAAGCGGCGGCATCACTCGGCCAATCCGACGGGGATCGAGGGGTATTTGCGCGCCTTGGCCCCATCGATCGGGCGCAGACCCAAAAGCGGCGCGATGCGCCGCACGGCCTCGCCGGCAACCGGCACCGCCGTCCGGCTCGCCTCGCGCTTGCCGCTCTCGGGATCGGTCGGCTCGTCGAGCGAGATCAGGATCACATAGGCCGGGTCCGAGGTCGGGAACACGCCGGCAAAAGTCGCGATGACCCGGTCGTGGTAATAGCCGCCCTGCGGCCGGAACTTCTCGGCCGTCCCGGTCTTGCCACCGACTTCATAGCCGGGGATATCGGCGCGCAGCGCGGTTCCGCGATAGACCGTCTCGCGCAGCATCCGCATCATTTGCGAGGACACCCGGGGCGAGAAGATCTGCTCACCCGGCGGATTGCCGCCTTTGAACAGGGTCGGAGTCACCTTGCGCCCCTGATTGGCCAGGGTTGCATAGGCCGCGGCCAGATGCACCGGGCTGATCGAGAGGCCATGGCCGAAACTGATCGTGATGGTCGAGAGGTCGGTCCAGCTTGCCGGCAGGCGCGGGCGCGCCTGCTGCGCCTCGGAAAGCTCGAGCGGGGTCACCTCGAACATCCCCAGCCGCGCAAGCGCCGCCTTGAACCGCCTTGTGCCGACCCCAAGGCCAAGCCGGATCGCACCGACATTCGAGGAGCGCACGACCACATCCGTCACCGTCTGATCCGGGCGCGGCCGCTTGTCTTTGAACGTGTTGCGGCCATAGGTGACCGGGGTGACGGTGTCGATCAGCATGTCGGGGCTGGCGATCCCCACCTCCAGCGCGATGGCGGCGGTGATCACTTTGAAGGTCGAGCCAAGCTCGTAGAGACCCTGCGCCGCGCGGTTGAAACGCGGGTTATAGGCCGCCTCGCCGGTAAAGCGCTGCCGCGGGAGGTTTGGGTTGAAATCGGGTTTCGAGGCCATGGCGACGACCTCCCCGGTATGGACGCTCATCAGGATCCCGGCGGCCCCTTTGGCACCGAACCGACGCACTCCGGCATCGAGAACCTGCTCGAGCGTCATCTGCGCTGCGCTGTCGATTGAAAGGGTCAGCGGCTGGTCGGCCCGTGACGGGTCCGAAAGCCGGGCGTTGGCGAAGTGCTCGATCCCGGCATTGCCCACCTGTTCGGCGAAGGTGACACCTTCTTTCTCGGTCTTCACGCCGCCCAGGATATGGCTGGCGAGCGTGCCGGAAGGATAAACGCGGACCTCCCGCGCGGCGAAATTCAGCCCGGGATTGCCCAGCTCCAGCACCGCCTGGCGCTGGCGCGGCGTGATCGGCCGCTTGATCCAGACGAAACGGGCATTGCGGGACAGCTTCTTCTCAAGTGCCTCGACGGCCATATCCGGCAGGATCTCGGCCAGTTGCGCGGCGGTTTTCACCGGGTTCGAGATCACCTTCGGGTTGGCATAAAGCGACCAGCCCGGCAGGTTGCCGGCCAGCAGCGCGCCATTGCGGTCCAGGATCTCGCCGCGCACCGGCTTGGCGGCCTGGAGGGAGGCGGCGATTTGCGGCTCCTCGGGGTCGTTCAGCGCGAGCAAGCCCATTCGGACCGATACCGCGCCATAGGCGAGGAGGAAGGCGAAGATCATCAGGCTCAGCCGCCAGTCATCCCTCGGCCGCAGCGATTGGCGGGTCGGATGGCTGAGCCGCGCGAGATCCGTCATCGCCCGCTCCATGCTGCAGGGCGGATCGGCGGCAACGGCATGCCGAGATCCGCATCGCCGGAGGATTGGTCAGACAGCGCCTGCGCCCCCTCCTGCGGCGGCGCGCCGGCAATGGCGCGGGCCGTTTCGGAAAGCTCCGCCATCATCCGCTCGTCCAGGCTGACCGGCGGCGGATAGGGCACAGTGGCGACGAAGCCGAACCGGTCGGGCGCAAGCCGGGTCAGGCGCAGCCGGTCGTTATGCTGCGCGACCAGACGCTCCAACCGGTCGGGCGCGTTCAGCCAGGCCCATTCGACGCGCAACACCTGGGCCATCTCGCGCTCGGCAGACAATTCGGCGCGGAGCGCGTCCAAGCGGTCAAAAGCCTGCCGTGTCCGATAATTGACACCGTAAGCCCAGATCGCCACCGCAATCACCGACAGGATCGACAAGCAAAGCACCAGTCGTTTCACGCACGTTTCTCCATCAAAGCCTCAAGCGGTGGCAAATCCGGCAAGCCCAGCGCCTTGGGCGACGGCGCGACGGCGGGCGCGTCACGCCGGGTCGCCGCGCGCAGACGGGCGGAGCGTGCCCGCGGATTGGCGGCGATCTCGGCCTCCAGCGCGGTCACGGGCTTGCTCGGCCGGTCAAAGCGCGGCGCGGGGCCGAGCTGTTGCGGCGCATGGCGCGAACCCTGAGACGCGGCGCTGCTGGCCACCTGGAAAAAGCGCTTGACGATCCGATCTTCCAGCGAATGGAAGGTAACGACGGCGAGCCTGCCGCCGGCGGGGAGAACCTCTTCGCCGCAGGCCAAGGCATCGACAAGCTCGCGCAGTTCCTCGTTTACCGCGATGCGCAGCGCTTGGAACGTGCGGGTCGCCGGGTGGATCTGCCCGGGCCGCGGCGGTGGCAGGGCACCGGAGACGATCTCGGCAAGCTGCCCGGTGGTGGTGATCTCTGCCATGTCCCGCGCGACCACGATGGCCTTCGCGATCCGACGGGCGGCGCGATCCTCGCCATAGTGATGGATGATATCCGCCAGCACCCGTTCGGCACAGCCATTGACCAGGTCGCGAGCCGAGGCGCCATCGCTGCCCATGCGCATATCCAGCGGTCCGTCACGCAGAAAGCTGAACCCGCGCTCGGCCCGGTCGAGCTGCATCGAGGAGACGCCGATATCCAGAACCACCCCGGCCGGCGGTGCCGCGGAATGGGTCCGGGCGATCTCGGCCAGATCCGAGAAAACCCCCTCGACCAGCACCAGACGGGGGTGGGGCGTTGCGGCGGCGATGGCCGTCGGGTCGCGGTCAATGCCGATGACCTGGGCCGCCCCCGCCTCGAGCAGCGCCCGGCTGTAGCCCCCCGCGCCATAGGTGCCATCGACAAACACGCCCCCTTCGACGGGCGCGAGAGCCGACAGCACCTGGGCAAGCAAGACGGGGGTATGGGGCGCGCTGACAACCATCAGAACAGCTTTCCGAGGCGGATCGGGGCCGCCTTCGCTGGCTTCTGGGCATAGCGCGCATCGTGTTCGGATTTCTCCCAGATCTCGAACGCCGCCCCATCGCCGCGAAACACAAGGTCGCCGCCATTTGGGCAGCCAAGCTGGGCCCGATGCTCGCGGCCGAGGACAAAGCGCCCGGTATCCTCGACCGACACCATGCGGGCAGAGGCGATATAGAGTTGGCGCGTCGCCTCCTCTTCCTCCTCACTGCCATAGTCGATTTCGCGCAGGCGCTGGACGAGGCCGCGATGCCCCTCCTTCGACAATGCCTGAAGGCAGGATTTGTCGCTCGGCGGCAACAGCACGAACTCATTGGCGGAGCCCTGGTCGCGCAGCGCCTCACGGAAGTCCGAAGGCAGAGACACGCGGCCCTTCGCATCGAGGCGATGTTCGAAGGACCCTACGAAATATCTGCTCAGCTCGGTCATCGTCCCCTGCTGCGCCCCAGCCTCTGGAAGAGGAAAAGGGCGGACCGGGTCTCAGCCAGTCCGCCCCCTGTCCCTCGGAGATCACGCGTGTTTTCTTTGATGCCTGCGCTTGTCTCTCTTGCTCTTCGTTCATCGGGCACCGGCCGGAGCGCCTGTATGAACCTGCTTTATGTTTTTGATCCGGCTGGTGCCATGTCAGTGTGATACTCAGGTTTAGATGGTTCTGCAAGGGATATTATGGGATTTAAGGGGAATTCGGAGAGTAATGATTGGTAAAACACCTCCGAAATGCGAACTAAAAGAGAACAAACAGAACGCTCCTCATGGGACGGCATGGGATCGCCTGGAATCGAAAAGGGCGCGCCCCGGGGGAGCGCGCCCTGTCTGTCTCGCTGATGGGGGATCTAGCCGAAGACGTAATTCATCAGCCAAAGCGCGAGCTGCGGGAATTCGAGCACCAGCAGAATGCCGATCACCTGCAAGGTCACGAAAGGGATGATCCCGCGATAGATCTCCTGCATCTTCACCGATCTCGGCGCCACGCCCTTCATGTAGAAAAGCGCAAAGCCAAAGGGCGGGGTCAGAAAGCTGGTCTGCAGATTGACCGCCACCAATATGGCGAACCAATAGATCACCTGCGCTTCGACATATTGGATCTGAGCCTGGTTCGTCGGCGCCTCCAGACCGACATGGGTGGCGAATTCCGGCGCCAGAGCTTTGATGACCGGCGCGAAGACCGGCAGGATGATCAGGGTAATCTCGAGGAAGTCGAAGAAGAATCCCATCAGGAACACGACGAACATCAAGAGCAGGAGCAGCGGCCAGGGGCCCAGCTCCAGCCATTCGATGAACTCGATGATCAGATCCTCGCCATAGACGTTCCGGAAGATGGTCGAGAACGCGGTGGCCCCGATGAAGATGAAGAAGATCATCGCCGTGGTCAGCGCGGTCCGGTGAACCACGGCGGTCAGCACATCGCGGCTGAGCGTGCCGTTCACCCCCGCCAGGATCAGCGAGCCGAAAGCGCCAACGCCGGCCGCCTCGGTCGGTGTCGCCCAGCCGGCAAAGATCGAACCGAGCACAAGGACGATCAAGAAGACCGGCGGCACGAAGCCCCTCAGGATCCCACCGAACAGCGAGTTGCCCTCGCGCTTGCCCATCCACATCGCGATCCCGAAGACAGCGAGGAAACCGAGGAGCGGCCAATTGATATCCTCGTTCAGCCCAAGAACCTCGCCCTCATAGGCCAAGAAAATCGCGAAGGCAGAAATCCCCAGGAATGTCAGCACATTCGCCCGGCTCGACGGCTTGAGGTCGAGCTCATCCTCGGTGATCGGCGGGGCCAGGCTGGGATTAATCGTGGCCACCGTCATGATGTAGACGAAGTAAAGCCCCGACAGGAGCAGACCGGGAATGATCGCCCCGACAAACAGGTTGCCGACCGAGACCGCCAGCAGATTGGCCATCAGCACCAGCATGATCGACGGCGGGATCAGAATCCCCAAGGTCGCCGAGGCCGCGATCGTTCCAGTGGCCAGCGAGGGGGAATAGCCACGTTTGAGCATGGTCGGCAGGGCCAGCAGGGTCATCATCACGACCGAGGCGCCGATGATCCCCGTGGTCGCTGCCATGATCGTTCCCATGACCGTCACCGACAGCGCCAGACCGCCGGGGATTCTGCGCAACATGATGGTCAGGATGTTCAGCAGGTCCTCGGCCACCCGAGACTTCTCCAGCATCGTTCCCATGAACACGAAACAGGGGATCGCCACGAGTATCGGGTTCTGCACCGCGCCTGACGCGCCATCGCCCCCCCAGACCCTCTGGATCACCTGGAAGAACACCGCGAAATCCAGGATGTCGAGATAGATGGCCCACAGGCCGAACAGCACCGAAACCCCGCCGAGCGCAAAGGCGACCGGCATGCCGGTGAACAGCATCAGCGCCAGCACCAGGAACATATAGGCGCCGATATACTCGTAGAGGTGGTCGTAGATCGGCTCCCACAGCTCAGTCAGAAACTCCATCCCCTCAGCCCCCGTTACCGGCCCTGTCGCGGGCCTCTTCTTCTTCGCGCAGCGCCCGTTCGGCAGCCTCGCGCGCTTTTTCCAATTCGGTCTGCACATCGGTGAAAATGGCCAACCCGGACAAGGCCTGGTCCTGCTGCTCCGCAGAGCCTTTGAGATAGACCCAAAGCCGCCCCATCGTTGCCAGTACCGAGAACATGGCGAAGATGAAGCCAATGATCACAAAGCTTTTGATGATCCAGCGCTGCGGGATCCCGGTGAGGGATTCCGACCCCTCGCCCTGGCTGTAGGACAGCGAGACAAGGTTCCAGGAATAGACGATCATCAAGACCAGGAAAGGCACCGCCAAGATCAGAAGCCCAAAGAACTCCAACCAGGCCTGCCGCCGACGGGGCAGCATCTCTCGGAAGATATCAACGCGGACATGGGCATTGGCCAGATAGCCGAAGCCGAAGACCAGCATCATGAGCGCCCCGTGGAAATGCCATTGCAAATCCTGAAGGATCGTCGAGATCGAATAGCCGTATTCGATCGAGAAATCCGAGAAGTAGAGCCGGGTCGCATCGATCTTGCGCGTGACCACGTCGAAGATAATCACGAAGATCAGCGGGATCATCAGCCAACCGGCGAGCTTGCCGATGCTGCGCGCGAGACGATCCATGACGTTCGCGGCTTTGAGAATGACATCCATGTTCAAGATCCGGTTTAGTGAGCCGTCCGTCGGCATCGACCGCGCATCAGGCGGCCCTTCCCCCAAGAGCAAGAGTGAGAAAAGACCGGCGCGTGAGAAAGGTCGCGCGCCGGCCCACTGTCGCTATCGAGCGTGCTGCAACAGGCTCACTTGAGGTAGCCGCGCTCACCCCAGACTTTGTAGCCTTCGTTGAACTTGGTGTAGCTGTCCCACAGCTCTTTCACGTCTGGGTTCGATGCCAGCTCTTCGGCCAGCACTTCTTCCCAGGCGCCGCGCAACTGTTCCAGGATCGAGTCGGGCCAAGTCATGTTCTTCACGCCATCGGCCTCGTTGGCGATCATGGCTTCGAACTGAGAGGCTTCGCCATCAGCGATCATCTCGGCGATATTGGCGTCACAAGCGGTTTCGAGCATCGCCTGATACTCCTCAGGCAGCTCGTTCCACTTGTCCATATTGATCAACAGCTCGTTCGAGGTCGACTGCTGGTGCCAGCCCGGGAAGTAGTTGAACTTCGCGATCTGGTAGAAACCATAGGAGCGGTCGATGGCGGGCATCGAGAACTCGGTCGCATCGATCGTGCCAAGCTCCAGTGCCGGGTAGATGTCGCCGCCAGCCAGCTGCTGGGTCGAAACACCAAACTTCTGCATCACTTTCGCGCCCACGCCGAAGAAGCGCATCTTCAGACCTTTGAGTTGGTCGAGCGAGGTGATCTCCTCGCGGAACCAACCCGAGGTCTCAGGCGGGATCATGCCGCAGAGCAGGAACTTGATGTTGTCGCGGGCATAGTATTTCTCGACCAACTCCTTGCCGCCGCCGTACTTGAACCAAGCAACGAATTCCGGCGCGGCCGGACCGAACGGCCAGGTCGAGGCAAAGGCGAAGACCGAGTTCTTGCCCTGGTTCGCGCCCGAGGTGCCAAAGGCCGCCTCGAAGGCACCTTGGCTGATCGGGTCGTAATAGGCATAGCCCCCGGCGAGCGCGCCGGGCTCGAACACCTTGATGTCGAAATCGCCGCCCGACATGCGCTTGACCGCTTCGGCGATCCGGTGCGGCGGCGGGCCCAGAACGGCAACATTCTGGCCAAAGGCCGCGTGCATTTTCCAGCGCACTTTCTTCGCCTCGGCGGCAGGCGCCGAGATCAGGATGGCTGCGGCCGCCATGGCGGTCCCCAGCTTCGCGAGGAACTTGAAGGTCATTGGATTTCCTCCCACGGAAACATGTTTTGGTTTTTTCGGCACACCTTCTTGGCGGGCGCGTCACCGAGTCACACGGGCATTACCAACAGGTTTTCCTTTGAAGTCAACGTGCTTGGGCATCTTTTCGCTGAGGCCCGTGCATAATTTCGCCGCGTTCCCCGGAAGCATTCTTCCACTAGTGCGCTCCCGCCCGGCTGCGGGTCCACACATATTCCAGCGCGACGCAGGCACAAATGGCGATGATCGCCAAGACCTGGAGCAGAGCGAGCGTTTCGCCCAGGATCAAGACGGCCAGACCGGTTGCAATCACAGGCTTCAGAAAGAACAGATAGTTCGCCCTCTGACTGTCTGGCGCCGCCGCAAGCCCGGCCAGCCAGACCGCAAAGCAGATGCAGGTGTTCCAGATGCCGATGGTGAGGATGCCGACGATCTGCATCGGCTCCTTGTCGAACAAGGACAGCGGATCGACCCACACGCCCCAGCCAAGACCGACCACTGCATAGAGGTAGAAAAACCCCAGAGCAAAGCTGTAGGTGGTCATCCGCACCGGACCATAGGCCTGCACAAGAGGTTTCGCGAGGACGAGATACACCGCCCCCAAAAGCGCACAGGCCAGCGCCATCACCGTGCCGATCAAATCGCGGCCACCAAAGCTGAGCCCCGCATCGACCGAGTTGGTCAGCAGCAGGGCCACCCCCAAAAAGGCGCCGAGGCCGCTCACCAGTTTCGGCTTGGTCATCGGGACCCCGTTCAAAACCCGATCCGTCATCACGACGAAGATCGGGATCGCGGTCACAACGGTGGCGACTTGGACGACCGAGGTGAAATCCAGTCCCCAGTGGAACAGCAACTGTCCGCTCGCCATCCCGATCCACGAGAGAAGCACGATCCGCAGGCCCTTTTCCCGCAATGGCGTGATCAGATCGCGTTGCCCGGGCCAGACCTGACACAGCAGCAGCAGCGCCAGGCCGCCCACCAGGAACCGCCACACCGAGAACTCCGGCCCCGGGGTCTCTGCGATCTTGGCCACGAACTCGCTCGACGCATGGCCGCAGACCCCGATGAAGCATAAGAGATAGGCCATCCATGGCCGCATTGCGCCCTCTCCCCCACATCTTTCTCCGGGCGATGTTCTCAGGTGGCAGGGGAAAAAGAAACGGCCTTTTTTGCGCCGTCAGGCTGGTGATGGCGCGCTGCGTTCCCACATGTGGGGGCATAGCAAGAGGGAGTTGAAAATGGCATCGATCCAAAACGCCTTGTCGGCCGGCCTGCTGGGGACCGCCCTTTTGCTCGGCAGCCCAGCGGCAGCAACAGAGCTGCGCTTTCTCTGCTCCGGGATCGGCGAGGAAGCCGCCACCGAAGAAGCCGCCTTCCCCCACAGTCTCAAACTCGTCTATGCGCAGCAGAACGGGCAGTATCTGGGCGATATCGCGATCACCATTGGACGCAATGGCCAGACCTTGCTCGAGACGGTCTGCCCCGGCCCCTGGCTGCTCGCCAACCTGCCGGAGGGGACCTATAACCTCACCTCGAGTTTCGAGGGAAAGACGCAAGAGGGCCAGATCCGGATCGGCGGCGGCGCCCCCAAGCAGGTGACAATCCGCTTCTGAAACGCTCCTCAGCGGCGCGCCCACCCTGCGGCTAGAGCAGATACTCGCGCACCAGACCATCATGGGCGGGCGTGACCGTGTCGGGCGTCATCGCGTTCAATTCCGCATGGTCCAGATCGATATGGAGATTCGTCAGGATCGCCTCGCCCGGTGCGGCCTGCGCGATCCAGGCCAGGGCCGTCTCGACATTCGCGTGGCTTGGATGCGGGGTCCAGCGCAGACTGTCGAGGACCCAGCAGGCCGCCCCCTCGACCGCCGCCCAACCGGCCTCGGACATCGCCGAGACATCCGGCAGATAGGCGAGCGGGCCGATCCGAAAGCCCAGAGCCTCGATCTCACCATGCGGCACATAGAACCCGTCGAGCCGGATCACCCCCCCTGCCCCGTCGATCTCCAGCGGTCCGTCGATCCGGTGCCGCTCCATGATGGGAGGGTAGGACGAGCCGGGGGGCTGCTCGAAGACATAGCCGAACCGGCGCATCAGCGTCGCCTCGGTCGCGGCGTCCATCCAGGCGGCCAGGCATGCGCGACGATTGAAGACCACCATGCGCAAATCGTCGATGCCGTGGACATGATCGGCATGGTCATGGGTGAAGACGACCGCGTCGAGCAAGCCCACACCGGCGGCCATCAACTGGTGGCGGATATCGGCGCCCGCATCGATCAGCACATTGGTCACGCCTCCGGCACCGAGGCGCTGGACCAGCAAGGCACAGCGGGTGCGCCGGTTCTTCGGGTTGTCCGGATCGCAGGCGCCCCAATTCGGCCCCTCGGGCCCGATGCGCGGCACCCCGCCCGAGGAACCGCAGCCCAGAATGGTGAATCTCAGCCGGTCCATGCGGCGGCTTTCGCGAACAGGCGGTCGAAATTGGCCGTGGTCGCGGCGCAAAACGCGTCATAGGAGACGCCCATCGTCTCGGCCCCTTTGGCCGCGGTCAGCGCGGTATAGGCCGGCTCGCAGGTTTTTCCGCGATGCGGCGGTGGCGCAAGATAGGGGCTGTCGGTTTCCACCAGAATCCGGTCGAGCGGGGCCGCAGCGAAGATCTCGCGCAGTTCGGTCGACCGCGGAAAGGCGGCAATGCCGGACATCGAGAGATAGAAGCCGAGGTCGAGGCAGGTCTCGGCCAGGGCTTGGCCCGAGGAAAAACAATGCATGACACAGTCATAGGCGCCGGCCGCATGCTCCTCGGCCAGAATGCGCGCCATATCCGCGTCAGCGGCGCGGGAATGGATGATCAGCGGCAGGCCGGTCTGTCGGCAAGCCTCGATATGCACCCGCAGGCTTTCTTCCTGCAGCTTTGCAGTCTCGGCGGTGTAATGAAAATCGAGCCCGGTTTCACCAATACCGACCATTTTCGGATGCATGGCGAGGGCTGTGAGCTCCTCGACCGTCGCCATAGGTTCCTCGGCCATGTGCAGCGGGTGGCTGCCGGCTGCGAAGAACACCTCTACATGCCCCTCGGCAATGGCTTGGACCGTGGAGGCATTCTTCAGCCGGGTGCAGATCGTGACCATCCGCGTGACCCCAGCCGCGACCGCCCGGGCCACGATGTCGCCCCGGGTCCCCTCGAATTGCGGGAAGTCCAGATGACAATGGCTGTCGACCAGGCTCGGGATCATCAGGGGCTCCAATGGAGGCTATGCAGGGGCGCGTTCAGGCGGTCTCACGGCGCCGGGCGAGAGTGGCGTCAAGGTCGAGGCAGGTATCTATGATGGTCTGGCCAGGGTCAAGATTGACCGCCATCGCGTGGCGAAACCGCTCGGCCGTGCGGCTGGCCATTTCCGCCCAAACCTGCGCGTCGCGGGGCGTGCGGGCCAACCTGCCCGCCAGGGCCGCCTCACCCGGGGCGGCCTCCACCAAAGGCGCGCCGGTCGCCGCGGCGCGGGCCATCCGGGCCATCAGCGTCTGGAAGAGATCGGCCAGCAGAGGATATGTCTCGGCCCCGGCCTTCCCCGTGGCGAGATCGGCGAGCCGCAAAATCTCGCTGCGACGCAGATGCCCGGGGCCGAGAAGCGCGATCAGTTGCGCATAGAGCGCCAGCCCCTCCCCCGCCGAAAGCCGCGCCGCGCGGCCGACCGACCCGCGCGCAAGCTCTGCGAGCCCCGGGACATCGGCGGCGGGCGGCGCCGCCCCCGCCAGGGTCAAGGCTTCCGCCAGATCCTCGGCCCCGAGCGGTGCGAGGTCGAGGGTCCGGCAGCGCGAGCGAATGGTCGGCAGCAACCCACCCGGCGCATGCGAGACCAGGAGGATCAACACCTTCGCCGGTGGCTCTTCGAGCATCTTCAGCAGCGCGTTCGCGGCCGAACGGTTCATTGCATCGGCAGGGTCGACGATCACCACACGCCAGCCGCCATCGGCCGCGCTGAGTTGCAGGAACCCTTTGGCGGCGCGGACATCCTCGACCACGATCTGGGTTTTCGGCTTGCCGGTCTTCTCGTTGACGCCGAGGCGCAGGACGGACAGGCGCGGTTCGGCCCCGGCGCGCATTCGTGCGAGGACAGGACAGTCATTGGGCATGTCGAGAGAGGATGGCGGCGCCGGCGGGTCGCCAAACAGCCCCCCGCCCTCCACCGGGCCATCGGCGATGACCGCCCGGGCGATGCGATAGGCGAGCGTGGCCTTGCCGATCCCCTCCGGCCCGCGGATCAACCAAGCGTGATGCAGCCGGTCCTCGCGCCATGCCGCCAGAAAGCCCTGCTCCGCCGCCGCCTGCCCGATCAGCCGCGCGGTGTGTCGCGGGTGCGGACATCCCGGGACCCGGTCCGGCTCGATCGGCGCGTCTGGCTCAGCCACCGATCAGATCCTCCAACGCTGCGCAGGTGCGGGCGAACACCTGCCCAGCCGTTCCGGACGCGTCGATCAGCCGGACCCGCGCAGGCTCCGCAGCGGCGATTTCGTGGAAGGCCGAGCGCAGGCCTCCCTGAAAGGCAACCCCGCGCCGCTCGAACCGATCCTCGCGCGACGCAGCCCCCGCCGCGCGCCGATCCGCGCGGGCCCTCGCGTCTTCGGGAGACAGATCATAGATCAGGGTGCGGACCGGATCGAGGCCAATCAGGCGCGCATGAAGCTCCTCGATCTCTGCCGCGAGGTCGCCTTTGCCCTGATAGGCCCGGGTTGAGTCGATATAGCGGTCCGAGATCACCACCTGTCCTCGTTCCAGAGCCGGTCGGATGATTTTCTCGACATGATCACGCCGGGCCGCGGTGAACAGCAATAACTCGGTGGTGGCGGACCAATCGCCGCCATCCGCCTCGACCAGCAAGCGGCGGATCGCTTCGCCTCCGGGGGAGCCACCCGGCTCGCGCGTCAGCACGACCTCACGGCCCTTCGTCCGAAGATGCTGGGCCAGCATCGCCGCCTGCGTGCTTTTGCCGGCCCCGTCGATCCCCTCGACGGTCAGGAACAGCCCATCCGGCATCCGGTCAGCCGTCGCTCGGCAGAATGCGCTCGATCATCAGGGTCGCCGCCGCTTCGAGCCGGGCGAGGAACCCGCCCTCGGCCACCGCATGGCTTGCGACCAGGGGAATCGTAACGGGAGGCATCTGAGGCGCCGACATCTCGATCTCTCCCAGACGCGCCCCGGCGGCAATCGGGGCCGTGACCGGGCCGCGATACTTGATCGCCAGTTTCGCCTCATCCAGCCGGCCATTGGGCGCGAGGACGGTGACGTCATGTTCGGGCACCAGAGGGACCGTGGCGGACGACCCGATCCAGACATCCGCCGTCGCGAGAGGCTCACCCGCGCGATAGAGCGCGCGGCTTTCAAAGGCGCGGAAGGCCCAGTTCACCAGACGTTCAGCCTCCTGCTTGCGCTGGGCCGCCGACTCGAGGCCGGTCACCACCACCACGATCCGCCGATCGCCGCGTTTGGCCGACGCCGCGAGACCATAGCCCGCCTCCTCGGTATGCCCCGTCTTCAGCCCATCCGACCCGATCCCCAGCTTGAGCAACGGGTTCCGGTTCGATTGGGTGATCCCGTCCCAGGTGAATTCGGTCTCGCTGAAATAGGCGTAGTGATCCGGGAACTCCGTGATCAGCCGGATCGACAGATTGGCGATGTCGCGCACGCTCATCCGTTGCTCGGGGTCGGGCCAACCTGTAGCGTTGGAGAAAGTCGAGGTCGTCAGCCCAAGCTCGTGCGCCCGCTCGGTCATCCGGGCGGAGAAAGCTTCCTCGGTGCCGGCCATCGCTTCGGCCAGGGCCACGGCTGCGTCATTGCCGGATTGAACAATCACACCGCGCAGCAGATTCTCGACACTGACCACCTCGCCCGCGCGCAGGAACATCTTGGAGCCGCGCATCTGAGAGGCCCGCTCCGACGTCCGGAACCGGTCGGCCAGGGCCAACTGGCCCGAGTCGAGCGCTTCGAACACCATGTTCAGCGTCATGAGCTTGGACATCGACGCCGGAGGCAGCGGCGCATCGACATTCTTCTCCAGAAGAACCGCACCAGACGTCAGATCGACGATCATGGCGGCCCGCGCCGGAGTGCTTTGCTGTGCCTCAGCCGGCATTTGGAGCGCGAGGACCGCGCAAAACGCGGCGAAAAGTCGGATCATCATCACCTCACCCCTTTGTCGCGATCGCGTCGGGCACGCCCATCGCCCGGATCGCATCAAGCGCTGCACGCTGACGCCCGGAACTGTCGAATGGCCCGGCGACCACCTGGGTGAGCGTGCGCTCGTTGCGGGTAGAGACCCGCCCCGCGGCCGGAAATCCCGCCTTCTTGATCCGTTCGATCAACCGATCGGCGTTGTCCTTCACCCCGAAACCGTGGCAGAGACGCGCGAGCCGGTCACACCGGAGCCGGAGGTCGCCGCGGCCGCGCCGCAACCCACTCGCGCCGAACCTGCCAGCGGCACGCTGTTCGTCGTGGCGGGCACTTTCGGGGTGAAGGACAACGCCGATCGGTTGATCGAAC
>JBCBIS010000006.1:0-6626 GCA_038524325.1 Pseudomonadota bacterium
GGTGAGGCGATAAGGACCAACACCCTCACCGTCCGACGCGGGTTGCGCTGCTCCGCCGCCGATGCGTTTCTCCGTCCCGCGTTGCGGCGCAAGAATCTGGAATTGCGTCAGCATGCGCTGGCGGAGAGCGTTGTATTCGACGGTCGGCGGACAACGGGTCTCACCTATCGCTGGCGCGGTGAGATGCGGGAGGTCGCCGCTGGAACGGTGGTCTTGTCGGCCGGCGCGGTTCTCTCGCCTCTGCTTTTGCAGCGCTCGGGGATCGGCCCGGGCGCGCTTCTGTCGGACCTCGGGATATCTGTCAGGCGCGAGAACGCCGCCGTGGGGCGCGGTCTGCAAGATCATCTGGGCGTCGATTACATGTTCCGCGCAAGCGAGCCGACCCTCAACCAGGATCTCGGCAACCTGTTCGGTCAGATGCGCGCCGGGATACGCTACGCCCTCACCCGCCGCGGTCCGCTGGCGATCAGCGTCAATCAGATGGGTGGTCTGGTGCGCAGCCGCGACGGTGTCGAGCGCGCCGATGTGCAGCTTTATTTCAATCCGCTCAGCTATTCGACAACCTATCGAGACAAGCGGCCGCTGCTGAAGCCGGATCCTTGGCCTGGCTTCATCCTCGGCTTCAACACGTGCCGCCCGACCAGCCGAGGCCATGTCGCCTTGTCGGGTCCGGGGCCGGACTCCGCACCGAAGATCGCGCCCAACTATCTCTCCAGCGAAGCCGATCTGGCGGAGGTCATCGCCGCCGCCCGCCTGATCGGGCGGCTCGCCGCGACACCCGCCATGCAAGGCCTGATCGCAGGCGGGAACGGGTTCTCACCTTTAAACGCGTCTGATGACGCGATCCTCGCGGATTTCCGCAGCCGCGCGAGCACTGTCTTCCACGCCTGTGGGACTTGCCGGATGGCGCCGGAGGATCGTCAGGGGGTGGTCGACACATCGCTCCGAGTGCATGGAGTCGAAGGGCTCCATGTCGTGGACGCGTCGATTTTCCCGAACATCACCTCGGCCAATACCAACGCGCCGACCATCATGGTGGCAGACAAAGCCGCCGATCTCATCCTCAACGGGGCCTAAGCCATGCGGATCGCAAAACTGGAAACCTTCACCGACGCATTCGTGTGTTTCACCCGGGTGACCGCCGAGGATGGCGCCATCGGATGGGGCCAATGCGCGACCTATCACGCCGATATCACCGCCCAGATCTTCCACCGCCAGGTCGCGCCGCATGTCCTTGGCCAGCCTGAAGACGATATCCCCGCCCTGATCCGTCTGGTCGAGGAGCGTGAGCACAAGTTCCCAGGCTCCTATCGCTGCCGCGCTCTGGCGGGCCTCGACACCGCGCTCTGGGATCTGCGGGGGCGACGGGAGGAGAAACCGGTGACCGCCCTGATCGGAGGCAGCGCCGGTCCGCTGCGCGCCTATGCCTCCTCGATGAAGCGCGATATCACGCCCGAGGACGAGGCAACGCGCCTCTGTCGCCTGCGCGACCAAAAAGGGTTCGACGCATTCAAATGGCGGGTCGGCGCCGAATGTGGACGGGATGTGGATGAATGGCCGGGTCGGACCGAGGCGGTTATCCCCGCCGTCTCCCGCGCCCTCGGTGATGTCGCCAAACTTGTCGATGGCAATTCCGGTTTCTCCCCCGCCCGCGCCATCGAGGTCGGCCAGGTCCTCGAAGCCGAAGGCATCGGCCATTTCGAGGAACCCTGCCCCTATTGGGAACTCGCTCAAACCAAGCAGGTCACGGATGCGCTCAACATCGATGTGACTGGCGGCGAACAAGACTGGGACCTCGCGATCTGGCGCCAGATGATCGAGATGCGTGCAGTTGATATCGTCCAGCCCGATGTCATGTATATGGGCGGCCTCAGCCGGTTCCTGCTCGTGGCCGCGATGGCGGCAGAGGCGGGTCTGCCCTGCACACCACATTGCGCCAATCTCTCGCTGGTCACGATCTGCACCATGCATGCGCTCCGGGCCATGCCCAATTCGGGGAAGTATCTGGAATTCTCCATCGAGGGACCGGACTACTATCCATGGCAGGAGGGTCTTTTTCTTGGCGACCCCTTCGCGATCGAAGACGGGCAAGCGACGGTAACAGATCTCCCGGGCTGGGGGGTCGAGGTCAATCCGACCTGGCTCGACCGCGCCACCTTTCAGGTCTCCGAGCACAACGGCTGACCCGGGTGCCACGAGCGGCTCCGGAGGAGACGCGCAACAAAAGCCGTGTGAGTGCGCAGCGCGAACGCATTCAAGCTCGCCGAATTAACCAAACCAAACCAAACGAAAAGGGCCGCCTCGAAAGGCGACCCTTAGGATCTTCACGCGCAGCGCGGATGATTACATCATGCCGCCCATGCCGCCCATGTCGGGCATACCACCGGCCGGGGCTGCGCCTTTCGGCTCGGGCTTGTCGGCAACCATGGCTTCGGTGGTGATCAAGAGGCCGGCAACCGAGGCTGCATCCTCCAGCGCGGTCCGGACCACTTTGGCCGGATCGATCACGCCGAATTTCAGCATGTCGCCATACTCTTCGGTCTGCGCGTTGAAGCCAAAGTTCGCCTCGCCACTCTCCATCACCTTGCCTGCCACCACGGCTCCGTCGACACCGGCGTTTTCGGCAATCTGGCGCAACGGAGCCTGGATCGCGCGCTTGACGATGGCAATCCCGGCGTCCTGATCGGGATTATCACCTTTCAGATCGCCCAGTGCTTTCGACGCATGGATCAGCGCGGTTCCACCACCCGGAACGACACCTTCCTGCACGGCTGCGCGGGTCGCGTTCAGGGCGTCATCGACACGGTCTTTGCGCTCCTTAACTTCGACCTCGGTCGCACCGCCGACACGGATCACGGCAACACCTCCGGCCAGTTTGGCCAGACGCTCTTGCAGCTTCTCACGGTCATAATCCGAGGTGGTTTCCTCGATCTGCTGGCGGATCTGCGCAACGCGGGCTTCGATCTCGGCCTTCTCGCCCGAGCCATCGACAACCGTGGTCTCGTCCTTGGTGATCTGGACCTTCTTGGCGTTGCCCAGCATGTCCATGGTGACATTCTCGAGCTTCATGCCCAGATCTTCCGAGATCACTTGGCCGCCGGTGAGGATCGCCAGATCCTGCAGCATGGCCTTGCGGCGGTCGCCGAAGCCTGGAGCTTTCACGGCAGCGATCTTCAGGCCGCCGCGCAGTTTGTTGACCACCAGGGTGGCCAGCGCTTCGCCTTCCACGTCTTCGGCCACGATCAGGAGCGGCTTGGAGGACTGGATCACCGACTCGAGCAGCGGCACCATCGGCTGCAGCGACGAGAGCTTTTTCTCGTGCAGCAGGATCATGCAGTCATCCAGCTCGGCGATCATCTTGTCCGAGTTGGTGATGAAGTAGGGGCTGAGATAGCCGCGGTCGAATTGCATGCCCTCGACGACTTCGGTCTCGGTATCGAGGCCTTTGTTCTCCTCGACGGTGATGACGCCCTCATTGCCGACTTTCTGCATCGCGTCGGCGATCTGGCGGCCGATTTCGGCCTCGCCATTGGCCGAGATGGTGCCGACCTTGGCAACTTCATCCGAGTCGGCCACTGGGCGCGACATCTCTTTGATGCCTTCGACCAGTTTTGCGACAGCAGTGTCGACGCCGCGCTTGAGGTCCATCGGGTTCAGGCCAGCGGCCACTTGCTTGGCGCCTTCGCGAACGATCGCTTGGGCCAGCACGGTGGCAGTCGTGGTGCCGTCGCCGGCTTCGTCATTGGTGCGGCTGGCCACTTCACGGACCATCTGGGCACCCATGTTCTCGAACTTGTTTTCCAGCTCGATCTCTTTGGCGACGGTCACACCGTCTTTGGTGATCCGCGGTGCGCCGAAGGATTTGTCCAGGACCACGTTGCGGCCTTTCGGGCCCAGGGTCACTTTCACGGCGTCGGCCAGGATGTTGACGCCCTTGAGCATCGCATCGCGGGCAGAGGTATCGAATTTGACGTCTTTTGCAGCCATTTTTGGTTGCTCCTGTCAGATGTTCGTCTTCGGAAAGGGAATGATCTCGGCGCGCGTTCAGGCCGCTTTTGCAGCCGCGTCGCCCGAGAGGATGCCCAGGATGTCGCTCTCTTTCATGATCAGCAGCTCTTCGCCGTCGATCTTGATTTCGGTGCCCGACCACTTGCCGAACAGGATCCGGTCGCCGGCTTTGACATCCATTGCGATCCGGTCGCCGTCTTCGTCACGCGCGCCTGCGCCGACCGAGACGACTTCGCCTTCCTGCGGCTTTTCCTTGGCACTGTCGGGGATGATCAGGCCGCCCGCTGTCTTCTCGTCGGACTCAATGCGGCGGACCAGCACGCGATCGTGCAGAGGGGTGAAGTTCATGGAAGCGCTCCCTTGTTGCGTTTTCCAGTTTCAGATGCCAGCGGTGGCTGGCTGAATCAGGGTTTAGCTTTGTCTGGGCAGCCCTCGGGGCGTTATCACTCATCCCGACCGAGTGCTAAATCCCAGACGTGACGCGAGATAGACATCCTCGAACGCTCTGTCAAGAATGGCGCTGCACCTTCCGGTGGCCCTTGCTGCTGCCGCGCCGCATATCCAAACTCGGAGTGATAGTTCATGCGCCTGATGTTGTCTCTGATCACCCTCGCCCTCCTGATTGTTGCCGTGCCAGCAACCGGTTTCGCCGCCTGCGGAGGGCGCGACCTGATGCGCGACCTGCAGGCCGAGGACCCCGAGGCGCATCGTGCCCTGCTGGACCGGGCGCAGCAGACGCCGAATGCCTCGGGCAAGTTCTGGCAGGTCTCGCGCCCGGGCACGGCGCCATCGCATCTCTTCGGCACGTTCCACGATACCGAGGCCCACGATCTGATCGGGCCCGAGATCTGGGATGTCCTGTCTGAGTCGGAAGCGGCGCTGTTCGAATTGAGCCTCGCAGAAGAGCAGCGCATGCAGGCCGATATGGCGGCGCGGCCGATGGAGTTGCTCTATGACGTCACCCAAGTGCCGCTGTCCGAGCGCCTCTCCTCCGGCCAGAAGGTGCAGATCGAGGCGGCCCTGGCCGAACGGGGCATTCCCTTTGCGGCGGCGGAGCAGATGCGCGGCTGGATGCTGGTGGCGCTTTTGGGCTTTCCCGCCTGTCAGGTCGAGGAACTGCAAGCGGGCGCGCCAAGCCTGGATCAGCGCCTCGCACGGTTTGCGGTCGCGCAGGGGCTGGGAGAGGGTGGGTTGGAAACCTATGAGCAATCCCTCGCCGCGATCGAGACCCTGCCGTTTGAGGAGTTTGCCCAAGCGAGTGGAGAGATCGGAGAGGGCCGGGCTGTCGAAGAAGACCTGCGCCGGACCCGCCTCGCCCTCTATGCCTCGGGCGACATCATGGCGATCTCGGAGTTTGGGATCTGGTACTCGGAACAGCAGGGTCTGAGCGACGCGCGGGCGATGACAGACCGCTTTTTCGAGGCCGCCCTGACCCAGCGCAACATCGCCTGGCTGGAGCGGCTGCTGCCGGCCCTGGAGGCCGGGAACACCTTCGTCGCCGTCGGCGCGCTACATCTGCCCGGAGAAAGCGGGCTGGTCGAACTGCTCCGCCAACGGGGATGGACGGTGACCCGCCTCGATGGCTGAGATCAGAGAAATCCAGCGAGTGTGAGCGACCCCGCCGCGCCGATGGTCAGCGGCAGGCGCAGGGCGGGCCACCAATCGGGCGCCCCGCCCTGGCGGGTCAGCCGCTGGTCCGCTGAAAACAAAAGGATGAAGCCGAGCGCGAGGCCGAAGAACCCGAACGGGCCGGGAAGCCACATCACCACCCACGCATAGAGGGCGGGCAGGACCGAAACGATCAGAGGCACCCAATCGGGCCCCTCTCCCATGCCGGTCGCGGCAAAGCCCCAGCGGCATCCGCCCATGAAGGAGAGGATCGCCACGCCATATCCCAGCAGGACACCACGCGCCCCCTCCGGCCAGCCGATCAGCATCAGCATGGCCAGGCCAACAAACGGGATCAAACCGGACAGGCCCAGCCAGCGTGCCGCCACCGGCACCCCCGGCATTACATGCGTCGTCGGATCGGTCATTTTGTCCCCTTGGCGCCCTGCTTTTCCGTCATATGTCGATCCTTATGGAACAGGCAATAGTAGACAAAAGAGCAGCGCGCCGCGTCTTTTTTGACGGAGGCTGCCCGATCTGCCGCCGGGAAATCGGGTGGTATCAAAGCCGGCAGGGCGCCGAAGCGATCGACTGGGTCGATCTGGTGACCGACCCGATTCCACCGGGCCTCGACCGGCATTCTCTGCTGAACCGTTTCACGGTCGAACGTGGAGACCACGTGCTCGCCGCCGGGGCCGGGGGCTTCATCGCGCTTTGGCGCGCTTTGCCCGCGACCCGGTTCTTCGGTCGACTGGCCGACAACGCTCTGATCCGCTGGGGGTTGGAGCGGGGCTATCGCGGGTTCCTGGTTCTGCGCCGCATGTGGCGACGCGCGCCTTGATTGCCGCCTAACGCGTCTGTAACCGGCAATGGCGCAGAGGCGGAGGGTTTCATGACCTGCACCATTCTGAATTCGCTGGCCGAGGTTTCGGCTGGATACGACGCGATTTTATGCGATCTCTGGGGATGCTACCACGATGGGATCACCCCATTCGAGGCTGCCGTCGCTG